>JAIXTT010000015.1 GCA_027483795.1 Hyphomicrobiales bacterium
GAATATATCCGCGCGGGCATCGCGGCGGGGCTTTCGGTCGACCAATTCGCGCCGCGGCTCAGCTTCTTCTGGGCGATCGGCATGAACTTCTTCATGGAGGTCGCCAAGCTCCGCGCCGCGCGGCTGCTCTGGACGAAGCTCGTGAAGGGCTTCGACCCGCAGAGCGAGAAGTCCCTGCCGCTGCGCACGCATTCGCAGACGTCGGGCTGGTCGCTGACGGCGCAGGACGTGTTCAACAACGTGATCCGCACGCAGATCGAGGCCATGGCGGCGACGCAGGGCCATACCCAGTCGCTGCATACCAACGCGCTCGACGAGGCGCTGGCGCTGCCGACGGACTTCTCGGCCCGCATCGCGCGCAATACGCAGCTCTTCCTCCAGCAGGAGAGCGGCACGACGCGCATCATCGACCCGTGGGGCGGCTCCTTCTACGTCGAGCGGCTGACGGCGGAACTCGCGGCCAAGGCTTGGGCTCATATCGAAGAGGTCGAGACGCTCGGCGGCATGGCGAAGGCCATCGAGGCGGGCATTCCGAAGCTGCGCATCGAGGAGGCCGCGGCCAAGACGCAGGCGCGCATCGACTCGGGCCATCAGTCGGTCATCGGCGTGAACAAGTTCCGCCCGACCGACGAGCGGCCGATCGACGTGCTCAAGGTCGACAATTCCTCCGTGCGCGCGCAGCAGATCGAGAAGCTGAAGCGCCTGCGCGCCGAGCGGAACGAGGCGGAGGTGCAGTCCGCGCTCGACGCGCTGACGGAAGGCGCGAGGGGGAACGGAAACCTGCTCGACCTCGCGGTGAAGGCGGCGCGGGCCAAGGCGACCGTCGGCGAAATCTCGATGGCGCTGGAGAAGGTCTTCGGTCGGCATCGCGCGGAGATCCGCTCGATCTCGGGCGTCTACAAGCGGGAGGTCGGGGCCATGTCGGACGCGGTGAAGCGCGTGCAGGCGCAGGTCGAGGCCTTCGAGGAGAACGACGGCCGTCGGCCGCGCATCCTCGTCGCCAAGATGGGCCAGGACGGGCATGACCGCGGCCAGAAGGTGATCGCCTCGGCCTTCGCCGATCTCGGCTTCGACGTCGACATCGGGCCGCTCTTCGCGACGCCGGCGGAAGCGGCGCGGCAGGCGGTCGACAACGACGTGCATATCGTCGGCGTGTCCTCGCTCGCGGCGGGCCATCTGACGCTCGTTCCCGAATTGAAGGCGGCGCTGGCGGATGCGGGGCGTCCGGACATCATGATCGTGGTCGGCGGCGTGATCCCGCCGCAGGATTTCGAGGCGCTCCACAAGGCGGGCGCGAGCGCGATCTTCCCGCCCGGCACGGTGATCGCGGATGCGGCCTCGAAGCTGCTCGACGAGCTGAACGGCCGGCTCGGCTACGCGCAGAAGACGGCGGCGGAGTAAGGGGCGCAGCGCCTCATCCCTGAAATCGTCTTGGCCGGGATTGTCCCGGCCATCCACGCCTTCCGCCCGCGAGAAAGACGTGGATGCCCGCGGACGCGGGCATGACGGCGTCAAGGAACGCACCCCTCCCCGTAGAGGAGGTCTGCGCCCGCCGCGCTTGCGCCCGGCAGCGGGCCGCGCGACCTTCGGCGCTCGATTCCGGAGGTCTCCATGTCCCAGCTCGATTCCGTCCTCGCCAAGATCGACGCCGATCTCGATTCCTCGATCGCGCGGCTCTTCGATTGGCTGCGCATCCGGTCGATCTCGACGGATCCCGCCTTCGCGGCCGAATGTCGGAAGGCGGCGGAATGGCTCGCGGCGGACCTGCGCACCATCGGCTTCGAGACGGGGCTGCGCGAGACGGGCGGGCATCCCGTCGTGCTCGGCAAATCTCCGAAAGGCGCGGGCAAGCATGCCCTGTTCTACGGCCATTACGACGTCCAGCCGGTCGATCCGCTCGATCTGTGGGAGACGCCGCCCTTCGAGCCGCGCATCGCGACGCTGCCGGACGGCCGGAAGGTGATCTCCGCGCGCGGCGCCTGCGACGACAAGGGTCAGGTGATGACCTTCGTCGAAGCCTGCCGCGCATGGAAGGCGGTCACGGGCTCGCTGCCGGTCGGCCTCACGCTCCTGATCGAGGGCGCGGAAGAGGACGGCTCCAAGAACCTCCCCGAATGGGTCGCGGCCAACAAGGCGGAATTGAAGGCCGACGTCGCGCTCGTCTGCGATACGGGCATGTGGGACAAGGACACGCCCGCGATCACCTCGTCGCTGCGCGGCATGGTCTATGAGGAGGTCATCGTCACCTGCGCCGACCGCGACCTGCATTCCGGCCTGTTCGGCGGCGCGGCGATGAACCCGATCCGCGTGCTCGGCCGCGTCATCGCCGATCTGCACGACGCCGACGGAAGGATCACGCTGCCGGGCTTCTATGACGGCGTGCGCGAGACGCCGACACAGGTGCTCGAACAGTGGAAGACGCTGAACCTCACCCCCGAGGAATTCCTCGGTCAGGTGGGACTGAAGAATCCCGCGGGCGAGAAGGGGCGGATGCTGATCGAGCAGATCCAGTCGCGCCCGACCTGCGACGTCAACGGCATCATCGGCGGCTATACGGGCGAGGGCGCGAAGACCGTCATCGCGGGCAAGGCCTCGATGAAGGTCTCGTTCCGTCTCGTGGACGATCAGGATCCCGAGAGGATCAGCGACGCGTTCAAGGCCTTCGTGCGGGCGCGGGTTCCGGCGGATTGCTCGGTGGAGTTCATCAAGCACAAAGGTTCGCGCGCCATCGCGCTGCCCTTCGACATGCCGGATCTCGTGAGGGCGAAGTCGGCGCTGCAGGACGAATGGGGCGTGCCGCCCGTCACCATCGGTTCGGGCGGCTCGATCCCGATCGTCGGCGACTTCAAGCGCATGCTCGGGCTCGACTCGCTGCTCGTCGGCTTCGGGCTCGACGACGACCGGGTACATTCGCCCAACGAGAAATACGACCTGAAGAGCTTCCACAAAGGCACGCGCAGCTGGGCGCGCATCCTCGCCGCGCTGGCGGAGTGATCGGACGGCCGGCGGGGACGCCGCGGGCCGTTGACGGTCGGTCGCGGGCGGTGTTCCGTGGCGATGCTTCCGGAGGGCGCGATGGCGGAATTCTCGAAGACCTGGACCCATGTCGACGGCGGTTGGCTCGAAGGCAATCCCGGCCTGATCGGGCCGCGCAGCCACGCCTTCTGGCAGGCTTCGATCGTCTTCGACGGGGCGCGGGCCTTCGAGGGGGTGATGCCCGATCTCGACCTGCATTGCGCGCGGGTGAACCGTTCGGCCGTCGCGCTCGGACTCGAGCCGACGATGCGGCCGGGCGAGATCGCGGATCTCGCGCGCGAGGGCGTCGCGAAGTTCCCGTCGGGTTCCGAACTCTATATCCGGCCCATGTATTGGGCGGAGGCCTCCTTGCCGGGGAGCGCGGTGGCGCTCGACCCCGGATCGACGCGGTTCTGCCTCTCGATCTATGAGGCGCCGATGCCGAAGGGAACGGGGGCGGCGATCACGCTCTCGCCCTTCCGTCGGCCGTCGCTCGAAACCATGCCGACCGACGCCAAGGCGGCCTGCCTCTATCCCAACGGCGCGCGGGCGCTGAAGGAGGCGAAGGATCGCGGTTTCGACAATGCGCTGATGTGCGACATGCTCGGCAATGTCGCGGAACTCGCGACCGCCAACATCTTCATGGCCAAGGACGGCGTGCTGATGACGCCCGCGCCGAACGGCTCGTTCCTCGACGGGATCACGCGGCGGCGGGTGATCGCCCTGTTCCGCGAGCGCGGGCGGGAGGTGGTGGAGACGGTGCTGTCCCCGAAGGCCTTTCTCGACGCCGACGAGATCTTTCAGGTCGGCAATTACGGCAAGGTGCAGCCGATCTCCCGTATCGAAGGGCGCGCCCTCCAGCCGGGGCCGTTCTATCGGGACGCGCGGGAACTCTATTGGGGCTTCGCCCACGCCTGAGGCGGGGCGCGGCGGCAGCCGCGCTCAGCCGCGGCCGAGGCGCAGGCCCGCGATCTTCAGCCCGACGAGCAGGACAGCGCCGTAGACGAGCGCGCCCGCCGTCGCCGTCGCCAGAAGTTCGGCCTCGTTGCGAAGGGCGGGGAGGGAGGCGGCCCAACGCCCGATCGCGGGCCCGGCCCCGATCAGGACCGCGGCGAGAAGTGCTGACCCGACGAGCACCGCGAGACCGATGCGGCCCAGCGCGCGGTCGGGCGCGGCCCATCCCTTGCGGAGCGCCCAGAAGGCGAGCAGGGCGAGATTGACCCAAGCGCCGACGGCGGTGGAGAGGGCGAGGCCGGCGGTGCCGAGCGGTCCGGTGAGGACCAGCTTCAGGGCGATGTTGACGCCGATGCCGGCGAAGGCGGCGATCACGGGCGTGACCGTGTCCGACCGCGCATGGAAGCTCGCCGTGGCGCTGCGGATCAAGACGACGGCGGGAAGGCCGACCGCATAGGCGGCGAGCACCGCGCCCGCCGCGCTCGCGGCGGCGGCGTCGAAGGCCCCGCGCATGAACAGGCCGCGCATCACGAGATCGGGGATCAGCAGGAAGGCGACGGTGCAGGGGATCGCGAGCGCCAGCGAAAAGCCGAAGGCGCGGTTCTGCAGATCATGCGCGCCCGCGGGATCGGCCGCCCCGATCCGACGGCTCATGGCCGGAAGCAGCACCGTGCCCGCCGCCGCCCCGATCAGCCCGACCGGAAGCTGATAGAGACGATCGGCAAAATAGAGGGCAGCGACCGCGCCCGTGGGCAGCAGCGAGGCGATGACGGTGTCCGCGAACATCGCGAGCTGGACGCCCGCCGATCCGCCGACCGCGGGCGCGAGCGTTTTGAAGAAGGCCCGCGTGCGCCCGTCGCCCGCGGGCCGGGCGAAACCCGGCATGACGCCGGCCCGCCGCGCCGCGGCGACGACCAACAGAAGCTGCAGCGCGCCGGCGACCGAGACGCCCCAGGCGGCGGCATGGGCCGCGCCGGGGAAGAGGAAGGAGACCGACAGCGCCGCCATGACCGACAGGTTGAGCAGGATCGGCGCCGCGGCCGCGGCGACGAAGCGGTCATGCGCGTTCAGCACGCCCGAGACGAGCGTGACCAGCGAGATGAAGAGCAGATAGGGGAAGGTGATGCGGGTGAGCGCGACGGCGAGCGCGAAGCGGTCGGGTTCGTCGACGAAGCCCGGGGCGAGCAGGCGCACGACCTCGGGCATGTAGACGAGCGCCGCGCCGGTGACGGCGACGAGCGCCGCGGCGAGGATCAGCATGATCCCGGAGGCGAAGCGCCGCGCGGCGGCGGGGCCGTCGGTCTCGAGCGTCTTGGCGTAGCTCGGCACGAAGGCGACGTTGAAGGCCCCTTCGCCGAAGATCGCGCGGAAATGGTTCGGCAGGCGCTGGGCGACGATGAAGGCGTCCGCCGCCGCGCCCGCGCCGAGGACGGCCGCGATCACGAGATCCCGCCCGAAACCCGTGATCCGGGAAACGAGGGTGATCCCGCCGACCGAGGCGATCTTCTTCAGCATCGAGCGTCGGTCAGGCCGGCCGGCGCACGAGCACGGGGCGCGCGATCTCCGGTGCGGCCTCCGTGAAGCCGACGCTTTCGTCCACGATGTAGAGCGGGCGGCGTTTCACCTCGGCGAAGATGCGGCCGATGTACTCCCCGAGCACGCCCAGCGAGATGAGCTGGATGCCGGAGAAGAACATGACCGACACGATCAGCGAGGCGTAGCCCGGCACGTCGACCCCCAGAATCGCCGTGCGGACGAGGAAGAAGGCCGCCGACAGGATCGCGAAGACGGAGATGACCGCGCCGATCCAGGTCCAGATCCGCAGCGGGGCGGTCGAGAAGGAGGTGATCCCGTCGAAGGCGAAGGAGAAGAGCCGCCGGAAGGTGAATTTGGAGACGCCCTCGGCGCGCTCCGCCACGTCGAAGGGCACGCCGACGGACCGGAAGCCGATCCAGGCGTAAAGCCCCTTCGAGAAGCGCGCGCGCTCGCCCATGCTGCGCAGCGCGTCGACGGCCTTGCGGTCGAGCAGGCGGAAATCGCCCGCGCCGGGCGGCAGGGGCGTTTCGCCCGCCGCCGCGAAGAGGCGGTAGAAGCTTTCGGTGAGCTTGCGGCGCAGCACGCCGTCGCTACCGCGGTCGTTGCGGACGCCGTAGACGACCATATGCCCGTCGCGCCAGCGCGCGACGAAATCGCGGACGACTTCGGGCGGATGCTGCAGATCGGCGTCCATGATCACGACGGCGCGGCCGCCCGCATGGTCGAGGCCGGCGGCGATCGCGATCTCCTTGCCGAAATTGCGGCTGAAGGCGAGGCCGCGGACGCGGCGGTCGCGCGCGGAGAGCGCGCGGATCCGCGCGAGCGTGTCGTCGCGCGAGCCGTCGTCCACGAAGACGATCTCCCAGCTCGTCGCGACCTCGTCGAGAACGGGGATCAGCCGCTCGGCCAGCGATTCGATGTTGCGTCCCTCGTTGAAGGCCGGCACCACGACCGAGATTTCGCAGGAGCCTAAGGGAACGCTGGTGGTGAAGGGCAAGGACGTGACTCCGAATCAGGGCGCGGCGCGGCACGAGCGCCGCCATAGCTCCCATACGCGTTCCGAGATGACCCGGAGATGAACGAAGCCCCTCCGCTCCGCCCGGTCCTTCTCGTGGCCGACGACTTCGCCTTCACCGACGGCGTCAGCGCGGCCGTGATCGATCTTATCGCGAAAAATCGGCTGTCGGCTACGGGGGCGATGACCAACCGTCCGCATTGGGCGAAATGGGCCCCGCGGCTCCGGGAATTCGCGCCGGAAAGGGCCGATGCGGGCGTGCATCTCAATCTGACGGCCGGCGCGGCGCTCGGTTCCATGCCGAAGCTGGCCCCCTCGGGAGAATTGCCGAGCTTGGCGGACGTGGCCAAGGCGGCCATGACCGACTCCGCGGCCCGCGCCGAGATCGCCGACGAGTTTTCGCGGCAGATCGAGGCTTTCGAACGGCATTTCGGCGCATTGCCGGCCTTTCTCGACGGGCATCGCCATGTTCATGCGCTGCCCGGCGTGAGAGGGGCGCTGTTCAAGGCGATCGAGCGGTTCGGGCGCGGCTTTCGGCCCCATCTTCGCGACCCGTTCGACACGCCCGGCCGTATCGCGGCGCGCGGCGTCGCCATGGCCAAGGCGCAGGCCATCGCGGCGCTCGCGACGGGCTTCGGGCGTTCGGCGCGGGGGCGCGGTTTCGCGGTCAATCACGGTTTCGCGGGCGTGAGCCCCTTCGATCCGCGCCGCGATTTCCGGCAGGATTTCCGCCGGTTCCTGATGGCGCCGGGCAAGGACCATCTCGTGATGGTGCATCCGGGCCTCGCCAACGACCGGGAGATCGCGGCGCTCGATGCGGTGGTCGAGACGCGACCCGTCGAGCATCGCCATCTGGCGTCCGGGGCCTTTCTCGAGGATCTCGCCGATCTCGGATACCGGATCGGGCGCATCGCCGAGACCAAATGAGAACGGGGCCCGAAGGCCCCGTTCCGAAAGGTCGAATTCGGACCGCTCACTTCGCGGCGGCGAGATACATCTCTTCGACGTATTCCCAGTTCACGAGGTTCTCGACGAAGGCCTTGAGATAGTCCGGACGGCGGTTGCGGTAGTCGATGTAGTAGGAATGCTCCCACACGTCGCAGCCGAGGATCGGGGACGCGCCCGAC
>JAIXTT010000024.1 GCA_027483795.1 Hyphomicrobiales bacterium
ACGTCGCAGCGCATGCGCGCTCCGGACGGGCGGCGACACGGGGTTCTTCTCGAAGGGATAGTTGATGGTCGCCTTCGGCTTGAAGAAATAGCGCATCGACAGCGCGAACGCCGACACGAATTCCTTCAGCAGAAGCGACTGCGCAGCCTGTGCGAGCCTCATCGTTCTCTTCCCTTTCAGCCGCGTCACCCGAAGGAGACGCCGACCCAGAAACCGATGATCGGGAAAGCCCCGACCGTCATCACCAGCACGACCAGGCGCAGGATCCTGATCTTGCCTTCGAACTCGTCCCGCTCGGCGACCGTCTCGGAGCGGTCGAGCTTGCGGAGTTTTCCCTCCACCACCCCGACCACGATGCGGTAATCGACCCAGCCGACCACCGCCCCGATGAGCGCCCCGACGATTCCCGCGGGGTTGATCTCCACGGCGTCAGCCGTTGATCACGAATTTCAGCACCCCCGCCACGATCACGACCATCACGAGCGACAGCGGAAGGAACACCTTCCAGCCGAGCCGCATCAACTGGTCGTAGCGGTAGCGGGGAACGAAGGCCTTCACCATGGCGAACATGAAGAAGACCAGAGACATCTTGAGGCCGAACCAGACGATGCCCGGCAGCCAGTTCAGCGGCGCGACGTCGAAGGGAGGCAGCCAGCCGCCGAGGAACAGGATCGTCGTCAGCGCGCACATGGTCATGATCGCCACATATTCGGCGAGCATGAAGAGCAGATACGGCGTCGACGCATATTCGACCATGTAGCCCGCCACCAACTCCGATTCCGCTTCCGGAAGGTCGAAGGGCGGGCGGTTCGTCTCCGCCAGCGCGGAGATGAAGAAGATCACGAAGACCGGGAACAGCGGCAGCCAATACCAGCCGAACATGCCGTATCTCGTGTCCTGCGCGCGGATGATCTCGTTGAGGTTCAACGAGCCCGCGCAGAGCAGCACGGTGATGATCACGAAGCCGATCGAGACCTCGTAGGACACCATCTGCGCCGCGGAACGCAGCGCGCCGAGGAACGGATACTTCGAATTCGAAGCCCAGCCGCCCATGATCACGCCGTAGACGCCGAGCGAGGAGACCGCGAAGACGTAGAGAATGCCGACATTGAGATCGGCCACCGCCCAGCCGTCGGCGACCGGGATCACCGCCCAGGCCGCAAGCGCCAGCGTCGCCGTCACGAAGGGGGCGAGCAGGAACACGCCCTTGTTCGCGCCCGACGGGATCGCGGGCTCCTTGATCACGAATTTCAGCAGGTCCGCGAAGGATTGCAGCAGTCCGAAGGCGCCCACCACGTTCGGGCCGCGGCGCAGCTGCACGGCCGCCCAGATCTTGCGGTCGGCGAGCAGCGCATAGGCGATGTAGATCAGCAGCACGCTGATCACGAGCAGGCTCTTGCCCACCATGATGGCGATCGCGATGAACCAGTCGAAGGCGGTCATGTCGCGCGCTCCTTACTCGGCCGCCGCGGGCAAGCGCCCGGAGGCCAGCGCCGAACAATCCGCCATGACGGCCGACGCACGGGCGATGGGGTTCGTGAGATGGAGATCGTCGACCGCCGAGCGGAACGGAGCCTTGTCCGTCGCGCCGCCGAGCGCCGCGAGCGCCCGCACCGAGGCGACGTCGCCCGCCGCGATCGCGTCCACGCCCGCCATATGCGGATGCGCCGCGAACAGCGCCTTGCGCAGTTCGGTGATCGAGTCGAAAGGCAGACGCAGCGCGAGCACGTCGGAGAGAGCGCGCAGGACCGCCCAGTCTTCGCGGGCCTCGCCCGGCGGGAAGCCCGCACGGTTGCCGAGCTGCACGCGGCCTTCCGTGTTCACGTAGAGGCCCGATTTCTCGGTGTAGGCCGCGCCCGGCAGGATGACGTCGGCGCGATGCGCGCCCTTGTCGCCATGCGTGCCCTGATAGACCACGAAGGCCCCCGGAGCGATTTCGATCTCGTCCGCGCCGAGCAGGAAGAGCACGTCCACGCCGCCCGAGGCCATGGCCTTCGCGTCGAGACCGCCCTCGCCCGGCACGAGGCCGAGATCGAGCGCGCCCACGCGCGCGGCCGCCGTATGCAGCACCGAGAAGCCGTTCCAGCCTTCCGCGGGTTCCGTCGCCGCACCCGCGATCTTCGCCGAAAGCGACAGCACCGCGAGGCCGTCGGCACGCGTCAGAGCGCCCTGCCCCACGATCACCAGCGGCCGCTTCGCCTTGGCGATCGTCTCCGCGAAGGAGTGCTTGCCGGACGCGATTTCCGCCAGCGTGTCGGCGCCTGCGCCGAGATTCTTCACCTCATAGGTGAGATCCGCGGCCTCGCCGACCGACGCGATCGTCGCGCCGCCCATGCGCCAGCGCTTGCGCAGCCGGGCGTTGAGCACGGACGCTTCCTTGCGCGGGTTCGTGCCCACGAGAAGGATGACGTCCGCATCCTCGATCCCTTGGATCGTGGCGTTGAAGAGGTAGGACGCGCGGCCGTATTTCGGATCAAGGACCGTTCCGTCCTGACGGCCGTCGATGTTCTTCGAGCCGAGCTTCTCCATCAGGAGCTTCAGCGCGAACATCTCTTCGGCCGCCGCCAGATCGCCCGCGATCGCGCCGATGCGCTCGGGCTTCGTGCCCTTCACCTTGGCATTGATCGCCGCGAAGGCCTCGCCCCACGACGCGGGACGCAGCTTGCCGTTCTCGCGGATGTAGGGACGATCGAGGCGCTGGCTGCGCAGGCCGTCCCAGATGAAGCGGGCCTTGTCGGAGATCCACTCCTCGTTCACCGCCTCGTTGAGGCGCGGAAGGATGCGCATCACCTCGCGACCGCGCGCGTCGACGCGGATCGCGGAACCCAGCGCGTCCATCACGTCGACCGACTCGGTCTTCGACAGCTCCCAAGGCCGCGCCTTGAAGGCGTAGGGCTTGGAGGTCAGCGCGCCGACCGGGCAGAGATCGATCACGTTGCCCTGAAGCTCGGACGACATCGCCTTTTCGAGATAGGTGGTGATCTCCATGTCCTCGCCGCGCCCGACGGCGCCGAGGTCGGTGATCCCCGCGACTTCCGTCGTGAAGCGGACGCAGC
The DNA here is from genome assembly GCA_027483795.1 of Hyphomicrobiales bacterium. GTDB lineage: Bacteria > Pseudomonadota > Alphaproteobacteria > Rhizobiales > Beijerinckiaceae > JAIXZO01. The sequence continues at coordinate 3,057 of JAIXTT010000024.1, forward strand.
GCGTGCACTGGATGCAGCGGTTCATCTGCGTCTTCACGAGCGGGCCGATATACTTGTCTTCGACCGCGCGCTTGTTCTCGGCGAAACGCGACGTGTCGACGCCGTAGGCCATCGCCTGGTCCTGCAGATCGCACTCGCCGCCCTGATCGCAGATCGGGCAATCGAGCGGGTGGTTGATGAGCAGGAACTCCATCACCCCTTCGCGGGCCTTCTTGACCATCGGGCTGTCGGTACGGATTTCCTGAC
>JAIXTT010000061.1 GCA_027483795.1 Hyphomicrobiales bacterium
CGACCGGCAACCGCGCGATCGTCCCGCTCAACCAGACCTTCGTGCTCAACGAGACGCTCGGCGAGAACGAGATGACCTTCACGGTCGACGGCATCGTCGGTACGATCAAGCTGCCGATCCGTGCCTATACGGGTGAAACCTTCGCCGCCGCGATCCAGGAACGCGTCAACCAGATCGAGGACCCCACCACGGGGCGGACGGTCAGCGGCGTGACGGTCCGGTTCGACCCGGACAACAACCGCCTGATCTTCACCTCGGGCACGACGGGTTCGGACTCGCAGCTCAACGTCGTCGGTCATCCGAACTTCGGTCTCCGCAACGTCTCGCAGACGCGCGGCGAGGTGCCGATCATCACCAATCTGGAACAGGCGACCGACTCCGAAGGCAACCTGCTCTATATCGGCGAGAACGGCGACATCATCACGCAGAAGCCGGACAAGCTGCAGAACTGGTTCCCGCTCTATCTCGACCAGGGCGAACTGACCTTCGACACCTTCGGCAAGCTGATCTCGCCGAAGGAAGGCGTGATCTACTCGCCCTTCGACCCGTCCAACGGCTCGGACCTGATCCGACTGAACATCGACTACGGCAAGTTCTCGACCCAGTACTCGCAGCCCTTCTCGGTGCTGTCGCTGACGCAGGACGGCTTCCCGTCCGGCCGCCTCGACGGTCTCGACATCGACGCTTCGGGCACGGTCCGCGCGAACTACACCAACGGCGAGACGAAGGCGCTGGGCAAGATCATCCTCGCGAACTTCAACAACCCGAACGGCTTGAAGCAGGTCGGCAACGCCAACTACGTCGCGACTTCGGTCTCGGGCGATCCGCTGCTCGGCGAAGCCGGTTCGGACGGCTTCGGCACGGTCCAGTCGGGCTCGCTCGAACGTTCGAACGTCGACATCACCGAGGAACTCGTGAACCTCATCACCGCCCAGCGTAACTTCCAGGCCAACGCCAAGGCGATCGAGACCACCACGACCCTCACCAACACGATCATTCAGATCCGCGGCTGATCGCCGTCAGGGTGAACCTCCGCCTTCACGGCTCCGGACCGACGGTCCGGGGCCGCCTTTTTTCGTGACGGCGCAAGCATTTATCGTGACGGCGCAAGCGTCGGAAATCCGGCGGCGCGACCGGCAAGGAACTTGCAACCATAGGTTCGAACGCCGCTCGGCGCGCTCGGACCGTCGATCTTCCGTCGGTTCGGCACGCGGGGCGGCCGATGGAGGATCCCATGGACAGAATGGTCCAGGTCGCCCTGAATTCGATGCGCCTGCTGGCGGACAACCAGCGGATCACCGCGTCGAATCTCGCGAACCAGAACACGATCGGTTTCCGACGCGACGTCGCCTCGACGATGACGTCCTTCTATCTCCGGACCGACGAGGGGCTCGAGGATCGCGTCTATGCCGGCCGCGGCAAGAACGCCGTCGACACCATGCCCGCCACGCTGATCCCGACCGACCGCCCGCTCGACACCGCGGTCGACGGGCCGGGCTTCATCGTCGCGCAGACGGCGAACGGGGAACAGGTTCTCACGCGCCGCGGCGACTTCATCGTCGGCCAGGACCGCCTGCTGCGCAACGGCGAGAACATTCTCGTGCTCGGCGACGCGGGCCCCATCACGGTTCCCCCCTATGAACGCGTCGAGGTCGCCCGCGACGGGACGATCTCGGTCACGCTGATCGGCGCCGAGCCCGGCGCGCCGGCGGTGGCCGTCGGCCGCGTGAGGCTGGTCAATCCGGCCGGCGCGGAACTTGCTAAGGGATTGGACGGGTTCCTCCGGCCGATCAACGGTCAGGTCCCGCCCCCCGACGCGAATGTCGGCCTGTCCTCAGGATTTCTGGAATCCAGCAACGTCAATTCGATCGAATCCATGATCGAGATGATCGAAACGTCCCGCGCCTACGAGATGAAGGTCAAGATCATCACCATGGCCAAGGATCTCGACACCGAAACCGCCCGATTGATGCGGCCGGACCGCTGATGCGGCCGCCTGAGGAACCACGGAGAGAAAACCGATGAGCGACGCGCTTCACGTAGCCAAGACGGGCCTCAACGCGCAGCAGACCCGGATGAGCGTCATCTCGAACAACCTCGCCAACGTGAACACGGTCGGCTTCAAGCGCGACCGGGCGAATTTCGAGACGCTGCTCTACCAGAACACGCGCGAAGTGGGGGCCCAGACCTCCCAGAACACGCAGCTCCCCACGGGCCTCGCGGTCGGTACGGGCGTGCGCATCGTGTCCTCGGAGAAGCTCTACACGCAGGGCAACATCATCAACACCGACAACTCGCTCGACCTCACCATCGACGGTCCGGGCTTCTTCCAGGTGCTGATGCCGAACGGCCAGATCGGCTACACCCGCGCGGGCAACTTCTCCCGCAACGCGCAGGGGCAGCTCGTCACCGCCAACGGCTACACGCTCGAACCCGCGATCACCGTTCCGGCCAACGCGACCTCGATCTCGATCGCCAACGACGGCGTCGTCTCGGTCGCGATCCCCGGCCAGACCGCGCTGGAACAGGCGGGCACGATCGAACTCGCCACCTTCCCGAACCCGGCCGGCCTCAAGCCGATGGGCGAGTCCTTCGCCCTCGCGACCCCGGCCTCGGGCGACGCGACGGTCGGCGCGCCCAACACCAACGGGATCGGCAAGCTCCTGCAGGGTTCGCTCGAATCCTCGAACGTCAACGTCGTCGAAGAGCTCGTGAACATGATCGAGACGCAGCGCGCCTACGAGGTCAACTCGAAGGCGATCTCCTCGGTCGACGGCATGATGCGCTTCCTTACCCAGAACGTCTGAGAGGCGATGATGAAGTCCTTCCGCTTTCTTCTCGTCGGCGCCGCGCTCGTCGCGGCGGGCTGCTCCGCCCAGCGCGAGGCGAAGATTTCGTCCGACTATCGTCAGGACTACGACAACATCGTCTCGACCCGCGAAAAGCGCGCCGACGGCGGGATCTATTCGGGCTCGCAGTCGGGCTTCTTCGTGGGCGACCGCCGCGCCAAGAGCGTCGGGGACGTGCTGACGATCAATCTCGTCGAGACCATGCAGGCCTCGAAGTCGAACGATGCGAATCTCAGCCGCAGCGGCGAGTTTTCGCTCGGCCTGCCGGGCGCGCTGTTCGGCAAGCCGGGCCTCAACATCCCGCAGGTCCGCAATTCGGCGAATTTCTCGACGTCCACCGACCACTCCTTCTCCGGATCGGGCGGCGCCAATCAGAGCAATTCGATCCGCGGCGCCATCACCGTGATGGTCACGAGGGTCTATGAGAACGGCAACATGTGGGTGCAGGGCGAAAAGGCTCTGACGCTCAATCAGGGCGAGGAATTCGTCCGCGTCGCCGGTCTCGTCCGCCCCGAGGACATCAGGCCCGGCAACACCGTGGAATCGAGCCGCATCGCCCAGGCCACCATCACCTATACGGGCACGGGCGACGTCCACGACGCGACGAAGCAGAACTGGCTCGGACGCTTCTTCAACTACGTCGCCCCCATGTGATCGAGACCGAACCCATGACCCGCGCCTTCACGCCCATCATCGCCCTCGCGGCCCTGTTCCTCGCCGCCCCCGCCCTCGCGGACGGGGCGCGCCCGGGCGCGTCCAGCCGCGTGAAGGATCTCGCCGGCGTGGCGGGGGTCCGCTCGAACCAGCTCGTCGGCTACGGCATCGTGGTCGGCCTCAACGGCACGGGCGACGGCAACGTGGCCGCGACGCTGCAGAGCATGCAGAGCATGGTCTCGCGCTTCGGCCTCACGGTCGACGCCAATGCGCTCAACGCGAAGAACGCGGCCGCGGTCATGATCACGGCGGAGCTTCCGCCCTTCGCCAAGCCCGGCCAGAAGATCGACGTCACCGTCTCCGCCATCGGCAAGGCGGGCAGCCTGCGCGGCGGCTCGCTGCTGATGACCCAGCTCGTCGGCGCCGACAACGAGACCTATGCCATGGCCCAGGGCAACCTCGCCGTCGGCGGTCTCGGCATTTCGGGCAATGACGGCTCGAAGGTCTCCGTCAACATCCCCACGGTCGGCCGGATCCCCGGCGGCGCGACGGTCGAACGGACCGTTCCCACGCCGTTCGAGTCCTCGCCCGCCATGATGCTCAATCTCAACGTGCCCGATTTCTCGACCGCCAGCCGGCTGGCCAAGGCCATCGACCGCGAGCTGGGCAAGGGCACCGCCTATGCGCTCGACGCCACCACCGTGCGCGTCACCGCTCCGAAGGACGTGAACCAGCGCGTCGCCTTCATGGCCGCGCTGGAAGAGATCCGCGTGGAATCCGCCGCTCCTCCGGCCCGCGTCATCGTCAACTCCCGCACGGGCACGATCGTGATCGGCGAAGGCGTCCGCGTCACGCCCGCGGCCGTCTCCCACGGCAGTCTGACGGTCCGCATCAAGGAGAACCTCAACGTCACGCAGCCGAATGCCGGCGTGAACGTGCAGGGCGACAATCCCGGCAATGCGCCGCCGCCCGGCGGACAGACCGTCGTGACGCAGGATTCCCAGATCACCGTCGACCAGCAGCCCGCGCGCACCTTCCTCTTCGCGCCCGGCGTGCAGCTCTCCAACATCGTCGACGCCATCAACAATGTCGGCGCCACCCCCGGCGACCTCGTGGCGATCCTCGAGGCGCTCAAGCAGGCCGGCGCGCTCCATGCCGATCTGATCGTGATCTGAGGACCGAAGCCATGACGCCCGTCTCCTCTCCCCGCATGACCCCCGCGGCCTCGCTCTCGCTCGACGAGGCCAAGAAGGTCGGCAAGAAGGCCACCATGGATCAGGCCGGCAAGGCCTTCGAGGCGCTCTTCATGCAGACCATGATGAAGCAGATGCACGAGGCGAAGCTCGGCGACGGCCTGTTCGACGGCCAGGGGCAGGCGCCGTTCCGCTCCATGCTCGATCAGGCCTATGCCGATCTTGCGACGAAGAAGATGAACCTCGGTCTCTCGGACGCGATCAAGCGCGCCTACGACCCGAACGCCGCCAAGACGCGGCGCTGACGGCGACGGAGGGAAGGGGACCACGACGTGGCGGACATCCTCGGCATCGGCGCTTCCGGCTTGTCGGCCTACCGCAAGTCGCTGGAAGTCACCGGCAACAACATCGTCAATGCCGGCACCGAGGGCTATGCCCGTCGGACGGCGACGCTCGCCTCGAGCGGCGAACGCGCCTCCTCTCCGACCTCGATCTCCCAAGGCGGGGGCGGGGTCAGCATCGATCTCGTCCGCCGTGCGAGCGACACCTTCCTGCAGGCCCGCATGTGGAACGCGGCCTCCGCTTCCGGCCGGGCGCAGGCCTTGGCCGACGGCCTCTCGCGCCTGGAGCGGGGCCTGCTCACGACGCCGTCCAACGTCAACAAGGCGGTCGGCGAACTCATGGCGAAGATGCAGGATCTCACCGCCTCGCCGGTGTCCATGCCGGCACGTTTCGCCGTGATCGACGCGGCCGAACAGGTGGTGACGCAGTTCCGGACGCAGGACTCCATCGTCGCCTCCGAGATCGCCTCCGTCGAAGCGAACATCCGGGAGGGACTGGGGCAGGTGAACGTGCTCACCGCACAGCTCGCCAAGCTCAACGAAGAATTCATGCGCGGCAGTTCGGGGGGCGCCGCGAACGATCTGCTCGACCAGCGCGACAAGCTGCTCGGCGAACTCAGTCGGCTCGTCGGCGTCACCGTGACCGAAAAATCGACGGGCGTCGTCGAGGTGAGCCTCGGCGCGACCACGAGCGGACCGCGTCTCGTCGAGGGCAAGAAGGCGACCGAACTCGCCGTGCGCACCATCGGCGAACGCATCGAGACGATCTACGATCCCTACGGCTCGGGCGGCGCGACCAACGAGATGACGAGCGGCGCGCTGGCGGGATCGCTCAACTATCATCGTCAGGCCGTCAACGTCCGCAGCGACCTCGATCGCCTCGCCGTCGCCTTCGCCGATCTGGTCAATCGCCAGCACCGTCAGGGGATCGACCTGTCCGGGCGTTCGGGCGTCGACCTCTTCTCGACGGAAAGCCTGACCCCCAAGCCCGCCGCGGGCAACAAGGGCGTGACCGAAGTTCTGGTGGACGTGTCGCAGGCGGGAACGCTTCCCGATCTCTCCTACACGGCCCGCTACGACGCTTCGTCCCGGCTCTGGACGGTCAAGTCCTCCAACAATGCCGTCACCGCGACGGGCCGCGACGAGGTCGTGATCGACGGCATCCGCCTCGCCTTTTCCGGCTCTCCCGCCGACGGCGACGTCTTCACCGTTTCGCCGCTGGAAAACGCCGCTCAAGGCATTCGCCTGCTGACGCAGGATCCGTCACGGCTCGCCGCCGCGCTGCCGCGATACACCGAAGTCGGCGGTTCCAACGAAGGCAACGGCGATCTTCGGATCGAGACCGGCAGCGGAGACACGTCTCCGCCGCAGATCGCCCGCATTCAGGACGTCCTCACCCGCTCCTTGTCGCCGTCGAGCGCCCTCGGTCTCGCCCGCAACGGCATCGTCGGCATGATCCCGTCCGGCGCGGCGGGGTTCAGCCTCGCATCCCTCGGCAGCCTCTCGGCCGCCTCCTTCGACGTGACCAAGACGACCTCCGGCAACGCGTCGCCCAGCCTGACCTTCACGCTCTCGGGCGGCGCCGTGACCACGCTGTCGCTCGACCCGGCGACCACGGGGGCGGCGGACTATGCCGCCGCCGTGAACCGCGCGCTCGCGGCCGCGACCGATCCCGACGGCGATGCGTGGTCCGAGAGCCTTCATGCTTCGGCCTCCGGCGACATCCTCACGATCAACGGGCTCGGAGACGTCGAGATCGAAGCCGCATCGATCGACGGGCTGGAGTCCGGCACGGTCGAGTCGCCCGCGATCGCATCCGACATTCTCATCTTCACGCGCGAAGGCCGTCAGTTGAACGGGTCGGAGATGACGCTCGCCGAGCGCGACGGCCTGCTCGTCGAAGCCAACGGCTTTACCGCGAACGCGACCTATATCGCGCCTTCGCTGACGACGGGCTATCGCGGCATCGCTCTCGATCCCGTCTTCAGCCCCGTCGACGTCGTGCGCGGCGGCGACGGGATCAACCGCGTCACCGTCAGGACGACGCCCGAGACGGATTCGGTGCAGACCGACGCGTCGGGCGTCCCCGTCGCCGGAGCGGTGCATGTGCTCGACGTGGCGGGTCTCCCCTCCGTCCGGCTGGCCGGGGCGGAGGTCGCCGGTCTCGCCTCGGAAGCCGTCGCCGCCGCCCTGCGCTCGGCGCTGGAGGCGCATGCGACGCAGCGGACCGTCACGGGCGCGGCCTTCACGCCGCCTTCCGAAGATACGTCCTTCGGGGTCACCGTCGACGGACTGGCTCACACCGTCACCTTCGTCCGCAATACTCGGGACGGTACGCTGCTCGAAGGCGGCACGTTCTCGGTCGACGGACCGATGGCGCTGCGCTTCGGCCTCGACGATTCACCCGGCGGCGGCCAATTCCGGATCTCGATGACCCTTCCGCCGAAACTGGACGGCGAAGCCGCGCCGGAGATCGAATTTTCCGGCACCGGCGCTTCCTCGCTCGGCTTGAGCGGGTCCCTTGCCGGAACGTCCCGCGGCTCGGCGGCGGCCGATTCCTCGGCCTTGGCCGCGGGACGCGCACTCGCGGTCGAACTCGGCGGAACCGTCTCCACGATCACGATCACGGGCACCTCCGGCAGCGCGTCCAAGACCGTGTCGAACGTGACCTTCACCCTGTCCTGGTCGACCGACGACGAGGGCCGGCTCCGTCTGACCTCCCCCGAAGATCCCGATTTCCGCGTGGTTTCGCGCGACGTGACCGAACGTGCGGCCGCGATCAACCTGGGTTTCCTCGGGACCGACCTCACGGTCACGGGCTCCGGGAACGAAATCGAGATCG
>JAIXTT010000114.1 GCA_027483795.1 Hyphomicrobiales bacterium
CGTGCCACCGATCTCGCACAGCACGAAATCCGCGCCGCCGTTATCCGCCAGGATGAATTCCTTGGTGGCGTTGGTGACGTGCGGGATCACCTGCACCGTGCCGCCGAGATAGTCGCCGCGGCGCTCCTTGGCGATGATGTCCTGATAGATCCGGCCGGTGGTGATGTTGTCGGCCTTCGAGGCCGGAATGCCCGTGAAGCGTTCGTAATGGCCGAGATCGAGGTCGGTCTCCGCCCCGTCGTCCGTCACGAAGACCTCGCCGTGCTGATACGGGCTCATCGTGCCCGGATCCACGTTGAGATAAGGGTCGAGCTTTCGGAGCCTGACCGAATATCCGCGAGCTTGGAGGAGCGCTCCGAGGGCCGCCGACGCAAGCCCCTTGCCGAGCGATGACACCACGCCGCCGGTGATGAATACGTACCGCGCCATGGGGCCCTTCCTATAAACGGTCGAACGCGATTCGGCCGGCCGGAACCGTCCCGAGGAGGGGATGTCCACAAGCGACCGGAGGTTGAAACGAAGCGGGGAGCCGAAGCTCCCCGGTGACGTCAGCGGGTGGAGGGAACCTGCGGCGCGGAGGGCTGCTGCTCCATCTGGCGCAGCTGGTCCAGCACGCCGCCGCCCTGCGAGGTCGGAGCGCGGGACGCCGCATCGTCGATGATCGAGCGCGGCGCGCGGTTCGACGCGGCCATGACGCCGAGGATCAGCGAGGTCGAGAAGAAGATCGCCGCGAGGATCGCCGTCGTCCGCGTCAGCATGTTGGCCTGCCCGCGCCCCGTCAGGAATCCCGACGTGCCCGAGGACCCGCCGAGACCGCCGAGCGCCCCCGCATCCGACCGCTGAAGCAGGATCGCGCCGACGAGCGCGACGACGACGATCAGGTGGACGACGATGACGACTTGCTGCATGGGGCTCGCACTCTCGAGCGTCCGCGAGGGAACGCATATCCGCGACCGCGCGCCTTTAGCACGGCGGACGGCGGGGAGGAAGGGGGATGAGGTCGCGCCGCGCTCTGCGTTTGACCTTCGCGCGCCGGCACGGCAAGGCTAACGGCCATGAACGTTGCAGCGAAGCCCGAGGTCGTCGCCGTCGTCGTCGCCGGCGGCAGAGGAATGCGCGCCGGGGGCGGCGTCCCGAAGCAGTTCAGGCGGGTCGACGGCCGCACGGTGCTCTCCCGGTCGCTCGCCGCCATGCTCGCCTCCGACCGCGTCGGCCGCGTCGTCTGCGTGATCCATCCGGACGATCGCGGGCTTTACGAAGCCGCCCTCGCCGAAGTGCCCGCCGCGCTGCGCGCCCGGCTCGCCCCGCCCGCCCATGGCGGCATGACCCGTGCCGAATCGGTGCGGAACGGGCTCGAAGCCGTCGCCGCTCTCGGCGGGGCGGAGATCGTTCTGGTGCATGACGCGGCGCGGCCCTTCGCCTCCCCCGCCCTCCTCGCCCGGTCCGTCGCCGCGGCGGAACGCTTCGCCGCCGCCGTGCCCGGCGTCCCCGTGACCGATACGCTGAAGACCGTGACGGAAGGCGGCGCGATCGCCGGCACCGTCGACCGGACGCCGCTGCGCGCGGTGCAGACCCCCCAGGCATTCCGTTTCGCATCACTGCTCGACGCGCATCGCCGCGCGGCGGCCGCGGGACGCGACGATTTCACGGATGACGGGGCCGTGATGGAATGGGCGGGCCATGCGGTCCATGTCTTCGAAGGCGAGCGCTCCAACATGAAGCTGACGACCCCCGAGGATTTCGCCGACGCCGAGGCCCGTTTCGCCGCCGCGCGCGAGACGCGCACGGGACTGGGCTATGACGTCCATGCCTTCGGCGCGGGCGACCATGTCATGCTCGGCGGCGTCCGCATCCCGCATGATCGGGGCGTCGAGGCGCATTCCGACGGCGACGTCGTGCTGCATGCACTGACCGACGCCGTGCTCGGCACGATGGCGGACGGCGACATCGGCTCGCATTTCCCGCCGTCGGATCCGCAATGGCGGGGCGCGTCTTCCGACCGTTTCCTCGCCCATGCCGTGGCGCGGCTCGCCGCGCGCGGCGGGCGGATCGTCAATTGCGACGTCACGGTCGTCTGCGAGGCGCCCAAGGTCGGCCCGCATCGCGACGCCATGCGGGCGCGGATCGCGGAGATCTGCGGCATCGCGGCCGACCGCGTGGCGATGAAGGCCACCACGTCGGAACGCATGGGCTTCACGGGCCGCCGGGAAGGCCTCGCCGCCCAGGCCATCGTGACCGTCACCCTCCCCGCGGAGCACGCCTGATGTTCGACGAGACCTTCGTGACGCGCGCCGCTTCGTTGCTCGAACTCTGCCGCGGGAAGAAACTGAAGATCGCGACCGTGGAAAGCTGCACGGGCGGCCTCGTCTCGGCGCTGCTGACCGAGGTGCCCGGCTCGTCCGACGTCGTCGAGCGCGGTTTCGTCACCTATTCCAACGCCTCGAAGGCCGAACTCGTCGGCGTTCCGCCGGAGTTGATCCGCGAACTCGGCGCGGTGAGCGAGCCCGTGGCGAGGGCCATGGCCGAGGGCGGCCTCGCGCGCTCCAAGGCCGACGTCGTCGTGGCGATCACGGGCGTGGCGGGTCCGGGCGGCGGCACCGCGACGAAGCCCGTCGGCATGGTCTGCTTCGCCGTCGCGCGGCGCGGCGGCGCGGTGCGGGCGCTGACCCATCGCTTCGGCGATCTCGGCCGCGGAGCAGTGCGGATGCAGGCGGTCGATGCGGCGCTGGTGCTGCTGCGAGAGGCGGCGTCTCAGCCGTAGACCTTGTTCGCGCGCTCTTCGAAAGCTTCCGAGAAGCGTCGGAAGGCGTGGTCGAACATCGCGCCCATCAGCAGGCCGAGCGTGCGGCTCCTGAATTCGTAGTCGATCCAGAACTCGACCGAGCAGCCCGTGCCGTCCTCCCTGAAGGTCCAGCGGTTGTCGAGGCGGCTGAACGGGCCGTCGACATATTCGGCGAGGATCTTCATGCGCGGGCGGTCGAGCGTGACGCGGCTCGTGAAGGTCTCGCGGATCGCCTTGAAGCCGACCGTCATGTCCGCGACGAGCGTCTCGACGCCTTCGTCGGTGCGGCTGCGCCGCTTGATGCGCAGCGCTTCGCAGAGCGGCAGGAATTCCGGATAGGACTCGACGTCCGCCACGAGGTCGAACATCTGCGCGGGCGCGTGCCGGACGCGGCGGGATGATCTGAAGCTGGGCAAGGCGGTACGGCCGTCGTGCTGTTCCGTGGCGGGGTTGCGCGCATTAGCACGGGAGCGCGCGGAGGGGAAATGGGGGGCGGCCGCCCTCACCCGTCATGCCCGCGCATGCGGGCATCCACGCCTTGTCCGGGACCCCGAAGACGTGGATGGCCGGGACAAGCCCGGCCATGACGAATTCCTGTAGCGATGACGGGGAGGACCTTACCGCCCGAGCTTCGCTTCCCGCGCCGCCTTCAGCTTCGCGAAGTCCTCGCCCGCATGATGCGACGACCGCGTCAGAGGGGTCGCCGACACGAGCAGGAAGCCCTTGGTATAGGCGATCGTCTCATAGCCCTTGAACTCGTCGGGCGTGACGAAGCTCACCACCGGGTGATGCTTCTTCGTCGGCTGGAGATATTGGCCGACGGTGAGGAAGTCGACTTCCGCCGAACGCAGGTCGTCCATGAGCTGGAGCACCTCGTTCCGCTCCTCGCCGAGGCCGACCATGATGCCGGATTTGGTGAAGATGGTGGGGTCGAGCTCCTTCACCCGTTGCAGCAGCCGGATGGAGTGGAAATAGCGCGCGCCGGGACGGACGGTGAGGTAGTTCGACGCCACCGTTTCGAGATTGTGGTTGAACACGTCGGGCCGGGCCGCGACCACGACGTCCAGCGCGCCGTCCTTGCGCAGGAAGTCCGGCGTCAGCACCTCGATCGTGGTGCCGGGCGAGGTCGCGCGGATGGCGCGGATCACCTGCGCGAAATGCTCCGCGCCGCCGTCGGCGAGATCGTCGCGGTCGACGGAGGTGATGACGACGTGATGCAGGCCGAGCTTGGCGACGGCGTCCGCGATCTTGCGCGGCTCCTCCGCATCGAGCGCGCCGGGCAGGCCGGTCTTCACGTTGCAGAAGGAGCAGGCGCGCGTGCAGGTGTCGCCCATGATCATGAAGGTGGCGTGCTTCTTCTCCCAGCACTCGCCGATGTTCGGGCAGCCCGCCTCCTCGCAGACCGTGACGAGCTTGTTCTCCTTCACGATGCGGTTCGTCTCGGCCCAAGCGGGAGAGCCCGGAGCCTTCA
>JAIXTT010000065.1 GCA_027483795.1 Hyphomicrobiales bacterium
GGCATCACCTCGCTGCAGATGGACATCAAGATCGCGGGCATCACCGAAGAGATCATGCGCGTCGCCCTGACCCAGGCGAAGGACGGCCGCCTGCACATCCTCGGCGAAATGGCCAAGGGTCTGTCCGGCGCCCGTCAGGAGCTCGGCCAATACGCGCCGCGCATCGAGACGATCAAGATCCCGGTCGACAAGATCCGCGAAGTGATCGGTTCGGGCGGCAAGGTCATCCGCGAGATCGTGGAGAAGACCGGCGCGAAGATCGACATCCAGGACGACGGCACCGTGAAGGTGGCCTCCTCCGACGGCGCTTCGATCACCGCCGCGCTGAACTGGATCAAGTCGATCGCCTCGGAGCCCGAGATCGGCGTGATCTATGACGGCACGGTCGTGAAGACCGCCGAATTCGGCGCCTTCGTGAACTTCTTCGGCGCGAAGGACGGCCTCGTCCACATCTCGCAGCTCGCGCCGCAGCGCGTCGCCAAGGTCACCGACGTCGTCAAGGAAGGCGACAAGGTGAAGGTGAAGCTGCTCGGCTTCGACGAGCGCGGCAAGGTCCGCCTGTCGATGAAGATCGTCGATCAGACCACGGGCGAAGACCTCGAAGCCAAGGAAAAGGCCGAAGCCGCTTCCGGCGAGTGAGCGCTTCGATCCGCGAATGCAGAAAGGGCGGCCGAGAGGCCGCCCTTTTTCTTTCGCCTCGCATCCCTCAGTGGAACTTCGTGCCGTCCGTCGAGCCGTCGATCTCGGCGATGGCCTCGCGCAGGCCCTGCAGATGCGGGTTCAAGGCGAGCGCCACCTGAAAGGCCGCCTTCGCCTCCGGCCAGCGCGCATGCCGCAGGCAGATCTGGCCGAAACCCGAAATCGCCCCGAAATGCCGCGGTTCGAGCAGCAGCGTCTGCTCGATGCCGAACAGCGCCTCCGCGTCCCGCTCTTCGACGAAGGCGAGGGTCGCGCGCTTGTTCCAAGCCTCCGCCCAGCGGGGATGACGCACCACGAGTTCGTCGAGAACCGCGCCCGCGATGTCGAATTCCTCCGCCGCCATCGCCTCCACCGCCGCGGCCATGGCGGCGGCGGCCTCCTCGTCCGGATGCGAGATCCACAGCGCCCAGACGAGATCGAGCGTCTCGTCGGCCGGGCGGACGGGTTCCGCCCGCACGAGATCGCGGAACAGCGCGTCGAGGCGGCGCGGCAGCTCCGCGGCGGGCCTGCGTCCGTCGAGCGTCATCACGAGGGCGAAGACCTCGTCGATGCGGTGGTCGGTGGTTTCCTCGGCATCTTCGGTCATGCCTGCAGGACATAGGGCGGCGCGCGCGTAGAGCCACCCCGCATGACTGCGACGGATCGGCGTCTCACCGCCCGGGCGAGGGCGCGATCACGGCGACATGCAGCCCGTCGGCATCCTCGGTGACCTTGGTCTCCACCCCGAAGACCTCGCGCAGCCGGTCCGGCACGAGCACCGTCGCGGGCGCGCCCTGGATCGCCGACGCGTCCGGCCGCATGAGCGCGACCGTGTCGGCGAAGCGCGCCGCGAGCCCGAGATCATGCAGCACCGCGATCACGATCCGCCCGCTCCGCGCCTCTCGGCGCAGCGCCTCCATCACGGTGAGCCGGTGAAGGGGATCGAGGCCCTCGGCGGGCTCGTCGGCGAGCAGGATCTCCGCCTCCGTCGCCAAGGCCCGGGCGAGAAGGGCGCGGGCCTTTTCGCCGCCGGACAAGGCGGTGACGGGCCGGTCGGCCATGGCGGTCATGTCGGTGCGCTCCAAGGCGCGGGCTACGGCGGCGCGGTCGGCGTCCCCCATCCGGTCGAGCGTCGCGCCGTGCGGCATGCGCCCGAGCGCCACGACCTCGCGGACGGGGAGCGGCCAATGCACTTCATGCTCCTGCGGCAGCCAGGCGATGCGACGGGCGCGGATCCCGGCGGGCAGGGCCGCGATCGCGTCGGGGCCGATCGAGGCGCGCCCCGCATGAGGAACGAGGCCCGCGAGAACGCGCAGCAGCGTCGACTTCCCCGCCCCGTTCGGTCCGAGCAGGCCATGCAGCCGCCCCGGCGCGAAGGACAGGTCGAGGCCCGACAGAACCCGCCGCCCGCCGAGCGCGGCGGAAAGGCCCTCCACGATCAGGGTCTCGGTCATGCCGCCCCCGCCGCCATGGCCGCGCGACGGCGCGCGACGATCCCGAGGAAGAAGGGCACGCCCAGCACCGCCGTCACCGCGCCGACGCCGATCTCCGTCGCGGAGGGGACGAGCCGGACCACGACGTCCGCCCCGAGCGTCAGCAGCGCGCCGATCAGCGCCGCCGGCACGAGGACGCGCGCCGGATCGGGGCCGACGAGCCCGCGCGCGAGATGCGGCGCGACGAGGCCCACGAAGCCGATCACGCCCGAGACGGCGACGCAGGCCCCCGTTCCGAGCGCGGTCGCCGCGACCACGACGAAGCGCAGCCGCGCGGGCGACAGGCCGAGCGTCGTCGCGGCCTCCTCGCCGAGCACGAGCAGGCGCAGCCCCTCGCCCACGCGCAGCAGCATCAGGCAGGCGACCGCCGCGAAGGGCAGGACGAGCAGCACATGCCGGAAGGAACGGTCCTGAAAACTGCCGAGCAGCCAGAAGACGATCTCGGTCACCGCGAAAGGGTTCGGCGACAGGCCGACGACGATCGACACCGCCGCCGAGGCGAGACTGCCCACCGCGAGGCCCGCCAGCACCACCACGGTCACGCCCGCATCCCGCCCCGCCGCGATCACGACCGGCGCGGCCGAAACGAAGGCCCCGAGCACCGCCGCGACCGGCAGCAGCACGGACAGGACATGCGCGCCGCCGAAATACAGGACCGTCACCGCGCCGAGGGCCGCGCCCTGAGGCGCGCCGAACACGGCCGGGTCGGCCAGCGGATTGCGCAGAAGCCCCTGCAGAGCCGCGCCCGCAAGGCCCAGAAACGCGCCCGTGATCAAGGCGAGCAGGGTGCGCGGGAGGCGCAGCTCGCGCACCACGATGCCGGCCGCCCCCTCGCCCGTGACGAGCGCCTTCGCCACGGCGAGCGGCGACAGCGGGGCGGCGCCGACGAAGAGCGACGCCGTCGCCGCGCAGAGCACGGCGACGATGAGGGCCGGAACGACGGCCCCGCGCGCGCTCACCGTGCCGCCTCCGCGCCCGTCACCAGCTCGCCTTCACGCCCGCATAGGCCGCACGTCCGGCCGTGCCGTAATTGCGGACGTCCTCGTAATGCGCGTTCGTCAGGTTCTCGAGCCGGATGAAGGCCGAGAAGGTCTGGTCGAACGTGTAGCGGGCATGCAGGTCGAGCCGCGCATAGGGCGCGGCCCGGACATTGGCGTCGAGCACGCCGTCATAATCCATCCGATGCCCGACGAGCGTCAGCCGCGGCTCGATCTCGACCTTGGGAATGCCGAGATAGGTCACCGAGATCACGCCCTGATGCATCGGCCGGCGCAGCAGCGCGGACCCCGTCTCGCGGTTCTCCGCGAGGAGGAAGGTGTAGGTTCCCTTGGCCCGCAGCGTGCCGGGGATCAGGACGACGCTTCCCGCGAGTTCCGTGCCCTTCG
This sequence comes from Hyphomicrobiales bacterium, assembly GCA_027483795.1. Classification (GTDB taxonomy): domain Bacteria; phylum Pseudomonadota; class Alphaproteobacteria; order Rhizobiales; family Beijerinckiaceae; genus JAIXZO01. The sequence goes on from JAIXTT010000065.1 coordinate 3,557, forward strand.
TCTCCGCCCGCGCGACGTTGAGATAGCAGCCGTAGATCTGGGACGCGGCGCAGCCCGCCGGAGCGGTGCCGGACGTCCATTGCCCGTCGATCAGATCGTCGATCCGATTGAAGAAGACGGTTCCCGATAAAGAGACGCGGTCGTCCATCAGCGTCTGGTCGATCCCCGCATCGACGCCGAAGCTCTTCTCCGGGCGCAACGTGCTCGTGCCGTATTCGCTGAAGCGCTGATAGAGCGAGGGGATCTTCGCCCCGGTGCCGAGGCTCGTGCGCAGCTTCGTGCCCGTTCCGGCAAAGGCATAGGCCGCGCCCGCCCGCCAGGTGGGGAACGTGTCCGCGTCGACGACGGAATCGACCCGCCCGGACAGCGACAGCGTCAGCGGGTTCAGAGGCTTCCAATGATGGATCAGATAGGCCGAGAGCGTGGTCTGGTCGCCTTCGAAGCTCTTCGTCCGCGTGCTCGAGCCGCGCGGGAGATCCTCCTTGGTCGTCTCGGCCGTCTCGGTCTCGGAGGCGACGCCGAAGGTCAGAACGCCGTAGGCGTCGAGCTTGAGATCGTTCTGGAGATCGAAGCCGAAGCGATGGCCCGCATAGTCCGTCGCCCTCGCGACCCCGCTCGAGATCGCGCCCGTATAGCGGTCGAGCCGGCTCGCGTGAAGCTTCAGCCCGGTCTGCAGTCGGTCGTCGAAGCTGCGCAGGCCCGCCCGCCCCCACAGCTGCGAGAACCGGTTGCGCTGCCGCGCGAAGGCGTTGTCGCCCCAGGAATCGTCGTAACGATTGGCGTTGACCGAATGCAGGAAACCCGCTTCGAGCGCGACGCCTTCGCCCGCGTCATGGCCCACGCGCCCCGAAACGCTCGCCTTCTCCGCCGAATCCCGCTCGAGCGGCGTCGTCCGGCCGCGTTCGATCCGGCGGATATCGTGGCCGAAGGAGGAGAAGCCGTCGGTGGCGAAACCGCTCGCGGCGAAGGCGTAATGCGTCACGGCCGTTCCGCCGGAGACGGAGCCCCGCGCGGAGCGCGTGCCGTAGCTGCCGCCTTCGAGCGTGAGGGCGGCGCGGGGCGTGCGGGCGCCCTTGCGCGTGATGATGTTGACCACGCCGCCGATCGCCTCCGAGCCGTAGAGCGCGGATTGCGGTCCCTTGAGGATCTCGATCCGTTCGACGTCGTTCGGGTCGATGAAGCTCAGATCGAACTCGCCTCCCGTCGACGAGGGATCGCCGACCCGCAGACCGTCCACCAGCACCATGGAATGGCGGGCTTCCGCGCCGCGCAGGCGGATCGTCGCGAGCCCGGCCGGGCCGCCGTTCTGGGTGACGGCGACGCCCGTGACGGAACGCAGCGCGTCGACGACCGACGTCGCACCCCATTTCTCGATCTCGTCGCGACGGATCACGGTCAGCGCCTGTCCCGCCGCGGATGCGGGGGTCGGCACGCGATAGGGGGTGACCACGATCTCGTTCGCGGGGGTTTCGGCATGCGCCCGCGGCAGCCACGCGAGCGACAGGGCGACACCGGCCATGACCAGCCGGCGCCGTGACGGCGCATTCATGAGGATCCTCCGTCCGGCCCTCCGCCGGCATAGGGTTGCGTTGCGCGCCGGCCGGTCTCCTGGCTCGCGGGTCACGGCCCTCGTCTCCGCCTTCCCGTTCCGGTTCGGAACAGTGGCATCGGGAGGGGGCTCGCCGCTCACAGTTGCGGGGGCAGCTGCGGAATCGGACCGCAAGGTCCTTCACCGCATTCCCGTTTCACCCCTTGCGGGGCACCGTCGCAGATGTGAGTCATAGACTCGAAGATCGGGCGCGACAATCGGGCGCGCTTCGATTCGTTTCGTTCCTTGGACTCATGACGCCGCGGGCCGACATGCGCGCATCCCTCCTCGTCTCGGCCCTGCTGGTCGGGCTCGCGACGGCCGCCGGTGCGGGGGACGCTCCGCGGCGCATCGCGTCCCTCAATCTCTGCGCCGACCAGCTCCTGCTCGCCCTCGCCGACCCCGATCGGATCGCGGCGCTCGGGCCCCTGTCGCGCGACCGCGCCTATTCCCGGCTGGCCGAACGCGCCGAGGCCTTTCCCCGCATCCGCGGCGCCGAGGATCTGCTGATGCGGGACGTCGACCTCGTTCTGATCGGCCCGCATGACGACCGCTACACCCGCTCCGTCCTCGCCGAACGCGGCATCAGGACCGAGATCGTCCCGCCTTGGAGCTCGATCGATCGGGGCCGCGCCGAGATCCGCCGCGTCGCGGCGCTTCTGGGCCGGCCCGAGCGCGGCGAGGCGCTGGTCGCGGAGATCGATACGGCGCTGGCCCGCCTGCCGCAGGTCGGGCCGGGCACGACCGCGCTCGCCCTCGAACGGCGCGGCTGGGCGCCCGGCGCGGCGACGCTCGTGCATGACGTCCTGCGGCGCATGGGCTTTTCCGACCCCGTCGGAGGGTCGGGGCAGGCCGACGGCGGTTTCGTGCCGATGGAGAGGCTCGTTCTCGCCGCGCCCGACATGGTCGTGCTCGACCGCGCTCCGCCGGAGGCGGAGGATCAGGGCACGGCCTGGCTGCTGCATCCCGCGATGCTGGCCGCGCTGCCGCCCGAGCGCCGCCTCGTCGCCGACGCGCGGCTCACGATCTGCGGCGGCCCGTCGACGCCCGAACTGATCGACGCGCTCGGCGAGCAGGTGCGGCGGTCGGGTCTGGCGCTCCCCTGAGGGCGCGCCGGGGCGCGCGTCGCCCCATGCGGAAAGGGGACCGGAACGGTCCCCTTCGCGGCGTCAGGCGGCGGCTTCCTTGGTGCGTTCGGCGCGCTTGCGGTCGTTGGGGTCCAGATGGACCTTGCGCAGCCGGATCGACTTCGGCGTGACTTCGAGCAGCTCGTCTTCCTGGATATAGGCGAGCGCCTTCTCCAGCGTCATGCGGATCGGGGGCGTGAGCCGCACCGCCTCGTCCTTGCCGGCGGCGCGGACGTTGGTGAGCTTCTTGCCCTTCAGCACGTTCACTTCGAGGTCGTTGTCGCGCGTGTGCTCGCCGATGATCATGCCCTGATAGACCTTCCAGCCGGGCTCGATCATCATCGGGCCGCGGTCTTCGAGGTTCCACAGCGCATAGGCGACCGCCTCGCCCTGATCGTTCGAGATCAGCACGCCGTTGCGGCGGCCCTGAATGTCGCCCTTGAACGGCGCATAGCCGTGGAACAGGCGGTTCATGATCGCGGTGCCGCGCGTATCGGTGAGAAGCTCGCCGAGATAGCCGATGAGCCCGCGGGTCGGAGCGTGGAAGACCAGACGCAGCCGGTTGCCGCCCGAAGGCCGCATCTCGATCATGTCGGCCTTGCGCTCGGCCATCTTCTGCACGACGACGCCGGAATGCTCGTCGTCGACGTCGATCACGACCTCTTCGATCGGCTCCTGCGTCTCGCCCGTGTCCTCGTCCTTGCCGAGCACGACCTTGGGCCGCGACACGGCGAGTTCGAAGCCTTCGCGGCGCATGGTCTCGATCAGGATCGCGAGCTGCAATTCGCCGCGTCCCGCCACTTCGAACGAATCCTTGTCGGCGGATTCGGTGATGCGCAGCGCGATGTTGCCTTCCGCCTCCTTCATGAGGCGGTCGCGGATCATGCGGCTCGTCACCTTGTCGCCTTCGGTGCCCGCGAGCGGCGAGTCGTTGACGCGGAACTGCATGATGACGGTCGGCGGATCGATCGGCTGGGCGGCGAGCGGCGCGTCGATCGAAGGGTCGCAGAAGGTGTCGGCCACCGTGCCCTTCACGATGCCCGCGATGGCGACGATGTCGCCCGCCGAAGCCTCTTCGACCGGCACGCGCTCGAGGCCGCGGAAGCCGAGCACCTTGGAGATGCGGGCCTGTTCGACGACGTTGCCCTTGGCGTCGAGCACCTTGATCGACTGGTTCGGCTTCACGGTGCCGGAGGTGATGCGGCCCGTGACGATGCGGCCCAGGAAGGGGTTCGCCTCGAGGATCGTGCCGAGCAGGCGGAACGCGCCCTCCTCGGTCTTCGGCGCATGCACGTGCTTCAGCACGAGGTCGAACATCGGGCCGAGGTCGACCTGCGGGCCTTCGGGGCTCTCGGCCATCCAGCCCTGCTTCGCCGAACCGTAGAGGATCGGGAAGTCGAGCTGCTCGTCGGTCGCGTCGAGCGCGGCGAAGAGATCGAAGACCTCGTTGATGACCTCGCCCGCGCGCTGCTCGGGCTTGTCGATCTTGTTGATCGCCACGATCGGGCGCAGGCCGAGCTTCAGCGCCTTGCCGACGACGAATTTCGTCTGCGGCATCGGGCCTTCGGCCGCGTCGACGAGCACGATCACGCCGTCGACCATGTTGAGGATGCTCTCCACCTCGCCGCCGAAATCGGCGTGGCCGGGCGTGTCGACGATGTTGATGCGGGTATCCTTCCACATCACCGCCGTGCACTTGGCCAGAATGGTGA
>JAIXTT010000052.1 GCA_027483795.1 Hyphomicrobiales bacterium
AGATCCGCGACGTGCAGCTCGTCAAGAAGCTCTTCGACGTGCTCGGCCCGCGCTACAAGGAGCGCAACGGCGGCTATACCCGCGTGCTGAAGGCGGGCTTCCGCTTCGGCGACAACGCGCCGATGGCCGTGATCGAGTTCGTGGACCGCGACGTCGACGCGCGCGGCCGTGACTCGGGCCCGACCATGAAGACGGAAGTGGTCGAAGCCGCCGAGTGAGGCGCTTCCCGCACGGAGATACCGGAAGGGCGGCCCTCGGGCCGCCCTTTTTCTTTTCGCTCAGCGGATCTTGGGTTTCAGCAGCTTCGCGGGCCGCCGTTCACGCGCGGTTTCGAAGAGCGAGAAGGTCCGGCCGACATAATTCGTCACCGTCGAGCAGGCGTTGACGTGTTCGCGGAGCTCCGGCGTCATCTCGGCTTCGACGAGCCTGATCGGGCGCGAGGGATCCTGCGCCTCGAAGCGGACGTAGAACCACGGCTCGCCGCGCTTCAATTCGAGATCCTTCGACGTGTCGTGCCATTCGAAGGCCCACATCAGGTGTCGGGGCCAGACGTCGATGGGGAAGCGGCCGCCCGAGAACAGGCCGGGCCAAGGCTCGGGACGATAGTGGTTGAAGGGCGGCATCTGGTTCATCCAGACGGGCTCGTCCGTGACGAAGAGATAGGGCGCGTTGATCTGGATGACGGGCTTGTCGGGATCGCGCCATTCCTTCTGCGGGACCATATGGACCATCTTGCCGAGATGGTTCGAGCGGATCGGCGACCGGTCGCCCAGCGCGTTGACGAGCGTCGGTTGCCCCTTCTCGTCGCGCGTGAAGCGGATGCGCAGATCGAAGGGGCAGGCGACCTCGAAGGTCCGCGCCTCGTAATCGACCATCGCGGGGCAGAAGCGGAGCGATTTGGCGTGTCGGACGTCGGAGTCGACGCGCGACAGACGTTTCGGCGCATGCCAGAGGACGCCGCCCTTCTCCACGTCGAGGATCCAGCCGATTTCGACCATGCGGCCCGAGGGAACCGAGGTCTTCTCGGACGAGAAGAGTGAAACGGTGCGGTCGCGGAGGGTCTTGAGCAATGACATGGGCCTGTCCGGAAAATGCGGGACGTCGAAAAAGCGGATCCCGGTTAGCATGCTATTCGTCAACGGGCACTAAACCGGCGGTTTCAACGACGCGGTCCGCGGCCGCGGGCCTTCGCCTTCTCATGCTTCCGTCGTAGTTTCTGCACTGCAACAGGCATGCTAAGCACCGCCACGCAGTCTCCGTTCTGCCGGAGCGAGGAGGGATCGGCCCGATGAAGGACATTCTCGAGAAGCTCGACGAGCGCCGCGCGGAAGCGCGCCTCGGCGGCGGCAGGAAGCGCATCGACGCCCAGCACGCTCGCGGCAAGCTGACGGGCCGCGAGCGCATCGAACTGCTCCTCGACAAGGATTCCTTCGAAGAGTTCGACATGTTCGTGCAGCATCGCTGCACCGATTTCGGCATGGAGAACCAGAAGGTTCCGGGCGACGGCGTCGTCACGGGCTGGGGCACGGTCAACGGCCGCACGGTCTTCGTCTTCGCCAAGGACTTTACGGTGTTCGGCGGCTCGCTCTCGGAGACGCATGCCGCGAAGATGACCAAGATTCAGGACATGGCGCTGAAGATGCGCGCCCCGATCATCGGCCTGTTCGATGCGGGCGGCGCGCGCATCCAGGAAGGCGTCGCGGCGCTGGGCGGTTACGGCGAGGTCTTCAAGCGCAACGTGATCGCCTCGGGCGTGGTTCCGCAGATCTCCGTCATCATGGGGCCCTGTGCGGGCGGCGACGTCTATTCGCCGGCGATGACGGACTTCATCTTCATGGTGCGCGACACGAGCTACATGTTCGTGACGGGCCCGGACGTGGTGAAGACGGTGACCAACGAGACCGTGACCTCCGAGGAACTCGGGGGCGCGAAGGTCCATACGACGAAGTCGTCGGTCGTCGACGCCGCGTGGGACAACGACGTCGAGGCGCTTCTGCAGGTCCGTCGCCTCATCGATTTCCTGCCCGCCAACAACACCGACGGCGCGCCCGTCATCGAGTCCTTCGACGTCGCGGACCGGATCGACGCCTCGCTCGACACTTTGGTGCCCGAGAACCCGAACAAGCCCTACGACATGAAGGAACTGATCCTGAAGGTCGTGGACGAGGGCGACTTCTTCGAGATTCAGGAAGGCTTCGCGAAGAACATCATCACGGGATTCGCGCGCATGGAGGGCCGGACGGTCGGCATCGTGGCGAACCAGCCGATGGTGCTCGCCGGCGTGCTCGACTCCGACGCGTCGCGAAAGGCGTCGCGCTTCGTGCGCTTCTGCGACTCCTTCGAGATCCCGATTGTGACCTTCGTGGACGTGCCGGGCTTCCTGCCGGGCACCGCGCAGGAATACGGCGGGCTCATCAAGCACGGCGCGAAGCTGCTCTTCGCCTTCACGCAGGCGACGGTGCCGCTCGTGACGGTGATCACGCGCAAGGCCTTCGGCGGCGCTTATGTCGTGATGTCCTCGAAGCATATCGGCGCGGACGTGAACTATGCCTGGCCGACGGCGCAGATCGCCGTGATGGGCGCGAAGGGCGCGGTGGAGATCATCTTCCGGGCCGACATGTCGGACGCGGAGAAGATCGCGGGGCGCACCAAGGAATATGAAGAGCGGTTCCTGTCACCCTTCGTCGCGGCCGAGCGCGGCTATATCGACGAGGTGATCATGCCGCATTCGACGCGCCGCCGGATCGCGCGGGCGCTCGCTATGCTCGCCGCGAAGAAGGAAGAGCGGCCTTGGAAGAAGCACGACAACATTCCGCTCTGAGCGGGCGGACGGTGGAGGGCCCCTCCTGCGGCTCTTCGGACGGCTCATTCCCGGCCTCGTGCCGGGGATCCACGTCTTCAGGGGGATGAAGGAAGACGTGGATGCCCGCAGGCGCGGGCATGACGGAGAATGCGTGCACCTCACGCCCCGAGCCACGCCCTCGCCAGATCGAGATCCTGTCGCACGAGGCCGTGCCCGACGGGGAGCACTTCGTGCCGGACGTCGGCTCCCGCCGCCTTCAGCACGCGGGCGAGTGCCGCCGCGTTCGCGGCCGGGATGATCGGGTCCATGGCGCCCGAGACCATCAGCACGCGTTTGCCCGCGAGATCATGCTCCGGCGGGACGGGGAGGGGCACCATGGCGCGCAGCAGGATCGCTCCCGCGAGCACTTCCGGGCGGAGATGCAGCATCGCGGCGGCGATGTTGGCGCCGTTGGAGAAGCCCAAGGCGACGGGCGCCGTCGTCCCGTAGGCTTCGCGCGCCGCCGCGACGAAGTCGGCGAGTTCATGCGTTCGGCGCACCACGTCCTCATGGTCGAAGACGCCTTCGGCGAGCCGACGGAAAAAGCGCGGCATGCCGCCCTCGAGCACCTTGCCGCGCGGCGACAGCAAAGCCGCACCGGGTAGGACGGCTTGGCCGAGGGGCATGAGGTCGTTCTCGTCGCCGCCCGTTCCGTGAAGAAGGAGCAGCGGCGGAAGCCCCGACGCCGAGGCCGGAACGAAGCGGTGAACGAAGGCGGAGGTGTCGGTCATGCAAACTCCCGGATCCCGTCCGCCATATAGATCGGATCCACCGGACGGCGACCCGTGCCGATGCCGCCCGACGCCTGCACGCATGCTTAACCACGGATTCCGATCCGGCCCGCGGGTTAACCTTTCCGGCTCCGGCCGCGCCTTAACCTCGCCTCGTCGGATGAGGGGGAGAGGGCCATGAAGGCGAACCGTATTTCGAACGTGGCGGCGCGCATCATGATGCGGCGGAGGATCACGGCCGAGGACGTGGGGTTGCTGAAGGATCTCACGCTGCCCGGAGGCTATGTGACCCGGGAAGAGACGGCCGATCTGGTGCGCATCGAACGCCACGTCGCCGCGGCCGATCCGAGTTGGGGGCCGTTCTTCGTCGATACGATCGGCGCGCATTTCGCGTGGGAGAGCCGGCCGCTCGGCGTCGTCGCCGAATCGGACGCGCGCTGGCTGGTCGAACGCATGGGTCTCGAGACCTCCGGGCCGACGCCGAATACGGCCGCTCTGACGGCACGTTGGAGGGCCGAAGGCGTTGCGGTGCCGCAATTCATGCTGCGCTGCATCGAACCCAAGCCCGCCAAGGCGGCGTGAGGTTTCGTCATTGGTCTTTGGATGAAGTGGCGTCCCCGATTTTTTAGGCCTAGAACGCAAGGCGGAAGCCTTTTGAGCCGGGTCGGGAATGTTCAAGAAAATCCTCATCGCGAACCGCGGCGAAATCGCCTGCCGCGTCATCAAGACGGCGCGCCGGATGGGCATTGCCACGGTGGCCGTCTATTCCGACGCGGACAAGGACGCCCTGCATGTCGAGATGGCCGACGAGGCCGTCCATATCGGCCCGGCCGCGGCGGCGCAGTCCTATCTCGTGATCGACAAGATCGTCGAAGCCTGCAAGGCCACGGGCGCCGAGGCGGTGCATCCGGGTTACGGCTTCCTCTCCGAGCGCGCGGCCTTTCCGGAAGCGCTGGCCAAGGCCGGGATCGTCTTCATCGGTCCGAACCCCAAGGCCATCGAGGCCATGGGCGACAAGATCGAGTCCAAGAAATTCGCGAATGCCGCGAAGGTCTCGACCGTGCCGGGCCATCTCGGCGTGATCGAGAACCCCGATCATGCGGTGAAGATCGCGGACGAGATCGGCTATCCGGTCATGATCAAGGCTTCGGCCGGCGGCGGCGGCAAGGGCATGCGCATCGCCTATTCGGCCGACGAGGTCGCGGAGGGCTTCGCCCGGGCGAAGTCGGAAGCCGCCTCCTCCTTCGGCGACGACCGCGTCTTCGTCGAGAAGTTCATCGTCGACCCGCGCCACATCGAAATCCAGGTGCTCGGCGACAAGCACGGCAACGTGATCCATCTCGGCGAGCGCGAATGCTCGATCCAGCGCCGCAACCAGAAGGTCATCGAGGAGGCCCCGTCGCCGCTGCTCGACGAGGCCACCCGCCGCAAGATGGGCGAGCAGGCCGTCGCGCTGGCCAAGGCCGTGGGCTACGACTCCGCGGGCACGGTGGAATTCGTCGCGGGGCAGGACAAGTCGTTCTTCTTCCTCGAGATGAACACCCGCCTGCAGGTCGAGCATCCCGTGACGGAGATGATCACCGGGATCGATCTGGTCGAGCAGATGATCCGCGTCGCGGCGGGGGAGAAGCTGACCCTCGCTCAGGCCGACGTGAAGCTGAACGGCTGGGCGGTCGAAAGCCGCGTCTATGCGGAAGATCCGACCCGCAACTTCCTGCCTTCGACGGGCCGTCTGGTGACTTATCGGCCGCCGGCCGAGAAGCGCGAGGACGGCGTCACCGTGCGCAACGACACGGGCGTCTACGAGGGCGGCGAGATCTCGATCTTCTACGATCCGATGATCGCCAAGCTCGTGACCCATGCGCCGACCCGCGCCGAGGCGATCGAGGCGCAGGCGCGCGCGCTCGACGCCTTCGCGATCGACGGCATCCGCCACAACATCCCCTTCCTCTCGGCGCTCATGGAGCATGAGCGCTGGAAGTCGGGCGCGCTGTCGACGGGCTTCATCGCCGAGGAATTTCCGGAGGGGTTCAAGCCCGTCCCGCCGACGGGCGAGACGGCGCATGCCTTCGCGGCGGCGGCGGCCTTCATCGACGACATGCTCAACGCCCGCAAACGCGGCATTTCCGGCCAAATGCGCACGGCGAAGCCCGTGGCCTTCGACACCGAACGCACGGTGATGATCGAGAAGGAACGCTTCGACGTCTCGATCGACCGGACGGCGGGCTTCTCCGTCTCCTTCGGCGCGAAGCATTCCCATGCGGTGGCGAGCGACTGGCGGCCGGGGAGCCCGGTCTGGTCGGGCACGATCGACGGCCGTCCCTTCGTCATGCAGGTCCGGCCCGTGCTGAACGGCGTCCATCTCGCCCATGCGGGCGCGGCGGCCGTCGTGCGCGTCTACACCCGCCGCGAGGCGGAACTGGTGGCGTTGATGCCGGAGAAGGTCGCGGCCGACACCGGCAAGCAGCTTCTCTGCCCGATGCCGGGCCTGGTGAAGGCCGTGAGCGTCGCCGAGGGGCAGGAGATCAAGGCGGGCGAGATGCTCTGCATCGTCGAAGCCATGAAGATGGAGAACGTGCTGCGCGCGGAGCGCGACGGCACGGTCAAGAAGATCCACGCGAAGGAAGGCGACAGCCTCGCGGTGGATGCGGTGATCATGGACTTCGCATAAGCCCTTCCGAGCGGGTTCTCGGGGACGGCCGGGTTCGTCCCGGCCGTTCGCGTTTCCGGTCCGAGTTTGCCCGAGCGACGAGCCCGCGTTATCGGTGGCCCATGCCGCTCTATTTCGCCTATGGGTCCAATATGGACCGCGCCGCCATGGCCGAACGCTGCCCGCGTTCGCGCATGCTCGGCCTTGCGCGCCTGCCGCGCCATCGCGTCTTCATCACGACGGACGGTTATGCCTCGATCATCCGCGACCCGAAGCGGACGGTGCAGGGCGTGCTCTGGGACGTGCCGTTCTCGGACATCCCCGCGCTCGACCGCTACGAGAGCGTTTCGTCGGGTCTCTATACGAAGATCTCGCAGCCGGTGATCGCGGAAGGCGGGCCGAAACGGGCGCTCGTCTATGTCGGGCGCGCGACGCGGCCGGGGAAGCCGAAGCCGGGCTATCTGGAAGGCGTGATGGCCGCGGCGCGGGACGTGGGCCTGCCTGCGGATTATCTGCATGAACTCGAATACGGCGAGCCGGCGCCGCGAAAGCCCGGAACGCCGCTCTTCAAGGCGCCGATCTGAGCGCTTGCGACGCTTTCGCGCCGTTGCGCTTCTTTGCGAAGCGCGGCGTTCATGCTCCCCTGTCGGCGGTTTCGAAACCGCAACTCCGAAGGACTTTTCCGATGTTCGGCCGCCTGCTCGCGTCGCGACGCTTCCTGCCGCTCTTTCTCTGCCAGTTCTTTTCGGCCCTGAACGACAATTTCCTGAAGAACGCGCTCGTCGCGCTGATCGTCTACGTCGCGGCGAGCGAGAATTCGGGCCTGCTGGTGCAGGCCGCCGGCGCGGTCTTCATCGCGCCCTTCTTCTTTCTGTCGGGCATCGGCGGCGAACTCGCCGACCGCCATGAAAAGGCGATGCTCGCGCAGCGGATGAAGCTCGCGGAGATCGCGGCCTCGGGCCTCGCGGCGGTCGGGTTCGTGATGCATTCGATCCCCGTGCTGATGACGGCGCTGGGACTCTTCGGCGTCATCGCGGCGCTGTTCGGCCCGATCAAATACGGCATCCTGCCGGATCACCTGAAGACGGAGGAGATCCCGGCGGGCAATGCGCTGGTCGAGGGCGCGACCTTCGTCGCGATCCTGTTGGGCACGGCCGCGGGCATGAAGGCTGCGGCGGGCTCCGGCGACCCCGTTCTCGTCGCGGTGCTGATCATGCTGATCGCCTTCGCGTGCTGGGCGTCCGCGCTGTTCATGCCGAAAGGGCCGGAAGGCGCGCCGGACCTGCGCGTGGACCCCGACATCTTCGCATCGACCGCGCGTCTCGTGCGGCTCCTGCGCGAAGATGCGCGGCTGTGGCGCGGTACGCTGGCCGTGAGCTGGTTCTGGTTGTTCGGCGCGGTGGTGCTCGGCCTTCTGGCGACGATGGTGAAGACCGCTCTCGGCGGCGACGAGGATCTCTACATTCTCGCCATGGCGGTCTTCGCGGTCGGGATCGCCGCGGGCTCGGCACTCGCGGCGCTCGTCGCGCAGGGGCGGATCGTGCTGCTGCCGACGCCCGTCGCGGCGGTGCTGATGGCCGCATTCACGATCGATCTCGGCTTCGCGACGCTCGGCGCGACGCCCGGTCCCGTCCCGGTCGGGCCGGCCGAGTTCCTCGCGAGTGCCCGCGGTCTGCGCATCGTGATCGACCTCGCCGGGCTCGCGGCCGCCGCCGGGCTGTTCGTGGTCCCGGTCTTCGCGGCGGTGCAGGTCTGGTCGGGCGAGGATCGGCGGGCGCGCGTCATCGCGGGCGGCAACGTCATCCAAGCGGGGCTGATGGTCGCGGGTTCGGTCGGTGCGGGACTTCTGCAGGGCGCGGGCGTCTCCGAGGCGCATATCCTGCTCGGTCTCGGCGCGGCCAATCTCGTCGTGGGCGCGCTGGTTTTCCGGGCTCTGGCGGTGGACGCGGCGAAAGACGTCCGGGCGATCTTCGGCCGGGTCTGACGCTCCTGCCGGCCTTCAGGCTCCGGGCCCGTCCATGGCGGCGGCCCGTATGGCGGGGCCGAAGACGTCGCCGAAGGCCTTTTCCAAGGCCATGTCCGCATCCTCCATGGCCACGGGCAGGCCGAGATCGACGAGGCTCGTGACGCCGTAGCGGTTCTCGCTGATGCCGCAGGGCACGATGCCGGAGAAATGGGAGAGATCCGGCTCGACGTTGAGGCTGATGCCGTGGAAGCTGACCCAACGCCTCACCCGGATGCCGATCGCGGCGATCTTGTCCTCATGGCCTTCGCCCTTGTCGGGGCGCTTCACCCAGACGCCGACGCGGTCCTCGCGGCGCTCGCCGCGGATGTTGAACGCGGCCAGCGTGCCGATGATCCATGCTTCAAGGCCCGCCACGAAGGCCCGCACGTCGCCGCCGCGGCGCTTGAGATCGAGCATGACATAGGCCACCCGTTGGCCGGGGCCGTGATAGGTGAATTGCCCGCCGCGGCCCGTTCTGAAGACGGGGAAACGCGCGTCGCGAAGATCGCCGTCCTCGGCGGACGTGCCCGCGGTGTAGAGCGGCGGATGTTCGAGGAGCCAGACGGCTTCCGACGCCGTGCCGGCCGCGATCGCTTCGGCGCGGGCCTCCATGGCGGCGACCGCCGTCTCGTAATCCGTGAGACCGTCGCTGATGATCCATTCGACGGGCGGTGCGGCTTCCGCCCGGCGAAGATCGGGCGTCAGGGCGTCGCGCGCGGGCGGCGGAGACGAGCGTTCCATGCCTTCGGGTTTGGCCCGCTCGCGGCGTCGCGTCAATCGGGGGAAACGGGGCGCTTTCGCTTGCGGCCCCGGAATCGATCTGTTACACGCTGCGTCGCTCGGGTCGGCCCCGGTCGAACGAGCACATGCGGTCGTGGCGGAACTGGTAGACGCGCTAGCTTGAGGTGCTAGTCCTTTAACCGGGGTGGAGGTTCGAGTCCTCTCGACCGCACCACATTAGAACGAAGGTTCAGAGCGGCGGTCCGGGTTTCCGGATCGCCGTTTTCGTTTCGTACGGCCGTTTCCTGCGCATTGCCAAGCCGCCGGCGCGCACATAGAAAGCGGGCGGGCTCCCTCTCTCGAAACCTGCGGGTCGCGCATGCTCGACGTCGAAAAAGCCGCGTCCGGCCCGCATGCTCCTCTCGCCCTGCGCGACGAGCACGGCGAGGTGCGCGCGGACTTCGTCGATGCGGTCGCACGGGCGATCGTCGCGGGCGACGAGGAGGAGCTGAGCCGCCTCGTCTCCGAACTCCATGAAGCCGACCAGGGCGCGCTGCTCGAAGCGCTCGATCACGACGATCGTCCGCGGCTCATCGAGCTGCTCGGCGAGGATTTCGACTTCGCGGCGCTGACGGAAGTCGACGATGCGGTCCGCGAGGACATTCTCGAGGAACTCGACACGGAAACCGTCGTCGAGGGCATGCGCGAACTCGAAAGCGACGACGCGGTCTACATCCTCGAAGATCTCGATGCCGAGGATCAGGCGGAGATCCTCGACGCGCTGCCGACGCTCGAACGCGCCGCCCTGCGCAAGAGCCTCGATTACCCCGAGGATTCCGCGGGCCGCCTGATGAGCACGGATTTCGTCGCCGTGCCGCCCTTCTGGACGGTCGGGCAGGTGATCGACCATCTGCGGGACGCGGGCGACGACGCGCCGGACAGCTTCTTCGAGATCTTCGTCGTTGATCCGGGCTATCGGCTGCTCGGCAACGTCTTCCTCGACCGGCTCGTGCGCAGCGGCCGGGCGGTGAAGGTCGAAACGATCATGGCGGAGCGCCGCCGCGTGAAGGCGACCGACGATCAGGAAGAGGTCGCCCGGCTCTTCGAGCGGTACAATCTCGTCTCGGTTCCGGTGGTCGACGGTTCCGAACGTCTCGCGGGCGTCATCACCATCGACGACGTCGTCGACGTCATTCAGGAAGAGGCCGACGAGGACGTGAAGGCGCTCGGCGGCGTCAAGAGCGACGAAGAACTGACGGACTCCGTCTGGTTCATCGCGCGGAGCCGCTTCGGTTGGCTTTTCGTCAATCTCTTCACGGCGTTCCTTGCGGCTTCGGTGATGGGGCTCTTCGAGGCTTCGCTCGAAAAGATGGTGGCCCTCGCGGTGCTCGCGCCCATCGTCGCGAGCCAGGGCGGCAATGCCGCGACCCAGACGATGACGGTCGCCGTGCGCGCCCTCGCCACCCGCGATCTCGGGCCCGCCAATGCGCTGCGCGTGACGTTGCGCGAGACCTTCGTGGGTCTGCTCAACGGCGTCGGCTTCGGCATATTGACGGGGCTGGCGGCGGGGCTCTGGTTCCATGACTGGAACATCGGCTTCGTCATCGCGCTGGCGATGACGGTCAATCTGGTGGCGGGAGCGTTGGGCGGCATCCTGATCCCGCTGACGCTGGAGCGCTTCCGCGCCGATCCCGCGGTGTCCTCGGGCGTCTTCGTCACCACCGTGACGGACGTCGTCGGCTTCCTCTCCTTCCTCGGCATCGCGACGCTCTGGTTCGGGCTGCATTGACGGCTGCGGCCCTTCGGGTCGCATTCCGATATCCGCCGCTGCGACTTCTTCCGGTCTTCAACCGGACCCGCGCTCGGTTATGCTGTCCGGAACGAGACAAGACGGCCGGAGGACGCCCATGATCCCGAATACGCGCGGATTCGATTTTGATCTCGGCGAAACCGCCGACATGCTGCGCGAGACGGTGCAGAGCTTCGCGCAGGCGAAGATCGCGCCCCGTGCCGACGAGATCGACAAGACGAACGTCTTTCCGCGCGATCTCTGGCCGGAGCTCGGCGCCTTGGGCCTGCACGGCATCACGGTGGAGGAGGAATACGGCGGCACGGGTCTGGGCTATCTCGAACACTGCATCGCCATGGAGGAGATTTCGCGGGCCTCGGCCTCGGTGGGGCTCAGCTACGGCGCGCATTCGAATCTCTGCGTGAACCAGATCCGCCGGAACGGCACGGAGGAGCAGAAGCGGAGATATCTGCCGAAGCTCATCTCGGGCGAGCATGTCGGCGCGCTCGCGATGTCGGAGCCCGGCGCGGGTTCGGACGTCGTCTCGATGCGCACGCGTGCCGAGAAGAAGGGCGACCGCTACGTCCTCAACGGCAACAAGATGTGGATCACCAACGGGCCCGTGGCCGAGACGCTGGTGGTCTACGCCAAGACCGACCCCGAAGCGGGATCGCGCGGCATCACGGCCTTCCTGATCGAGAAGGGCATGAAGGGTTTCTCGACCGCGCAGAAGCTCGACAAGCTCGGCATGCGCGGTTCCGACACCTGCGAACTCGTCTTCCAGGATTGCGAGGTGCCGGAAGAGAACGTGCTCGGCGCGGTCGGCAAGGGCGTGAACGTGCTGATGTCCGGCCTCGATTACGAGCGCGCGGTGCTGGCGGCCGGTCCGCTCGGCATCATGCAGGCGGCGCTCGACGTGGCGCTGCCTTATGTCCATGAGCGCAAGCAGTTCGGCAGGCCGATCGGCGAATTCCAGCTCGTGCAGGGCAAGGTGGCGGACATGTATGTCACGCTCAATGCCTGCCGCGCTTATGTCTATGCCGTCGCCAAGGCCTGCGACGCGGGGCGGACGACGCGCGAGGACGCGGCGGGCGCGATCCTCTATGCCGCGGAGAAGGCGACGCAGGTCGCGCTCGACGCCATTCAGCTGCTCGGCGGCAACGGCTACATCAACGACTATCCGACGGGCCGCCTGCTGCGCGACGCCAAGCTCTACGAGATCGGCGCGGGCACCAGCGAGATCCGGCGGATGTTGATCGGCCGGGAATTGTTCGAGAAGACCCGCTGACGCCGACGCTCAGGGGCGGATGAGGAGCTGGAGCTCCTCCTCCGCCATCAGCGGCCGGGACGCCTCGATCCCGTGCGCGTCGTAAAAGGCTTCCAGCGCCTCTTCCTCGAACGGAATGCGGGCGAACTCGGCCACGATGTCGGAATAGGCCTTGTCCAGCACGGTCGAGGTCGGGTCGAGATCGGTGATCATCACGAGGCCCGTCGGCGGGCAATCGAGCAGGGTGACGCGAAGATCCGGCCGCAGGCGCTTCAGGATGGGCACGACCTTCCACACGTCGCCCGTCCAATAGCCGCGGAAATCCGGATGCGTGCTGCCGACGAATTGCCGGCGCGTCATGTCGAGCGTCATCGGAAGGCAATCGTGCATGAACACGACCGAATTCGGCCGCATGTGCCGTTCGACGTTGATGAAGTCGCGCAGCAGGAATTCGAAGCGGTGCATCCCGTCGAGAAAGGCGAGGTCGAGCGTGCCGCCGAGCGCGGCTTTCGGATCGTGCCGGCGGAAATAGGCGTCGCTCGTCATCTGATGGAGCAGGCAGGCCCGCTTGCCCGCGGCGACGGGGAAGCGGAGCTTGAATTCAGGGTCGATCGAGACCGCGTCGCAGGGCACGGCGGCGAGAGAGCGCCCGGTCTGCGTGCCGATTTCGAGGTAACGCTCCGCCCCGAGGACGCGCGCGGCGTGCGCGAGGAAGTCGACGTAGAAGGCGCCCTCGTGTCGCCGGAAGACGGCGCCCGACACGGGCGAGGGAGGGGAAACGAGTTCGACGGTCATGCGCAACGATCCGATGAAAAGCGTTCGGGAATGGAACAAGGCAAGCACTCTCATTCCACCGGCTTCGTCTTGCAATCCCGTAAATCCCGCGCAGGGCTGATATCTCAGTTTGCGATGGCAGGACGAGGATGGCCGCGCTAGCCTTCGTCGCAGATCCGTCGGGAGACGACCAAAGGAGACTTCCCATGACGCTCGCGCCGCATGTTCAGGGCAAAGGCATATCGATCCCCGCAATCGGGCTCGGTACGTTTCGGGCGGAGGGCGAGCAATGCGCCGAGGCCGTGCAATGGGCGATCGACTCCGGCTATCGCCACATCGACACCGCGGCCTTTTACGGCAACGAGCAGTTCGTGGGCGAGGGGATCCGGGCGACGACGATCAAGCGCTCGGAACTCTTCGTGACGACGAAGGTCTGGTGGACCGACATCGCCGACGGGCTGCTGCAGGCCGCCGCCGAGGCGAGTCTGCGCCGGCTGGACATGGATCATGTGGACCTGCTGCTGATCCATTGGCCGAACCCGCAGGTGCCGCTGCGCTCCTCCATCGACGCGCTGTGCAAGGTGAAGCGCGCGGGACTCGCCAAGGCGATCGGCGTCTCGAATTTCACCGTCGCGATGCTCGACGAGGCGAATGCCCTCGCGACCGAGCCGCTCTCGATGCTGCAATGCGAGTATCATCCGATGCTCGACCAGTCGAAGCTCCGCGCCGCGGCGGCCAAGCACGGCATGCTCTGGACCTCCTATTGCCCGATCGGCAAGGGCGTCGGTTTCGGGGAAGGACTTCTTCAGGATCTTGCGGCCAAATACGGCAAGACGCCCGCGCAGATCATCCTGCGCTGGCAGGTTCAGCAACCGGGAACGGTCGCGATCCCGAAATCGGTCACGCCGTCGCGCATCAAGGAGAACATCGCGGTGTTCGACTTCGCGCTGACCGACGAGGAGATGCGCGCCGTCTCCGGCCTCGCGCGGCCGGGATCGAGGCTGATCAGCCCCGTCTTCGCGCCGGCTTGGGACTGATCGGAGCGGCGGGCGCGCCGCGGAAGGGTGCGGCGTGTACGTCATTCTCTCCAAATCGGTCTGGCTGGTCGTCTCGCCCGTCAACCTTCTGATCTTCATCACGATCGCCGGGGCGGCGCTGTGCTTCACGCGGTTCCTGCGTCTCGGCAGAGGGCTCGCGCTCGGCGGCGGCCTCGGTCTTGCCCTGATCGGCTTCGTGCCGATCGGGGATTCGCTGCTGTCGATCCTCGAGTCCCGCTTCCCGCGACATGTCGAGGCGGGCCGCCCGCCGGACGGCATCATCGTGCTCGGCGGGGCGGAGGAGCCCTTCACCGCTCTCGCGCATGACGTTCTGGCCCTCAACGATTCCGCCGAACGGCTGATCGCCTTCGCGGATCTGGCGCGGCGCCATCCGCAGGCGCGGCTCGTCTATGCGGGCGGGTCGAGCGTGACGCCGGGCCTCGCCGCGGAGGCGGATCTCGTGCGCCGGCACGCTTCCGAACTGGGCCTTCCGGTCGAGCGCGTCCTTTTCGAAGACCGTTCGCGCAACACCTATGAGAACGCCGTGCTGTCGAAGGCCCTCGCCGAGCCGAAGCCGGGCGAGACATGGCTGCTCGTCACCTCCGCCTGGCACATGCCGCGCGCGATGGGGCTGTTCCGCAAGGCGGGTTTCGAGGTGACGGCCCATCCGGTCGACTATCGCGGGCCGCGGACGCCGGCGATCACGGGGCTTCTCGGCAATGCGGCGGACGGACACCGCCGCTTCGAGCGCGCGACCCGCGAATTCCTCGGCTTGGCGGCGGCCTACGCGCTCGGCAAGACGGACGAGTTCCTGCCGTCCGCTCAGTCGAGCCGGGGCAGCGACAGGCGGTAGACGCCCTTGAAGTCGGCGGGGTCGACGGGCTTCCCCTTGCGCAGGACGACGAGACGCCCCTCCTGCGCGAGCCGCACGGCGACGCGGCGCACGGGGATCATCAGCGGCCCCCAACCGTCGGGATGCGTGCCGCCGAGTTCGCGCGCGGCTTCGGACGGGCAGATGCTCTTGTCGACGCCGCGCTCGCGCGCAAGGCGCAGGATCACGGCTTCGATGTCGTCGGGCGAGGGAGAGGTCATGCGCCCGGTGTGCGGGATTTGTCCGCGGGCGGCAAGCCCTCGATCCGTTCCGACGCGAGCAGCGCGTCATGGGCGGGCGACGAGAACTGCCGCTGCGCCATGGCGAACAGCGCCGCCGCGGTGGTGACGACGAGGACGACGGGCGAGACGAACCAGCCCACGTAAGCCAGAGCGAAGAAGAAGGCGCGCTGCCCGCGGTTGAACTGCTTCCCCGCGTCGGTGAGCATGCCCGTGAGGCGCAGGACATGGGCCTTCGCCTCGTCCGTTTCGGCCTCCGCGGGCGGCGGCGTCGCGCCGATGAGGATCGCCGCGTAATTGAACAAGCGGTAGGACCAGGCGAATTTGAAGAAGGCGTAGACGAAGATCACCACGAGGCCGATGACCTTCATCTCCCATTGCGCCTTGGTCGTCTCGAGGCCGAAGGGCAGGTCGGCGAACAGGGTCAGGACGTCCTCGGTCGCGCGCAGAAGAGTCAGCGCGCCGCCGATGGCGAAGAGCGATGTCGAGGCGAAGAAGGCCGTTCCGTTCTGCAGCGACGCGTTGATCTGCGTGTCGACCATGCGCACGTCCCGCCGCAGCATCGTCTCGACCCAGACGCGGCGATAGCCGTGCATCAGGGAGTTGAGGCTGCGTCGTCCGAAGAGCGAGGACTCGACGGTCGTGTGGTAGCCGAGCCAAGCGAGGACGAAGAAGGCGGCGGCGATCGCGTCGAGAGTTCCGAATCCGAGCATGAGCGCAGAATGCGGGCGCGGGCGGAGCGGGGCAAGGGCGCGGAACCGCGGCCGCCGTGATGGTCGGGTTCGTCGCTCGGGGCCGAATGTCGGAGCGGCTCACCATCGTCATGCCCGCGGATGCGGGCATCCACGGCTTGCCTTCGGCGCTCCGAAGGAAGGCCGGTTCCCGGCTCTCCGCTTCGCTGCGGCCGGGATGACACGGGAGGGGCGAGGACGGGGGAAGGAAGACGTGGATGCCCGCGGATGCGGGCATGACGGGGGAGGGGCGCGGATTCCCTTCCGCACGCGTCCGAAGGGCCGATTGCGTTCGGCGGCGCTTGCGCCATGATCGCGCCGAGAGACGGGATCGCCGTCCGGGGAAGGCGGGGCCAACGCGCGTGGCCGTTCTGACGAGCGCCGTCGATCCGACGTCCGAAGAATTCCGCAGCAACGCCGGAGAATGGCGGAAGCTCGCCGCCGAATTGCGGGAACGCCGCGACGCCGCCGCGCTCGGCGGGCCGCCGAAGGCGCGGGAGCGTCATCTCGCCCGCGGCAAACTGCTGCCGCGCGACCGCGTGATGCGGCTTCTCGACCCCGGCTCGCCCTTCCTCGAGATCGGCGCGCTCGCGGCCTACGGCATGTATGACGACGCCATCCACGGCGCGGGCGTGATCGCGGGCATCGGCCGCGTGGCCGGGCGCGAGACGATGATCGTCTGCAACGATTCCACCATCAAGGGCGGCACCTACTACCCGATGACGGTGAAGAAGCATCTCCGGGCGCAGGAGATCGCGCGGGAGAACCGACTGCCCTGCATCTATCTGGTCGATTCCGGCGGCGCGAACCTGCCGCATCAGACCGAGGTGTTTCCGGACAAGGAGCATTTCGGCCGGATCTTCTTCAACCAGGCGAACCTCTCGGCCGCGGGCATTCCGCAGATCGCGGTGGTGATGGGCTCCTGCACGGCGGGCGGCGCCTATGTCCCCGCGATGTCGGACGAGACGGTGATCGTGCGGAAGCAGGGCACGATCTTTCTCGGCGGCCCGCCGCTCGTGAAGGCGGCGACGGGCGAGGTCGTCTCGGCGGAGGATCTCGGCGGAGCGGACGTCCATGCCCGCACCTCCGGCGTCGCCGACCATTACGCGCAGGACGATGCCCATGCGCTCGCGATCGCGCGCCGGATCGTCGCCAATCTCAACGGGATGAAGCGGCCGGACATTCCGCTTTACGAGCCGCGCGAACCGCTGCTCGACGGGGCGGAACTCGAAGGTCTCGTCCCGACCGATCTGAAGAAGCAGTACGACATCCGCGAGGTGATCGCGCGGCTCGTCGACGGCTCGGAATTCGACGAGTTCAAAAGGCTCTACGGCACGACGCTCGTGACGGGCTTCGCGACGCTCTGGGGCATGCCCGTCGGCATCGTCGCCAACAACGGCATCCTGTTCTCGGAATCCGCGCTCAAGGGCGCGCATTTCATCGAATTATGCGCGCAGCGGCGCATCCCCCTGCTGTTCCTGCAGAACATCTCCGGCTTCATGGTCGGGCGGCAATATGAGGCGGGCGGGATCGCGCGGGACGGCGCGAAGCTCGTGACCGCGGTCGCCTGCGCCAAGGTGCCGAAGATCACGCTGCTCGTCGGCGGCTCCTTCGGGGCGGGCAATTACGGCATGTGCGGCCGCGCCTACGGGCCGCGTTTCCTGTTCTCCTGGCCGAATTCCCGCATCTCGGTGATGGGCGGCGAACAGGCGGCGAGCGTGCTTTCGACCGTCCGGCGGGACAATATCGAGGCCGACGGCAAGGCTTGGTCGGCCGAGGAGGAGGAGGCCTTCAAGGCCCCGATCCGAGCGCAGTACGAGGCCGAAGGCAGCCCCTATCACGCCACGGCGCGGCTGTGGGACGACGGCATCATCCTGCCGTCCGAAACCCGCCGCGTGCTGGGCCTCGCCCTTTCCGCCTGCCTCAACGCGCCCGTGGAGGAGACGCGCTTCGGCGTGTTCAGGATGTGACCGCCATGTTCGAATCCGTCCTCATCGCCAATCGCGGCGAGATCGCCTGCCGCATCATCCGCACGGCGAAGCGCATGGGCCTGCGCACGATCGCCGTTCATTCGGAGGCCGACGCGAAGGCGCTCTTCGTCCGCATGGCGGACGAGGCGCATGGCATCGGACCGGCTCCCGCGCGGGAGAGCTATCTCGTCGCCGAGCGGATCCTCGAGGTCGCGAAGCGGACGAAGGCCGCGGCGATCCATCCCGGTTACGGTTTTCTCTCCGAGAACGCGGATTTCGCCGCGGCGGTCGAGGCGGCGGGGATCGCCTTCGTCGGCCCGCCCGCTTCCGCCATCCGGGCCATGGGTCTGAAGGATGCGGCGAAGGCGCTGGTCGAGAAGGCGGGCGTGCCCGTCGTGCCGGGCTATCACGGCGCGAAGCAGGACGCGGCCTTTCTGCGCGAACGGGCGGTCAATGTGGGCTTCCCGGTGCTGATCAAGGCGGTGGCGGGCGGCGGCGGGAAGGGCATGCGCCGGGTCGACAGGCTCGTCGACTTCGAGGACGCGCTCGCCTCGGCGCAGCGCGAGGCGCAGTCCGCCTTCGGCGATCCGCGCGTGCTGATCGAGCGTTACGTGCAGGCGCCGCGGCATGTCGAGATCCAGGTCTTCGCCGACAAGCAGGGAAACGTGGTGCATCTCTTCGAGCGGGATTGCTCGCTGCAGCGCCGTCATCAGAAGGTGATCGAGGAGGCGCCCGCGCCCGGCATGCCCGAAGAGGTCCGGGAGGCCATGGGCCGCGCCGCGGTCGAGGCCGCCCGCGCGGTCGGCTACGTCGGTGCGGGAACGGTCGAATTCATCGCCGACGGATCGAAGGGGCTGACGAAGGACGGCTTCTTCTTCATGGAGATGAATACGCGCCTTCAAGTGGAGCATCCGGTGACGGAGGCGATCACGGGGCTCGATCTCGTCGAGCTTCAGTTCCGTGCGGCGGCGGGCGAAAGACTGCCCTTCGTCCAGTCGGATCTCGCGATCCGGGGACATGCGGTCGAGGCGCGGCTTTATGCGGAAGACCCCGAGCGCGGCTTCCTGCCGTCGACGGGCAAGCTGCACGCGTTGCGCTTGCCGGAAGGGGAGGGCATTCGCGTCGATACGGGCGTGGTCGAGGGCGATGCGGTCACGCCCTTCTATGACCCGATGATCGCCAAGGTCATCGCCCATGCGCCGACCCGCGAGGAGGCGCTGGACCGCCTTGCCGCCGCGCTGGACGTGACCGTCGTCGCGGGTCCGCGCGCCAATGCGCCCTTCCTCGCGGCCCTGTGTCGTGCCGAGCAGTTCCGTGCCGGTCGGTTCGACACGGGCTTCATCGAACGCAATCTCGAGGCGCTCGGCGCGGTGCCGCAGCCCGTCGACGGCGTCGCGGTCGCGCGCGGCGCGCGGGTGCTGCTCGAGGCCGAAGAGGCGAGGGCGGTGCACGGCGCTCCGCTCGGACGCTCGCCTTGGGACGCGGCCGACGGGTTCCAGCTGTCCGGCGTGCGCCGTTTCGTGCTGCCCGTGCAGGCGGACGACCACGCGACCGAAGTCTCGGCCGAATGGTCCGCCGCGGGCTTCGTGGTGGAAGGGCCGGGCAGGGTCCGCGACGACGGGTCGGACCGGGGGCTCACGATCGTGCAGTCTCCGGCGGGCGTCCATGTCGTCCGCAAGGGCCGGCAGACCTTGGTCCGGCTTCCGGCGATCTCGGACTCGGGCGACGCCCATGGGGAGTCCGACGGCGCCTTGAAGGCCCCGATGCACGGCAAGGTCATCGCGGTGAACGTTTCCGTCGGAGACGCCGTCACCAAAGGGCAGAAGCTCGCCGTCGTCGAGGCGATGAAGATGGAGCATGCGCTCGTCGCCCCGCGGGACGGGACCGTCACGGAGATCGCGGCCGAGGCGGGGGCTCAGGTGGCCGAAGGCGCGGTGGTCCTGATCGTCGCCGAGTGAGGCGCAAGGGTCGCCGCCGGATCGGTCAGGGACGCGAGCGTCACTCCTCGCGTCGCCATCCCTCGGGCAAAAGGCGCTCCTGAGGGCTGAAGCGCGCCTTGTAGGCCATCTTCCGCGACCCTTCGACCCAATAGCCGAGATAGACATAGGGCAGGCCCATCGCCCGGGCGCGGGCGATATGGTCGAGGATCAGATAGGTGCCGATGCTCCTGTCCTCCTCTTCCGGGTCGTAGAAGGAATAGACCATCGACAACCCGTCGGAGAGCACGTCCGTCAAGGCCGCCGCGAGCAACGGTCCGGTGCCGCGGCCGGTCAGGCCCGTGTCGGGACCGCGTCGGCGATATTCGACGAGCTTGGTCTCCACATGGCTGTCCTCGACCATCATCGCGTAATCGAGAACCGTCATGTCGGCCATGCCGCCGTCCAGATGGCGGAGGTCGAGATAATGGCGGAACAGGGAATACTGCTCGGTCGTCGGCAGGTTCGAGCGCATCTCGCCCGCGAGATCCGCATTGCGCTCGATGACGCGCCGCATGTTGCGCGACGGCCGGAACTCATCCACCAGAACGCGCACGGAGATGCAGGCGCGGCAACCGTCGCAGGCGGGGCGGTAGGCGATCGTCTGCGAGCGGCGGAAACCGCCTTGCGTGAGCGCGTCGTTCAGTTCCCCCGCACGACGTCCGACGAGATGCGTGAACACCTTCCGCTCCTCGCGGCCCGGCAGATAGGGGCAGGCGCTGGGAGCGGTGAGGTAGAACTGCGGCGCATCGCGTGGCTGCGTCGTCAAAGGATGATCCTCCGCCGGGACGGCACTCGGCCGGTGCGGCTCCGTTGATCATGGGGCGAAGCCGGGCCCGCGTCCACCTTACGCTACGATAGCACTCGGTGCGGAAGCCTCAAGCCGGTCCGCGCAGCGCGACCGACCCGACCAGAAGGTCATGCAGCATCCGCCGATCGTTGCGGACGAGGCCCAACAGGAGAACGAAAGGCGTCAGGACCGAGACGGAGACGTAGAAGATCACCGCATGGGCCGCTGCGGCGATGAAGGTCAACGGCGCGCCGTCGACATGGACGAGGCGGATGCCCGCCGCCCGCATGCCCCAGGTTCCGGCGCGAGGGCCCGCAATGGTGAAGCCGTTGTAGAGGAGGGCCACGAGCGGCCAGATCGCGGGGAGCAGCACCCAGGCGAGGCCGAAGGTGAACACGCCCGCCATCATGGTCACGAAGAAGGCGATCAGCGACAAGGTGCCGATCGCGACCGCGTCGATCAGAAAGGCGAAGACGCGGGACCGCAGAACGCCGCGATAGGGCGAAACCGCATGGCCCGCGAAGGACGCGCCGCGGGGCGGGATGATTTCGGTGGGTTCGATCACGTTCATGCCGGCCTCCTCCGGACGCGCATGATATGGGACCGCTGCGCCGCTTGTGCAATCAAGTCCGATTTTCGAGGTCCATGCATGTTCACGAAACGCGCCGCGGTTCTCCTTTTCTGCGCCGCCCTCGCGGGCTGCGCGACGCCTCCCGAGGAGTCCGTCGTCGTGCGTGATCTGTCCCGCGAGGCGCTGCCCTTCGTCAACGCCTTCCGGGCGGAGCACGGCTTGCCGCCGCTGGTGATCGACGGCGGCGTCGTCGCGGCGGCCGAGCGGCAGGCGCGGGCCATGGCCGCGAAAGGGCATCTGTCCCACGACGTCGCGGGGAATCTCGACCGACGGCTGACGGCGGCGGGTTACGGCAAGAGCGCGGCCTCGGAGAATGTCGGCGCGGGCGACGCCACGGCCGAAGGCGCGATCGAACGGTGGAAACGGTCCTCGGGCCATCGCTCGAACATGCTGATGCGCGAGGTCACGCGCATGGGCATGGTGCGCGCCGAAACGCCGGGCACGCGATACAAGGCCTATTGGGCTCTGGTGATGGTCGGCCCCTGAGGCGTCGCGCGCCCCGAGTTGTGAGGCGGCCGGGTTTGCCGTATCACGGCGGCGCGCCCCCTCCTGAACATGTTTCGAGACCGATGGCCGACAACGCCCCCCGCCCGAGCGCTCCGGATTCCCGTGCGCCCAAGATCTCCTTCGTGTCGCTCGGCTGCCCCAAGGCGCTGGTCGACAGCGAGCGGATCATCACGCAGCTTCGGGCCGAGGGCTACGAACTCGTCAAGACGCACAAGGGCGCGGACGCGGTGATCGTGAACACCTGCGGCTTTCTCGACAGCGCCAAGGCGGAATCGCTCGGCGCGATCGGCGAGGCCATGGCCGAGAACGGCAAGGTCATCGTGACGGGCTGCATGGGCGCGCAGCCGGACGAAATCCGCGCGCAGCATCCGGGCGTCGCCGCTATCACGGGGCCGCAGGCCTATGAGAGCGTGATGACGGCGGTGCACGAGGCGGTGCCGCCGGCGCACGATCCGTTCCTCGATCTCGTTCCCGATCAGGGCGTGAAGCTCACCCCGCGGCACTACGCCTATCTGAAGATTTCCGAGGGCTGCAACAATCGCTGCACCTTCTGCATCATTCCCGGCCTGCGCGGGGACCTCGTCTCCCGTCCGGCGGGGGACGTGTTGCGCGAAGCCGAAAAGCTGGTGAAGGCGGGCGTCAAGGAACTGCTCGTCATCTCGCAGGACACGTCGGCCTACGGCGTGGACGTGAAATATGCGCCCTCGATGTGGGGCGAGCGCGAAGTCCGCACGAAATTCCTCGATCTCACGCGCGAACTCGGCTCGCTCGGCGCGTGGGTGCGGCTCCATTACGTCTACCCGTACCCGCATGTCGACGAGGTGATCCCGCTGATGGCGGACGGTCTCGTGCTGCCTTATCTCGACATCCCGTTCCAGCACGCCTCGCCCAAGGTGCTGAAGGCGATGCGTCGCCCCGGCGGGCAGGAGAAGACGCTCGAGCGCATCCGCAAATGGCGGGAGATCTGCCCCGATCTCGCGATCCGCTCGACCTTCATCGTCGGCTTCCCCGGCGAGACGGAGGAGGATTTCGAGGAGCTGCTCGCCTTCGTCGACGAGGCGAAGATGGAGCGCGTCGGCTGCTTCAAATACGAGCCCGTGAAGGGCGCGGTCGCCAATGATCTCGGGCTGGACGTCGTCCCCGACGAGGTGAAGCAGAGCCGTTGGAACCGTTTCATGGCGCGCCAGCAGGTCGTCAGCGCCAAGCGCCTCGCCTCGCGCGTCGGGCGGCGCATCAAGGTGCTCATCGACGAGCCCGGCCCGACGGTGGCCAAGGGCCGAAGCCAATGGGACGCGCCGGAGATCGACGGCAACGTCTACGTCACGTCGCGCCGCCCGCTGCGTGCGGGCGACGTCGTGACGGTGAAGATCGAGCGTGCGGACGCCTACGACCTGCACGGCACGGCGGTTTAGGCGGGTGCGCCGCCTCGGGCGCACCGTAAGGGGTCAGAAGCTTCGGAACACGACATAAGCTCCCGTCGTCGTGATGACGACGGACAAGATCAGCCCCAGCAAGCCCTTTCGGGCTCCCAAGAACCGGCTCAGCGCCGCCCCGATCGCGCTTCCGACGAGGCCGCCCGCGATGAAGACGAGCGCGACGGGCCAGTCGATCAGCCCTGAATAGGCATAGCTCGCCGCCGTGGACGCGCCGAAGGCCGCGACCGCGATGAGGGACGTTCCCACGGCCGAGGTCAACGGCATGGCCGTTGCGGCGATCAGCGCCGGCACGATCAGAAATCCGCCGCCGATGCCGAAGAAACCGCTCAGAAAGCCGGTGCCGAAGCCCGCTCCCACGAGGGTGGGCAACAGCCGCGAGGCGGTTTCCGCATTCAGCCGCACGTCCGCGTCGCCGCCCGCGTCGCGCCTGCGGAACGTCATCACTCCGACGCCGATCATCAGCAGCCCGAACAGCGCCATCAGACTTCGACCGTCGACCGCTTTCCCGACTTCCGCGCCGACCAGAGCGCCGAAGACCCCCGCCGCGGCGAAGACCAGGCCGCAGCGCCACTTCACCCGGCCGAACCGCGCGTGACCGAGCAGGCTCGC
The DNA here is from genome assembly GCA_027483795.1 of Hyphomicrobiales bacterium. GTDB lineage: Bacteria > Pseudomonadota > Alphaproteobacteria > Rhizobiales > Beijerinckiaceae > JAIXZO01. The sequence goes on from JAIXTT010000052.1 coordinate 23,576, forward strand.
CAAGGCGCTCACGGACACGGCGAGCGCACTCGTGCCGATCGCGACATGGGCGGGAGAAACGCCCACTGCGTAGACGAGAAGGGGGACGGCGAGGATCGAGCCGCCGCCGCCCGCAAGCCCGAGAAGGAGGCCGACGGCCATGCCGGACGGTCCGGCCAGAAGAAGACCGCTCATGTCGAACCCCTCGCTTCGCGGGTGACGGAAAGGCTCAAGCCTCTCCGACGAGAGCGCGACGGTTCCACGGCGCGAGCATCAGCAGGCGCGCCATGCCGCAGAACCCCGTCGCGCCGGCGAATACGAGCCCCGCGCCGACGAATCCGGAGAGACCGTAAAAGCCGGGGTGAACGAAAGCGCCGAGAAGGACGCCGAGCACGACGAGCGACCCCGCCCCGATCTGCACCTGACGCATGATCTCGATGGGTTGGCGCTTGTCCTTGACGATCGGGCGGCCCGCGTCGCGCCAAGCTTCGATCCCGCCTTCCAGCAGATAGGCCTCCCGCGTGCCCGCGACTTGCGCGAGCCGGCCTGCATTGGCGGCCGTGCGGTTGCCCGAGCGGCAATGGAAGATGATCACGCCGGCGCCGGGCAACGGCCCGTCGTCGCTGCGCGAAAGCGGCGCGTTGACCGCGCCGGGAACGTGTTCCCGCCGATACTCGTCGGGTTCACGGATGTCGACGATGGTCGCACCCCGCTTCAGCAAGGCGTCGAGCGCGTCGGGATGGATGGTCTGCAGCGTCATGGCTTCACCCTTTCGACCGGTGTGCAATAGAGACGATAGAGAGTGCCCATCAGTTCAGCGACGCGGGGATCGGCGATCCGGTACCAGAGCGTTCGGCTCTCGCGCCGGAACGTCACGAGCCCTTCGTCCCGCATCTTCGCGAGATGCTGCGAAAGGGCGGATTGGCCGATGCCGATCCGCTCCACGAGCGTCCCGACATTCGCCTCGCCCGTCTCCATCAGCACGCAGAGAACCTGCAATCGTCGCTCGTTGGCGAGGGCGCGCAGGGCATCGGCCACGTCGATGGCCTTGGCTTCGAAGGCGGCGGGATCGAGGGGGGAAACGACGAGCATTCTTCTCTCACAATTCAGTAGTTGCTAAATTAGTGATATCTAATGTATATGTCAATCCCGGATGCAATCACGCTTTGCAGGAGAAACCCGATGCGGAACGCCGATATGCAGAAGCCGATCATTCACGCCTTTTTCGACGAGCCCACCAACACGGTCAGCTATCTGGTCGCCGACCCCGTGACGCGCGAGGCCGCCGTCATCGACCCGGTGCTCGATTACGAGCCCCAAGGCGGCAGCGTGGACGCGCGCTCGGTCGAGGCCATCCTCGCCAAGGCGCGGGAGGAGGGCTACCGCATCGTGTGGACGCTCGAGACCCATGCCCATGCCGACCATCTTTCCGGTTCGCCCCTGATCAAGGCGCGAACGGGCGCGAAGATCGGCATCGGCGAGCATATCCGCGACGTGCAGCGCATCTTCCGGCCGGTCTTCAACGCCACGGACCTCAAGGTGGACGGCAGCGATTTCGACCGTCTGTTCAAGGACGGCGAAAGCTTCGCCTTGGGTTCGCTGTCGGTCGGCGTGATGCACGCGCCCGGGCATACGCCCGCCGATATCGTCTACATCGTCGCGGATGCGGCCTTCGTGGGCGACACGTTGTTCATGCCGGATTACGGCACCGCCCGCGCCGATTTTCCCGGCGGAGATGCGCGGACGCTCTATCGCTCCATCCGCAAGGTGCTGTCATTGCCTCCGGAAACGAGGCTCTTCATGTGCCACGACTACAAGGCGCCGGGGCGCGATTCCTATGCGTGGGAGACCACGGTGGCGGCGCAGCGCGCGACGAACGTCCATGTACGCGAAGGCATCGGCGAGGACGAATTCGTCGCCATGAGGGAAAAACGGGACGCGGGGCTCGCCGCGCCGCGGCTCCTGCTGCCCTCGATCCAGGTCAATATCCGCGCCGGCCGCTTTCCCGCAGCGGAGGACAACGGCGTCCATTATCTGAAGATTCCGGTCAAGATCGCCCCGGCGGCGAAGGAGGCGACGTCGGCCTGAAGGGGCCGACGTCGCTGTTTCGCAAGCTTATTTCGGCAGCTTGTCGTCGATGCCCTTCACGTAGAAGTTCATGCCGAGCACCTGGGAGTCGGCGAGCTTCGCGCCGCCCTCGCACTTCACTTCCTTGCCGTCCTGATCGAAGATCGGGCACTTGAACGGGTCGAGCTTGCCCGTCTTGATCGCCTCTTCGGTGTCGACGGCGAGCTTCTTCACGTCGTCCGGCATGTTGGCATAGGGGGCCATGCGGAGCATGCCCGAGGCGAGGCCGCCCCACACGTCCTGGCTCTGCCACTTGCCGTCCAGCACCGCACGGACGCGCTCGACGTAATAGGGGCCCCAGACGTTCTGGTTGGCGGAGAGCTGCGCCTTGGGGGCGAAGCGGGTCATGTCCGAGGCCTGACCGAAGGCGAATTTGCCGGCGGCTTCGGCCTGCTGCAGCGGGGCCGGACTGTCGGTGTGCTGGGTGATCACGTCCACGCCCTGCGCGAGCAGCGCCTTGGCCGCGTCGCCTTCCTTGCCCGGATCGAACCAGGCATTGGCGTAGACGATCTTGATCTTCACGTTCGGGTTGACGCTCTGCGCGCCGAGCATGAAGGAGTTGATGCCCGCGACGACTTCCGGGATCGGGAAGGCGCCGACATAGCCGATGACGTTGGACTTCGTCATCTTGCCCGCGATCACGCCCTGAATGTAGCGGCCTTCATGGAAGCGGATGGAATAGGTCGCGACGTTGGCGGCGCGCTTGTAGCCCGTGGCGTGCTCGAACTTCACGTCCGGGAAGCGCGCGGCGACCTTCAGCGTCGGCTCCATGTAGCCGAAGGAGGTCGTGAAGATCAGCTTGTGGCCCGTGCGGGCGAGCTGCTCGATCGCGCGGTCGGAGTCCGCGGTGGTCACGCTCGCGACGAAGGTCGTTTCGACGCGGCCGGGGAAGGCGGTCTCGATCGCCCGGCGGCCGACGTCGTGCTGATGGGTCCAGCCGTGGTCGCCGACCGGGCCGACATAGATGAAGCCGATCTTCAGCTTGTCCTGAGCGACCGCGGGAACCGAAAGGCCGACCGCGAGGGCCAGCGCTCCGGCGAGTTTGACGATAGTTCGCATCCTGCTCTCCAATTCGGGACGAATTCAGATCCGAAGCGCCGGTGCCCCGCCCGGCCTCGGGGGAGGTTATAGGGTCACCGGTCCGGCACGAAAGGCATGCCGAGCGATCCGGGAACGGCGGACGAGCGACCGCGCCCGAGCGACATCAGAACCAGCGCGACGATCGTCGCGATGTAGGGCAGCGCCGACAACGCCTGCGAGGGTAGCCCGATCGAGGCCGCCTGAGCATGAAGCTGAAGCACCGTCGCGCCGCCGAAGACCAGAGCCCCGCCGAGGGCGCGCCAGGGCATCCATGAGGCGAAGACGACGAGCGCGAGCGCGATCCAGCCGCGGCCGGCCGTCATCCCCGGCGACCAGAAGGGGGTGTAGGCGAGCGACAGATAGGCCCCGGCGAGACCTGCGCAGGCGCCGCCGAACAGAACGGCGAGGAGCCGCGTCCGCAGCACCTTGAGGCCGAGCGCATGCGCGGAGACGTGGTTCTCCCCGATCGAGCGCAGGACGAGTCCGTGATGCGTCCGTTTCAGGAACCACGCGGTCCCGATCGTGAGAAGCAGCGCGATGTAGACGAAGGGGTCATGGCCGAACAGGAGCTTGCCGACCACGGGCAGGTCGGTGAGTCCCGGAACCTCGATGCGTCCGACCGGGTCGAGCCGCGTGCCGACGAAGGCCTCGCCGACGAGGCCCGAAAGGCCCAGTCCCAGAATGGTGAGCGCAAGCCCCGAAGCGACCTGATTGGCCGCGAGACCGAGCGTCAGAAAGGCGAAGACGGCCGAAAGGGCCATCCCCGCGAAGATCGCCGCGACCACGCCGACCACCGTCGAACCCGACAGGCTCGCCGCGGCGAAACCGCAGGAGGCGCCCACGGCCATCATGCCTTCGAGCCCGAGATTGAGCACGCCCGCCCGCTCCACCACGAGCTCGCCGAGCGCCGCGATGAGGAGCGGCGTCGCGGCGGCGACGACGGTGAGGAGGATCGCTTCGGTCAGGCTCATCCCCGCCTCCTCATGCCCGGACCGTGCGGACGATCCGCACGCGATTGGTGACGAGCGCATCCGCCGCGAGCACGCAGGCGAGCAGAACGCCTTGGAAGACGGTCGTGAGATCGAGCGGCAGCTTGAGCATGATCTGCGCGTTCTCGCCCCCGATCACCGTCAGCGAGATCGCGAAGGCGCCGAACAGGATGCCGACGGGATGCAGCCGCCCCAGAAAGGCGACGATGATGGCGGTGAAGCCGTAGCCCGGCGAGATCGTCGGCTTCAGCTGACCGATCTGGCCGGTGACTTCGATGATCCCCGCGAGCCCTGCGAGCGCGCCGGAGATCGCGAAGGCCGCGACGACCAGGCGGTTCGCGTCGAAGCCCGCGAAACGCGCCGCCTTCGGCGCCTCGCCCGATACGCGGATGCCGTAGCCGAACAGGGTGCGCGAGAGGATGAACCAGGCCGCGAGCACCACGACGATCGCGGCAAGCGCACCCGCATGCAGGCGGCCCGCCTCGATCAGGGGCGGAAGCTGCGCGCTCGACTCGAACATCACCGATTGCGGGAAGTTGAACCCCTTCGGATCGCGCCACGGTCCGCGCACGAGCCAATCGAGACCGAGCTGCGCGACATAGACGAGCATCAGGCTCGTGAGGATCTCGCTGACGCCGAGCGTGACGCGGAGGATCGCCGGGATCATCGCGAAGAGCGCCCCGCCGATCGCGCCCATGACCAGCGCCGCGACCACGACCCACGGGCCGGCCCCGGCCCCGTGCAGAGCGAGCGGCAGGATCGATCCGACGATCGCCCCGACGACGAACTGACCTTCGGCCCCGATGTTCCAGAGATTGGCGCGGAAGCAGAAGGAGAGCCCGACGGCGATGAGAACGAGCGGGATCATCTTCAACGCGACTTCCTGCAGCCCCCAGGAATCGCCGAGCGGCTGCAGGAAATAGACGTCGAGCGCGGCCGCGGGCGAACGGCCCATCAAGGCCACGACGAGCCCGCCGATCAGGATCGCGGTCGCGACGGCGGCGATCGGCGCCAGCAGGCGCACGAAGCCGGGCACGTCGCCGCGCGGGACGAGTTCAAGCCGCATCGGTCGCATGTCCTCCGGCCATCAGGATGCCGATTTCCTCGCGCGTCGCCGTGCGGGCCGATCGGGCGGCGGAGAGCCGTCCCGCATGCAGAACGGCGATCCGGTCCGAGATCGCGAAGAGTTCGTCGAGATCCTGGCTGATCACGACGACCGCCGAGCCGCGCGCGGCGAGATCGACGAGCGCCTGCCGGATCGTCGCGGCCGCGCCCGCATCGACGCCCCACGTCGGCTGGTTGACGACGAGGACGCCCGGTTCGCGCAGGATTTCCCGTCCGACGACGAATTTCTGGAGATTGCCTCCCGAAAGCGTCGCCGCCGGCGGATCCTCGCCGCCCTTGCGCACGTCGAAGACGCGGATCACCTCGCGCGCGATGCGCTGCGCCTCGCCGGTCTTCAACACGCCGCGGCGGACGAGGCCGCCCGTCGCATGCCGGGAGAGCACCACGTTCTCGGAGAGGGTGAAGCGCGGCGCGGCGGCATGGCCGAGACGCTCTTCCGGCAGGAAGGCGGCGTTGCGGAGCCTGCGCGCGTCGATCCCTTCGCGGCCGACCGGAGCGCCGTCGATCGACACGTCTTCCGGCCGCGGCGCGAGGCTTTCGCCCGAAAGCGCGGCGAAGAGTTCGCTTTGGCCGTTGCCCGCGACGCCCGCGATCCCGAGCACTTCGCCGCCCTGTACCTGCAGCATCGCGCCCGTGAGCGGCGTGCCGTGGAGATCGGGAGCGGGGAGGTGGAGATTGTTGAGTTCCAGCCGGATCTTGCCCACCGCATGCGCCGGAGCGGGCCGCACCTCGTGCACGTCCGCGCCGACCATCAGGCTCGCGAGCCCTGCGACGGTCTCCCCGCGGGGATCGCAGGCCGCCACCACCTTGCCGCCGCGCATGATCGTCGCGCGGGAGCACAGGCGCTTCACTTCTTCGAGACGATGCGTGATGTAGAGCAGGCCGCAGCCGTCCGCCGCGAGCCTTTCGAGCGTCGTGAAGAGCCCGTCCGCCTCCTGCGGGGTCAGCACGGACGTGGGTTCGTCCAGAATCAGCAGCTTGGGCTTTCGCAGCAGCGCGCGGACGATCTCGATCCGCTGCCGTTCCCCGGCCGACAGCGTCCAGACCGGACGCGAAGGATCCAGCGTCAGCCCGTAGCTGCGTCCGACCTCTTCGATGCGCCGCGCGACCTCGCTCCGCCCGCCTTCGCCGGGAAGGGCGACCGCGATGTTCTCCGCGACGGTGAGATTGTCGAAGAGCGAGAAATGCTGGAACACCATCCCGATGCCCAGCCGCGCCGCCGCCTCGGGATCCGGCAGGACGACGGGGCGGCCCTCCCAAAGGATCTCGCCCGCGTCGGGCTGCAGCAGACCGTCGAGGATCTTCACCAGCGTGGATTTTCCCGCGCCGTTCTCGCCGAGCAGAGCATGGATCTCGCCGCGCCGGATCTGGAGATCGACGCGGTCATTGGCGGTCAATGCGCCGAAGCGCTTGACGATGCCGAGCATCGCCACGAGCGGAGCATCGCTCGCCGCCATTCTTCACTCCGTCGGTAAGGGGAGTCCGTCGACCCCGGCACGGCCGCAGAAATCCGGCCGGAGGAAATAAGATCATGATCGAACGCCTTGTCGCAATGCGGCGAAGGCGCGGCTTCCGGGGTTACGCACAAGCGCGCGGGCGTCGGCGCAGGTTCTCGGCCGCAGGGACTTTGCTCCTCGCCTCCGCCGCGATAGATGCGGGACATGGCCCTGCATCTTCTCAAGCTTTGCGTCGGTTGCGATTCCATCGCCGATCTGGAGGATTGGATCGCAAACTCCATGGCGTTGTGGCGTCGGCTCGGAAAGCCCGAGGAGCAGATGCACACGACGCGCATGGTCCCCAAACGCGTCGACGAACTCCTCGCCGGCGGCTCGCTCTATTGGGTGATCAAGGGCCGCATCGCCTGCCGTCAGCCCTTGAAGGACATTCGCCCCTTCACCGATCCGACGGGCGTCTCCCGGTGCCATCTGGTGCTCGCGCCCGTGGTCACGCCGGTCGAGCCGCGTCCTTGTCGTCCCTTCCAGGGCTGGCGATATCTCGACGCCGCGAGCGCGCCCCGCGATCTCTCGGCCGAGACGGCCGCGGCCCTCGCCGAAATGCCGGAGGAGATGCGCCGTGAGCTCGCGGGGCTCGGTCTTCTCTGAGGAGAGGCCCCGCACGGCGATTGCCATCCGTTCGGCGGAAACCCATCTTTCGACACGGACCACGGAGCTGCGCAGAATGGCCGACGAAAAGGGCCGGACGACCACGGGCGAGGGCATCGGCAGCGTGACGCGTGCGGCGGGCCGCGCCGCGGCCGCCGCGGCGAGCCCGGCCGCCGCGATCGACGCCTTCGTTTCGCAGGCCAAGGCCGTCGCGTCCCGCCCCGAGCCGTCGGGCCGGCTCGTCTTCGCGCTCGACGCCACCATGAGCCGCCAGCCGACTTGGGATCTCGCCTGCTCGCTGCAGGGGCGGATGTTCGACGCCGCCGCGACGGTGGGCGGGCTGTCCGTCCAGCTGGTCTATTTCCGGGGCTACGGCGAATGCCGCGCATCGGGCTGGGTGCAGGACGCACGTTCGCTGACCGCGCTCATGTCCCGCATCGATTGTCGCGGCGGGAATACGCAGATCGAACGGGTTCTCCGCCATGTCCGCAACGAGGCGCGGGAAGGGCGCGTCGCCGCCTTCGTCTTCGTCGGAGACGCGATGGAGGAGAACGTCGACGCTCTCTGCGCGGTGGCGGGCGAATTGGGGCTGCTCGGGGTGAAGGGCTTCTTCTTTCAGGAAGGGGCGGATCCTCTCGCCGATTCGGCCTTCCGCGAATTGGCCCGGCTGACCCGGGGCGCCCATATCCGCTTCGATGCCGCGGCGCCGGGCGAGTTATTGGCGCTGCTGCGCGCCGTCGCGGCCTATGCCGCGGGCGGCAGAAAGGCGCTCGACGCGTTGGTCGGTCAGGATGCGGCGGCCGGACGCAAACTTCTTTCGCAGATGGAACGAGGCCGGTGATCACTCTGCTCGGCGGCGCGGTCGCCGTCTTCCTCGTCTGGTGGCTCGCCAAGAGCTACACGGCCGCCAATCCGGCCAAGCTCGCGTCGCTTCTCAAGAAGATCGGCGGCGTGGCGCTGCTCGCGACGGCGGCGCTGCTGGCCTTCCGGGGGCGGCTCGACGCCGCGCTGGCTCTCGGGGGCGTCGGCACCTGGCTTCTCGGCTGGAAGAGCTTCGTGCCGCCCTTCATGCGCCCCGATGCCGCCCCGTCGGCGGGCGCGGTTTCCCGCGTGAGATCCGTGCTGATCGAGATGACGCTCGATCACGACAGCGGAAAACTGACGGGGACCGTTCTCGGAGGCCCGCATGCCGGGCGCGATCTCGACGCCTTGAGCGAAGAGCAGATCGAAGAGGTGCTGCGCCTTTGCGCGCAGTCCGACCCGGACGGGTTACGGCTGCTCGAGCCTTATCTGGACCGCCGGTTTCCCGGTCGGCGTGAAGCAGCTGATCCTTACGCCGACGCGCGGCGCGCTCAGGGCCCGCGCTCCGGAGACATGACCGAGAAGGAGGCCTACGAGATTCTGGGCCTTCAGGCGGGCGCGAGCGAAGACGAGATCCGACAGGCGCATCGGACGCTCATGAAGAAACTCCATCCCGATCAAGGGGGGTCGACGTATCTCGCCACCCGCGTCAACCAAGCCAAGGACATCCTTCTCGCCAGACATCGCTGATACTCTGCAATCGTCCGTCTTCGTTTCGCGTGAGGAACCGGGAGTTCCGGTTCCGGGGTTCAGCTCCGGGCGGCGAAGCAATCGACGTCCGCCTTATCGAGAATACGACACGCCGCGGCCGCATCGTCGGCATCAAGGCCGGTGAAGCGGACGCGCCATGCCGGCGAATTGCGCAGGGTGATCCGTTCCGTCACGGGGCGCGCCTTCGAAAGCTTGCCTTTCGACTTGGCCCGCGCCTCCGCGACGAGGCCGTCGGCCTTCGCCCGCGTGTCCGCGACGCCGACCTGCACGTACCAGCCGGACGCCTTCGCGGGCGTCGAGGCGGCGGAGGCGGCCGGAGCGGCCGAGGCGACGCGGGTCGAAGCCTGTGTCGGCTCCGCCCCACGGGACCATTTCATCTCGGGATCGGCTTGCGACGGGCGGGACGGAGCGGGCGCCGACGCCTGAGGAGCCGGCGCGGCCCTCACCGAAGCGGTGCGTGCGCTCGAGGAGGAATCGCCCTGCTCGACGGTCGCCGAGGGCGCGGCCTGAACGGGCTGCGCAGGGACGGGACGCGCGGCCCTCGAGGGAACCGCGGCCGTGGTGGCGGGCGCCTCGGCATCGCGTTCGGCGACGGCCGGCGCCGTGCGCGGCCCGGCTTGGGCGCGGGGGAGGTGCGTCTCGATCAGGTCTTCCATGATCCGGTCGCGGGACGGCCCCGAACGACCGCCCAGAACCACGGCGACCACCTGACGTCCGTCATGCTTGGCGGAGGTCAGGAGATTGAAGCCGGACAGGCGGGTGAAGCCCGTCTTGATGCCGTCGACGCCTTCGACCCGGCCCAGCAGCTTGTTGTGATTGGCATAGGCGTCGCCGTCGAAATTGAAGACGCGGGTGGAGAAGAAGGCGTATTGCCGGGGGAAACGATCCTGGATCGCGCGGCCGAGAGTGACGAGATCGCGGGCCGTCGTGACCTGATGCGGATCGGGAAGGCCGGACGCGTTGCGGAAGACCGTGCGGCTCATGCCGAGCGCCCGCGCCTTGCGCGTCATCATTTCGGCGAAGGCGGGCTCGGATCCGGCGATGTTCTCGGCCACGACGACGGCGACGTCGTTGGCGGATTTGGTGACCAGGGCCTTGATCGCATCTTCGACGCGAATCGTGTCGCCGGGCGACAGCGCGAGCTTGGAAGGGGCCTGATGAGCGGCGAAGGCGGAGACCTTCAGTTCCGTATCGAGCGTCATCCGCCCGCGTTCCATCTGCTCGAACAGCAGATACAGCGTCATGACCTTCGTGATCGAGGCGGGACGGCGCAGGGTATCGGGATTTTCGGCGTGGAGGATGCGGCCCGTCTTCGCGTCCACGACCATCGCCGCATAAGGCGGCGCATAGGGGGCGGACTGCCGGCTCGCCTCGGCGCCTTCCACGTCGGCGAACAGCAAACCGCCCGCGACGAGCGCGGCAAGCGTCGAGCGATACGCCGACCCGAAGAGACCCAACCGCATACAAGACCCCGACGCGACCGTTGACGCCCGCCTCGGCGGGCATGACGGACACGCGATGTGATCCGTCGAACACGGTCACGGACGCTATCGGGATGGGGTTACCCGCTCGTTAATTTCGGGGGCGGGGCCGTCATATCGTTGAAATGTTGCGTTGCACAAAAATTCTTGACGAAATTGTGCGGTGCAACTACAACCGAACTCAGGCTTCCGCCGCTCGGTTCGACGGGACCTTGTGTTTCAACCGCGTCGACCGGCGTCGGCGCCATTCAACGGGGGTTTCCAAATGTTCAACCAGTTCGAAGATTTCCAGAAGCTCGGCAAAGAGAACGTGGACGTCGCGGTGAAGAGCTTCGGCGCGACCACCAAGTCGGTTCAGGCGCTCGCCACCGAGACCGCCGACTATTCGAAGAAGGCTTTCGAGCATTCTTCGGCCGTGTTCGAGAAGCTCGCCGGCGCGAAGACGGTCGACAAGGCCCTCGAGATCCAGACGGCCTATGTGAAGGAAGCCTATGAAGGCTTCGTCGCCTATTCCTCGAAGGTCGGCGAGCTCGTCACGACGATCGCCAAGGACTCGGTGAAGCCCTACGAGACCATCATCACCAAGGCGACCGCCGCGGCGAAGTGAGTCGCGCCGCCCCGATCGGGGCGGTCGACGAGCGAGAACGACGGGCCCGGCCGATGCCGGGCCTTTTTCTTTTTCCGCCGTCCGGGCGTTTCTTTTTACGGTTTCGGCCCGATAATTCGAACGGACCGATGGTCGCGCCGTCTGGCGATGCGCCGGCGGGCACTATACATTTCTCCATGAGACGCACTTTCGCCGCATCCGTTCTCCTCTTTCGTGGCGGGTGCAGCAGTCGAGGTATCGATCGAAGATGCTCGTGACAGGAGAATGGTCGTCGGCGACCTCGGGATCGAACGGCGCGACGGGTCCGACCGTCGGCGCCGCCGGCTCGGGGCGGCCGGGCGACCCGCGCGACGGGTCGGGTACGGCCGTCGTCACGCGGACGCGTCCGCAGACGAAACGGCCCAGTCTCTATCGCGTTCTGTTGCTGAACGACGACTACACGCCGATGGAGTTCGTGGTTCACGTCCTCCAGCGCTTCTTCAACAAGAATTCCGAAGAGGCGACACGGATCATGCTGCACGTCCACCACCACGGGGTGGGCGAATGCGGGGTGTTCACCTACGAGGTGGCCGAAACCAAGGTCACGACCGTCATGGACTTCGCCAGGAAACACCAGCATCCGCTTCAATGCGTGATGGAAAAGAAGTAGGGACGACCGCCGCGATGCCCTCGTTTTCACGCAGTCTCGAAAACTCCCTCCACAAGGCGCTCGCCTATGCCAACGAGCGCCGCCACGAATATGCGACGCTGGAGCATCTCCTGCTCGCCCTGATCGACGATCAGGACGCGGCGGCGGTGATGCGGGCCTGCAGCGTCGATCTCGATCTGCTTCGTCGCAACCTCGTCCAATATGTGGACGACGATCTCGCCAATCTCGTGGGCGACGGCGACGACGCCAAGCCGACGGCGGGCTTCCAGCGCGTGATCCAGCGCGCGGTGATCCATGTCCAATCTTCGGGACGGGAAGAGGTGACGGGGGCGAACGTGCTCGTGGCGATCTTCGCCGAGCGCGAGAGCCACGCCGCCTACTTCCTGCAGGAACAGGACATGACGCGCTACGACGCGGTCAACTACATCTCCCACGGCATCGCCAAGCGCGCGGGCCTCGGCGAGAGCCGCCCGAGCCAAAGCGCCGACGAGGAGCGCTCGGACGGCCCCGCCCGGCAGGGCGGCGGCGAGGAACAGCAGGGCGGCCGCGCCAAGAAGGGCGAGGCGCTCGACGCCTATTGCATCAATCTCAACAAGAAGGCCCGTGATGGCCGCATCGATCCGCTGATCGGCCGCGCAGGCGAGGTGCAGCGCACGATTCAGGTTCTCTGCCGGCGGCAGAAGAACAACCCGCTGCTCGTCGGCGACCCCGGCGTCGGCAAGACCGCCATCGCCGAGGGGCTCGCGCTCAAGATCATTCGGGGCGAAGTGCCGGAAGTGCTCGAGGACGCGACGGTC
>JAIXTT010000084.1 GCA_027483795.1 Hyphomicrobiales bacterium
CCCGGCGCCAGATAGCCGGGAACCTCCGGCGCGGGCTCCGGCGCCGTCGCCTCCCGGCGCGGGATCGGCGCAAACAGGCTGATCTCTGCCGCCTCGCCGAAGGCGGCGTCCTGCATCTGCGCCGGTTCCTCGGCGGGAGATTGCGCGCGGGCTGCGGGCGAGGTGGCCAGCAGCAGCAGTGCGGCGAAGGCGAGGGGGCGCGCGGGCCAGTCGAGAGCAGGTCGTGACGGGAGCGAAGGCATGGGCGAGGCGGTCTTCCGGATCGGGGGTCGGCGAGCGCGCGAGGCTCGGGGCCGATCCGGACGATTTTGCGGCGGGTGTGGGGCGCTCCGCGGTCGGCTCCTCGGCGTTGCGCGAAAGCCGCGCCCGCCACAGAGGCCGGCGCCCGGCGTGGCGCGCTTTTGCGCCGGCTTAGCCGAAAACCGCATTTCCCTTTGCGGGCCGATGTTCTAGGAAGCGGCCAACCGCCTGCGGCGCCCGTGCCGCAGTCTGGAAAGCTTCACGTCTGGCCAGCAGCAGGGGTCGTTTCACATGAGCAAGATCAAGGTCGCCAACCCGGTCGTCGACATGGACGGCGACGAGATGACCCGCATCATCTGGCAGAAGATCAAGGACACGCTGATCTTCCCCTATCTCGACCTCGAGCTCGACTATTACGACCTCTCGGTCGAGAACCGCGACGCCACCGACGACCAGGTGACGATCGACGCCGCCAACGCGACCAAGAAGCACGGCGTCGCCGTGAAATGCGCGACGATCACGCCCGATGAAGGCCGCGTGAAGGAATTCAACCTCAAGTCGATGTGGAAGAGCCCCAACGGCACGATCCGCAACATCCTCGGCGGCGTGATCTTCCGCGAGCCGATCATCTGCAAGAACGTGCCGCGCCTCGTTCCCGGCTGGACCCAGCCGATCGTGATCGGCCGCCACGCCTATGGCGACCAGTACCGCGCCACCGACTTCAAGTTCCCCGGCAAGGGCACGCTGTCGATCAAGTTCGTCGGCGAGGACGGTGCGGTGATCGAGAAGGAGGTCTTCAAGGCCCCCGAAGCCGGCGTCGCCATGGCGATGTACAATCTCGACGAGTCGATCCGCGATTTCGCCCGGGCGTCGCTGAACTACGGCCTGATCCGCAAGTACCCGGTCTATCTCTCGACCAAGAACACCATCCTCAAGACCTATGACGGGCGCTTCAAGGACATCTTCGAGGAGATCTACCAGGCCGAGTTCAAGGCCGAGTTCGACAAGCTCGGCATCACCTATGAGCACCGCCTGATCGACGACATGGTCGCCTCCTGCCTGAAGTGGTCGGGCGGTTATGTCTGGGCTTGCAAGAACTATGACGGCGACGTGCAGTCCGACACGGCCGCGCAGGGCTTCGGCTCGCTCGGCCTGATGACCTCGGTGCTGATGACGCCCGACGGCAACACGGTCGAAGCGGAAGCGGCGCACGGCACGGTGACGCGCCATTACCGCGAGCACCAGAAGGGCAAGGAGACCTCGACGAACTCGATGGCCTCGATCTTCGCCTGGACCCGCGGCCTCGCGCACCGCGCCAAGCTTGACGGCAATGCCGACCTCGCCAAGTTCGCGACGACGCTCGAGAAGGTCTGCGTGGACACGGTCGAAGCGGGCTTCATGACGAAGGACCTCGCGCTCCTCGTCGGCGCCGACCAGAAGTGGCTGTCGACGACGGGCTTCCTCGACAAGATCGACGAGAACCTGAAGAAGGCCATGGCCTGACGCAGCCGCTCCGACGGGATGAGGGAAAGCCCGGCTTCGGCCGGGCTTTTTCGTGGGCACCCGTCTTTCGGAGACGTGGCGGATCGCCCCGTCCTGCCTTATCTCACTCTGCATGGTCCTCGGAGCAACCCGTCGCAGCATGATCGCGCTCGCCGCAGCCGCCGTCGCCGCCCCCGCCCTGGGCGGACGGGCCTTCGCAGCGGGCGAGGGCGACTACGACGTCGTGGTGATCGGCGCCGGAGCGGCGGGCCTCGCCGCGGGCCGCGTGCTGCAGGAGGCGGGAAAGCGCTTCACGATCATCGAAGCGCGGGATCGTGTCGGCGGCCGGACGCGGACCGACCGTTCTCTCGGACTTCCCTTCGATGCCGGCGCGGCCTTCGTGCATTTCGTCGAACGCAATCCTTGGCGCGAACTCGCGGAGCACCACGGGATGGAGCTTCTTCCCTGGAAGGGGTGGAGCCATTTCCGGCCCTATGCCGGGGGCATGGCGCTCGGAGACGGCTATCTCGAACGCCGCCGTCGGGCACGCGAGACGCTCTGGTCGCTCGTCGAGGTGCTCGACCGGCAGGGCGAAGACGCTTCGCTGGCGGCGATCGGCGCTTCGATGGGCGAGGACGGGGCCACTTCGGTCCGCGATCTGGCGATGCTGTCGCTCGGCGAAAACCCCGAGCGGGTTTCCGCACTCGACGCAGGCTCGCTCTGGGAAGGTTCGGACCGCATCGTGCCGGGCGGATACGGAACGCTGGTGGCATCGGAAGCGGCGGGTCTGCCCATTCTTCTCGATTGCCCGGCGACGGGCGTGGCGGTGAAGCAGCGGCATGTGGAGATCGCCACGCCGCGGGGAACGATCAAGGCCGGGCATGTCGTGGTGACGGTTCCTCTCGGCGTTCTCGCGGCCGAAAAGATCCGTTTCGCGCCGGGTCTGCCCGTCGAGACGATCCGTGCGATCGAGGGGCTGTCGATGGGAGCACTCACCAAAGTGGTGCTGCGCTTCGACGGCGAACGTTTCGGGATCGCGCAGGGCGACGATTTCGTCGTGATCGATTTCGGCGCCGGGCCCATGACCTTCGAAATGTGGCCTTTCGACCGCGATCTCGTGATCGGCACGACGGGCGGCGATGCGGGGCGCGACCTCGGGGCGCGCGGTGAGGCCGAGGCGGTCCGGGCGGCGCTCGACGCCTTCGCTTCGGTCGTCGGCGCGACGGCGAAGCAGCGGTTCGTCGGCGGTCGTCTCGCCGAATGGTGGCACGATCCGCATGCGCACGGCTCCTATTCCATCGTCCGGCCCGGCGCGACGGGCGCACGCGCGGCCTTGGGCAGGCCGGTGGCGGGGCGCGTCTGGTTCGCCGGCGAGGCCACGGCGGGCGGCGGCGCGATGACGGTCGGCGGTGCGACGCTGGAAGGCCGGCGTGTCGCCAAGGCCATCCTGTCCGGCACGCAGTGATCGACGACGCCTTTGCCGAGCGGCGGCGCGAGCGTACGACGCTTGCGGACATCTCTCCGATGTCGATCTTTCCGCGAGGGCGGTCTATGACGGCGTGAAGGTCACGGACATGAACGCCCCGACGATTCTCGTCTTCGATTCAGGCCTCGGCGGTCTCACCGTCCACGCGCATGTCGCTCGGGCGCGGCCCGACGCGCGCATCGTCTATGTGGCCGACGACGAGGTCTTTCCTTACGGGCGCCTGACGAACGGCGAACTGATCGAACGCGTCACCGCCGTCTTCTCCCGTCTCCTTCCGCTGATCGAACCGGACCTGATCGTGATCGCCTGCAACACGGCCTCGACGATCGCGCTCGCCGCGTTGCGCGAGCGCTTCGCGACGTCCTTCGTCGGCACGGTGCCGGCCGTGAAACCCGCTGCGGCCGCTACCCGCTCGCGACGCATCAGCGTTCTCGGCACGCCGGGGACGGTCAGGCAGGAATATACGGCGGAACTGATCCGGAACTTCGCGTCGGACTGCCGGGTGACGCTCGTCGGTGCGCCGCGTCTCGCGGCTCTGGCGGAAGCGCATATGCGCGGGGAAGCCGTCTCCGACGACGATCTCGCCGCCGAGATCGCGCCCTGTTTCGTCGAGGACGAGGGAGGGCGGACGGACGTCGTCGCGCTCGCCTGCACGCATTACCCGCTGGTGCTTTCGCGTTTGGAAGCGCTCGCGCCTTGGCCCGTCACCTGGATCGATCCCGCGCCCGCCATCGCCCGGCGCGTGGTCCAGCTTCTCGGCGAGGCCCCTGCGGGCGTGCCCGCCCGGACGGACGGGACGGCCCTTTTCACCGCGGGACGGGCGCTCACGCCGGCGCTCGCGACGGTTCTGGCTGAGAGGGGGTTGTCTCCGGCCGTGGTCGAACCCGTGCCGTCGCGGTTGACGCCTGCGGTTCCCTCCTTTAAGTGACCCACACGACGAAAGGGCGGGCCTTGCGGCTCGCCTTTTCGTTCGACGCACCCGTGATCCCGTAGCGCTGCGCGCCTCGCGGATCTGTCGGTTCCGCCCGAGGGCGGGGCAGAGGAGGGCGCGTTCCTCAACTCGAACACCAGAGGACCGCGATGACCAAGCGCATCCAGGCCAAACACAAGATCGACCGCCGCCTCGGCCAGAACATCTGGGGCCGCCCGAAGTCCCCCGTCAACAAGCGCGAATACGGCCCCGGCCAGCACGGCCAGCGCCGCAAGGGCAAGATGTCGGACTTCGGCACGCAGCTGCGCGCCAAGCAGAAGCTGAAGGGCTACTACGCCAACATTTCCGAGAAGCAGTTCCGCCGCTACTACGAAGAGGCGATCCGTCTCCGCGGCGACTCGGGCGAGAACCTGATCGGCCTGCTCGAGCGTCGTCTCGACGCCGTCGTCTACCGGTCGAAGTTCGTCGCGACCCCGTTCGCCGCGCGTCAGTTCGTCAACCACGGTCATATCCGGGTCAACGGCAAGCGCGTGAACATCGCCTCCTACCTCGTGAAGGTCGGCGACGTGATCGAGGTGAAGCAGGCGTCCAAGCAGCTCGCCTTCGTTCTCGAGGCCTCGCAACTCGCCGAGCGCGACACGCCGGACTACATCGAAGTCGACCACAACAAGATGACCGCGAAATTCGCGCGCATCCCGCAGCTCACGGACGTGCCCTATCCGGTCCAGATGGAACCGTCGCTGGTCGTCGAATTCTACTCGCGCTGATCGCGGCGGCCGGACGAGATCCGGCTTCGCAAAGACAAGAGGGCGTCCGCATCGACGATGCGGACGCCCTTTTATTTTGCGTCGGCGGTCGCCGGTCCGCTCAGGCCGCGGCGGCGGGCTTGCGCAACGACCGCAGCTTCCCGACGACGGGCATCAGAAGGAAGACGATCGCGAGGATCGACAACACCGCCGCCAAGGGACGCTCGAAGAACACGGCCAGGTTGCCTTGCGAGAGCAGCATCGACTGGCGGAATGCGTCCTCGCTGCGGTCGCCGAGGACCATCGCGAGGATCATCGGGGCGATCGGGTAGTTCAGCGTCTTCATGAAGAAGCCGAGAATGCCGAAGACGAAGAGCAGCAGGAGATCGAAGGGCGCGCCGGACACCGTCCAGGCGCTGATCACGCAGACGACGCCGATCATCGGACCCGTGATCGTGAAGGGAACGCTCATCACGCGGGCGAAGAGCGGGACGCTCGCCAAGGCGAGGACGACGGCGGCGATGTTGGACAGATACATCGACGCGATCAGGCCCCAGACGAAATCGGGCCGCTCCTTGAAGAGCATCGGTCCCGGGGTCAGACCCCAGATCATCAGGCCGCCGAGCAGAACGGCCGCGGTCGCGGAACTCGGGATGCCGAGGGCAAGCATGGGCAGCATGGCGCTCGTGCCCGCCGAATGGTCGGCCGTTTCCGGGGCGATGACGCCTTCGGGAACGCCCTTGCCGAAGGGCTTGTTCCCGCGCGTGAAGCGTTTGGCGATGCCGTAGCTCATGAAGGAGGCGGCCGTCGGCCCGCCCGGCGCGATGCCCATCCAGCAACCGACGAGCGTGCCGCGGATCAGGGTGAGCCAATAGCGCGGCCATTCCCGCGCGGTCCGCAGCATCGCGTTCCAGTCGAGCCGCGTGGCTGCGGGCTTGACGGCCGAGGGCTCCTGCATCGTCTCGAGCAGTTCGCCGATGCCGTAGAAGCCGATGACGACGATGAGGAAGCTGATGCCCTTGATCAGCTCCGGCATATCGAAGGTGAGGCGGACGGAGCCCGAGATGGTGTCCATGCCGACGGACGCGAAGGCGAGGCCGAGGCCGATCGAGACGATCGTCTTGACGGGCGAGCCGCCGCCGAAGGCGACGAAGCTCGCGAAGGCCAACATGAAGACCGCGAAATACTCGACGGGCGAGAACATCAGCGCGAATTGCGTGACCGACTTCGCGAGCATGGTGACCAGAAGCACGCCCATCAGCGCCGCGAAGCCCGCCGACAGGAAGGCGAGCGTCAGCGCTTCCGTGGCCTTGCCC
>JAIXTT010000001.1 GCA_027483795.1 Hyphomicrobiales bacterium
ATCGTCAACTGCGCCCGCGGCGGACTGGTCGACGAACAGGCGCTGGCCGACGCCATCACGTCCGGCCATGTGGCAGGCGCGGCCTTCGACGTCTTCGCGGTGGAGCCCGCCACCGAGAACCCGCTTTTCGGCCACCCGAACGTGATCTGCACGCCGCATCTCGGCGCCTCGACCACCGAAGCGCAGGAGAACGTGGCGCTGCAGGTGGCCGAGCAGATGTCGGACTATCTGATGCGCGGCGCGATCTCGAACGCGGTCAACTTCCCCTCGATCACGGCGGAAGAGGCCCCGCGACTGAAGCCCTTCATCGCTCTGGCGGAAAAGCTCGGCTCCTTCGCGGGTCAACTCACCGAGACCGGCCTCAAGGAAGTGCGCATCTCCTATGAGGGCGGCGTCGCCGACCTCAAGATCAAGGCGCTGACCTCGGCCGCCATCGCGGGCCTGCTGCGGCCGCTGCTGTCGGACGTCAACGTGGTCTCCGCTCCGACCGTCGCCAAGGAGCGCGGCATCACGATCGAGGAGATCACCCGCGCGACGGGCGAGAGCGATTATGAATCGCTGATCACGCTGACGGTCGTCACCGAGAAGCAGGAGCGCTCGGTCGCCGGCACCGTCTTCCATGACGGCAAGCCGCGCATCGTCGACATCAAGGGCTTCAAGGTCGATGCGGAATTCGCGCCCTCGATGATCTACGTCACCAACGAGGACAAGCCGGGCTTCATCGGCCGTTTCGCGGGCCTGCTCGGCGACGCGGGCGTCAACATCGCGACCTTCGCGCTGGGCCGCGACGCCAAGGGCGGCTCGGCCATCGCGCTGGTCGAGGTCGACAGCGAAGTCCCCGAGGCCGTGATCAAGGCCATCCAGAGCCTTCCGGGCGTCAAGCAGGCCAAGCCGCTGAAGTTCTGAGGCTTCACGACCGACATGACCGAAGGGCGGGGGCCGCGGCTCCCGCCCTTTTTCGTTCCTGCCGTCATGCCCGCGCATGTGGGCATCCCGTCTTCACGGCCAAGGAGAGTGAAGTCCGACGGCGGTTCGACGCGGGCGCCGCGCCGCCGTCCTCGCCATGCGGGGGGGGAAAGCTCACCGCTTCCCCAGCCGCTCCGCGATATAGATCCCGCCCAGCACCAGCACGAGCGAGACGGCATGGAACGTCTCGAAGACCTCGTCGAGCATCAGCACCGCCATGATCGCGCCGAAGGCGGGGACCAGATTGGCGAAGAGCGCCGCACGCCCCGGCCCGATGATCTCCACGCCGCGCATGAAGAAGATCTGCGCGAGGAAGGACGGGAAGATCGCCACATAAAGCATGATCACCCAGCCCTTCGGCGTCGGCCAGACGATCTCCCCGCGAAGCCCTTCGGCCGCCAGAACCGGCAACGAGGTCAGGAAGGCCACCATCGCCATGGCCGCGAAGAAGCCGAGCCCCGACGCCTTCGGCCGCTTGCGCAGCGCCACCGTATAGGCCGCATAGAGGATGCAGGCCGTCACCAGCCAGACGTCGCCGATATTGAAGCGCAATTCGCTCAGCGCTTCCGGATGGCCTTTGGTGCCGATCACGAGCACGCCGAAGAGCGTCACCGCCATGCCGAGCACCTGAACGCCCGTCACCGGCGTGCGGAAGGCGACGAAGGCCCCGATCAGCGTGAAGACCGGGATCGACCCTTGCAGAATGGTCATGTTCACGCCGCTGGTATGATGCGCGGCGGCATAGAACATCGCATTGAAGGCCGTGTAGCCCGTCGCGCCCATCACGACGACCATCGGCCAATTCCGCTTCAGCTCCGGCCAATCCTCGATCAGCCGCCGCCGCGCGACGATGCCGAGAAACACGCAGACGATCATCCAGCGCAGACAGACGAGCACCATCGGCGAGATTTCGCCCACGGCGAGGCGGCCCGCGACGGCATTGCCGGCCCACATCAGCATCGTGGCGAGCAGCAGAAGCGTGGCTTGGCCGTCGGCCCAGCGGCCGGCGCGGCGGACGAAGTCGATCACGTCGCATATCCCCGCGGGAGCGTTCCCCGGCCTTTGACACGCCGCGGGTCCTTCGACAAGCGCGGCCCGCGCGCGACGGCTCCCAGCCTTCTGCATCGCGCCGTCCCGTGCTAGGAGCGCCTCGACGTCCACCTCCGTGCGGGAACGCCATGCCGCTCCGCTTCCTCGTCGTCGACGGCTATCTCCGCGAAGGCCGCGAACTGCACCGGTCGACCTACGGGCTCACCCCGTCCGATTCTTATGCCGAGGTGCTGAAGGCGCTGGAGCCCGAAGCCGTCTGCGACGTCGCATGCCCGGCCGACGAGGGCGCGAACCTGCCCGATGCCGCGGGCCTCGAATCCTACGACGCCGTCGTCCTCACGGGCTCGTCGCTGAACGCCTATGACGGCGGCCCGGCGATCACGCGTCAGATCGATCTCGCCCGCGCGGTCTACCGCTCCGGAACGCCCTTTTTCGGATCCTGCTGGGGCATCCAGATCGGCGCCCTCGCCGCGGGCGGCGACGTGCGGAAGAACCCGGCAGGCCGCGAGATGGGCTTCGCGCGGAAGATCACGATCCACGAAAAGGGCAGGGGACATCCCCTCCTCGAAGGCCGCCCGACCGTCTTCGACGCGCCCGCGGTGCATCTCGACGCGGTGACGACCCTTCCGGGCGACATCGACGTCCTCGCCTCGAACGCCATGACCCCGGTGCAGGCCGCGGAGATCCGCTGCGAGGGCGGAACCTTCTGGGGCGTGCAGTACCACCCGGAATTCAGCCTCACGGAACTCGCCGTCATCCTCGGCCGCATGCGGGAGCCGATGGTCGCGGAAGGCTTCTGCCGCGACGCCGACGATCACGCCGCCCATGTCGCGACGCTCCATGCGCTCGGCCGCGAGCCGGACCGCAGCGATCTCGCCTGGAAGCTCGGCCTCGACCGCGACGTTCTGGACGAAACGCTGCGCACCACCGAGATCCGCAATTTCATCCGCCGGCGCGTGAAACCCGTGAAATCCGCACGCGGAAGAGCGTGATCGGCCGTTCCCGTCGCCCGCTCAGGGCAGGATGAGGAGCTTGACGAGCGCCGGGCCCCAGAAATGCGCCGCGGCGAGCAGGACCGCCCCGATCACGATCAGGGTTCCGACCTGCGCCGGCCCGCGCGGCGACCGCGGCGGCGTGGGCGCGTCCTGCGCCTCGGGAAGCCTGCGTCGACCGAAGGGCTTCGTGTTCATCGGTTCGATCCGTCGGAAGCGTCTTCATCACCGATGCTCCATATAGGTGTGCCGAGGCCCCGCCGCAAAGCGCGACGTCGCCGCAGCGTCCGAGAGACGGTCCTGTGGTCTGCGCCGCGTCGCGGCTTGTCCTTCGCGCCCCGAGGGGCTAACAGTCCCCCGCAAGCCCCGGCATTTCCGACTTGCGGAAAGAGCCGGGGTTTTTCGTTCGGGCGCGGCGGGCCGCGCTCCCCGTGAAGGATGGATCTGATGGCCAACGTCGTCGTGGTCGGCGCCCAATGGGGCGACGAGGGTAAGGGCAAGATCGTCGACTGGCTGTCCGAACAGGCCGACACCGTCGTCCGCTTCCAAGGCGGGCACAATGCCGGGCACACCCTCGTGATCGGCGGCAACGTCTACAAGCTGTCGCTGCTGCCCTCCGGCGTGGTCCGCGAAGGTAAGATGGCCGTCATCGGCAACGGCGTCGTGCTCGATCCGCGCGCGCTCGCCTCCGAGGTGGAACGCCTTCAGGGGCAGGGCGTGAAGATCTCGCGCGACAATCTCCGCATCGCCGACAATGTCGCGCTGATCCTCTCCGTTCATCAGGAGCTCGATGCGCTGCGCGAGAACGCCGCCACGGGCACCAAGATCGGCACCACCAAGCGCGGCATCGGCCCCGCTTACGAGGACAAGGTCGGCCGCCGCGCGATCCGCCTCATGGATCTCGCCGATCTCGACACGCTGCAGGACAAGATCGAGCGTCTCCTCGCCCATCACAACGCGCTCCGCCGCGGTCTCGGCCTCGACGAGTTCAAGGCTTCGGACATCTATGCGGAACTCGTCGCCGTCGCCGACAAGGTGCTTCCCTATATGGACACCGTCTGGCAGCTGCTCGACGAGGAGCATCGCTCGGGCAAGCGCATCCTGTTCGAAGGCGCGCAGGGCGCGCTGCTCGACATCGATCACGGCACCTATCCCTATGTGACCTCGTCGAACACGGTGGCGGGTCAGGCGGCGACGGGTTCGGGCATGGGCCCCGGCGCGATCGGCTACGTGCTCGGCATCGCCAAGGCCTATACCACCCGCGTCGGCGGCGGCCCCTTCCCGACGGAACTGGAGAACGAGATCGGCGATCTCATCGGCGAGCGCGGCCGCGAATTCGGCACCGTCACGGGCCGCAAGCGCCGCTGCGGCTGGTTCGACGCCGTGCTCGTCCGGCAGACGGTCCGCACCTCGGGCATCGACGGCATCGCGCTGACCAAGCTCGACATCCTCGACGGCTTCAAGGAGATCAAGGTCTGCGTCGGCTACCGGCTCGACGGCAAGGAACTCGATCACCTCCCCGCGAGCCAGCATCAGCAGGCCCGCGTCGAGCCGATCTACGAGACGATCGAAGGTTGGGACGGCACCACCGCCGGCGCGCGCTCCTGGGCCGATCTTCCGGCGCAGGCCATCAAATATGTCCGCCGCATCGAGGAACTGATCGGCGCGCCCGTCGCTCTCGTCTCCACGAGCCCCGAACGCGACGATACGATTCTCGTCCGCAATCCCTTCGAAGTGCGGTAAGTTCCGCGGAACATGGCCGACTATTTCCCGCTTCTGTCGCGCACGATCGCGAGCTTGGGCGACTCCACGCCCGAGCAGCGGGGCTTCGTGTACCGCCGCGCCCGCGAGGTGCTGCGGGACCAGCTGAGCAAGGTCGAGCCGCCGCTCGATGAGCAGGCGATCCGGGACGAAATCGCCGAATTCGACGCGACCGTCATTCGCGTCGAACGGGAGGCCCGCCGCTTCGATCCTCCCCCGCCGCCGCCCGAACGGGTCGTGCCGTCGGAGGACGTCGCGCCGCCGTCCGACGCCCCGTCCGAGCCGCCCCCGCCTCCGCCCCCGCCCCCGCCGCCGCCGCCTCCCCCGCCTCCCCCGCCCCCTCCGCCTCCGCCGGCTCCCGTCGTCGCCGTCGTCACGCCCATGCCGCGCCGGGAGGTCGAAGCGCCTCCCCCGGCCGAGATCGCGCCGATTCCGGAGCATGTTCCCGAACCGCCGCCCGCCGCCCCTGCGGTCGGCGGGGATGCCGCCGCCGCGTTGCGTCCCCGCATCGTCGAACGGCGTCGCATGGACATGTCCTGGCTGCGCCCGATCATTCTCGGTTTCGCGATCGCGGCTTTGGTGATCGGCGTCGGCGTTCTCGCCTTCGTCCTGCGCGATACGCCCGCGGATTTCGAAAAGCCCGCCGCGACCGTCGCCCCGGAGGCCGAGCGCAAGCTCGCCGAGCGTCTCCCGTCCGAAGCGCCTCCGTCCGCCGCCGCGCCGGGGCGGGCCCCCGGGCCGGGGCAGGCCGAGGCGCCCGTCCAGGCCGCGCAGCGCGCCGCCCTGTTCGAGGAGCCCGTCGAGGGCTCGCGCGACGGCCGGTCATGGCAGGGGCGCGTCGTATGGCGTCTCGACACCTCGGGCGGCGACGTCGCCGTGCGGGCCGCCGTCCGGCTCGAAGGCAGCGTCTCGGAAGCGGACATCCTCATCCGCCGCAATACCGACGTGAATTTCCCCGCCTCGCATCTCGTCGAATTCCGGTTCCGCACCCCCGAAACCGGCGGCAACGGGCCGGTCCGCGACATCGGCGTTCCGGAGATGCGGCAGGAGGAGGCCGTCCGGGGCATGCCGCTCGCCGGCCTTCCGGTGCCGGTCACCGAAAACGTCTTCCTGATGGGCCTCACCAATCTGCCGAAGGAGATCGAGCGCAACCGCGATCTTCTCCGCACCCGCAACTGGATGCTGCTTCAGCTGCGCTTCGCCAACGGGCGCCGCGGCGTTCTGCTGGTCGAAAAAGGCCCCACCGGCGACCTCGTGATCAACGACGCGATGCAAGCCTGGCGTTGAGGCCCGAGGGCCGCCCGGCGACGGCGGCGCCCCGAACGAAAATGCCCGGCCGAAGCCGGGCATGCGATCCGCAGAAGCTCGATCGCGGCGTTCAGTGCGCGGGCAGCGCTTCCGCTCCGCCTTCCCGCCGCGCGACGAGATCCCTCACCGCCTTCTGCACCTTTTCGAAGGCGCGCACCTCGATCTGCCGCACCCGCTCCCGCGAGACCCCGAATTCTTCCGACAGGGTTTCCAAGGTCACGGGCTCTTCGGCGAGCCGCCGGGATTCGAAGATGCGCCTTTCGCGCTCATTGAGCACGCCCAGCGCTTCGCGCAGCGCGGCATGGCGGTTCGAGCTCTCTTCCTGCTCGGCGAGGACGTGTTCCTGGCTGGAGGAGTCGTCGACGAGCCAATCCTGCCATTCGCCCTCTCCCTCGCCGTCGGCGCGGATCGGAGCGTTGAGCGAGGCGTCGCCGCCGAGCCGACGGTTCATGTCCACGACGTCCTGCTCGGTCACGCCGAGCTTGGTCGCGATGCTCTTCACCTGATCGGGGCGCAGATCGCCCTCGTCCAAGGCCGAGATCTGGCTCTTGGCCTTGCGCAGATTGAAGAACAGCTTCTTCTGGTTCGCGGTGGTGCCCATCTTCACGAGCGACCAGGACCGCAGGATGTATTCCTGGATCGACGCCTTGATCCACCACATCGCATAGGTGGCGAGGCGGAAGCCCTTTTCCGGCTCGAAGCGCTTGACCGCCTGCATCAGGCCGACATTGCCTTCGGAGATCACTTCTCCGATCGGCAGGCCGTAGCCGCGATAGCCCATCGCGATCTTGGCGACGAGGCGGAGATGGGACGTGACGAGTCGGTGCGCGGCGTCGCGGTCCCCGTCCTCGCGCCAGCGCTTGGCCAGCGTGTACTCCTCGTCGGGACGGAGCATCGGGAACTTGCGGATCTCGTCGAGATACCGCGAAAGACCGCCTTCGGCGACGACGACGGGCAGAGTGGCGGATGCCATCAAGACCTCCTTAAGGGCCCCCGGGAATCGGCCGGCCCATGACGACCGCCGCAAGGGCCGGTCGCTTCCATGTGCCTATCATGAGCCTGAGCATGGCCGAAAGAGGGCGAAGAGCCCTTGCCCCCGCCGCTCCCGTCCGAGCAATGAACCGACCTATCGAACGCGCAGCGCGTCGATGA
>JAIXTT010000117.1 GCA_027483795.1 Hyphomicrobiales bacterium
ACCACGAAGAACAGCGTTCCGAAGGCAAGCGCGATGGCAACCAGGATATTGGCGGCCTGTGCGTCGACCTTGAGCACGTTGGTCAGGAAGAACAGGGCATAGAACTGGCCCGTGTACCAGACCACCGCCTGGCCGGCGACGAGGCCGAACAGCGCGATGACGGCGAAGCGGGCGTTCTTCCACTGGCCGAAGGCTTCCGACAGCGGCGCCTTGGACTGCTTGCCCTCTTCCTTCATCTTCTTGAAGGCCGGGCTTTCTTCCATCTGCAGACGGATCCAGAGCGAGATGCCGAGCAGGAAGATCGACAGCAGGAACGGGATGCGCCAGCCCCAGGCCGCGAAGTCCTTCTCGCCGACATAGCTGCGGACGCCGAGAATGACCATCAGCGACAGCAGCAGGCCGAGCGTGGCGGTCGTCTGAATCCAGCTGGTGAAGTAACCGCGACGGCCGGCGGGAGCATGCTCCGCCACATAGACCACCGCGCCGCCGTATTCGCCGCCGAGCGCGAGACCCTGCAGCATGCGCAGCAGGATGAGCGTGACGGGGGCGACCCAGCCGATCTGCTCATAGGTGGGCAGAAGGCCGACGATGAAGGTCGACGCACCCATGATCAG
Organism: Hyphomicrobiales bacterium; assembly: GCA_027483795.1. Classification (GTDB taxonomy): domain Bacteria; phylum Pseudomonadota; class Alphaproteobacteria; order Rhizobiales; family Beijerinckiaceae; genus JAIXZO01. Next base: position 615 of record JAIXTT010000117.1, read on the forward strand.
GATGGTCATGAGGAAGGTGTATTTGCGGCCGACGATGTCGCCCAGGCGGCCGAAGAACAGCGCGCCGAACGGACGAACAAGGAAGCCCGCCGCGAAGGCCAGAAGCGCGAAGACGTTGCGCGTGGCTTCGGGGAAGGAGGAGAAGAACTGCGCGCCGATGATCGCCGCGAGCGAACCGTAGAGATAGAAGTCGTACCATTCGAAAATGGTGCCCGCCGACGATGCGAGGATCACGCGCTTTTCTTCGCGCGTCATCGGCCTCGCCCGATCGGCATCGGTGTTGATGGCCATCGACATTGTACGTTTCCCCATGTCGTTTCATGTGCCGCGCGATCGGACACGAATCGGACCCACCACGTCGCATTCGCTTCATAATCCCGATCGATGCATCGAGACGAGCCAGACGATAGGTTTATTTACGTATTTCACGTGTATTTTAAGTACGGCGCCGCCGATCGGGAATTCTCCTGAAAGAACAATATCTTTTAAGCATTATGGGAAAGCCGCACTACGACGCTCGTCATGAGGGCGTGAGCCGCCGCTGAAGTTTTTCGAAGTCGCTATATTCAACATTATCTTGTTGTTGAATTTATTCGTGCGGCGCACGTCCGAGCACGCTTTCGGATCTTCGGCGCGGCCGCCGTCACTTCCGGGGTTCGGCGGCCTTCGGGCGCGGGTTCGCGACGGGCGGCAGGCTCTTCAGATAGAGCGCCATGGCTTCACGGTCCGCATCGGAGAGGCGCGCGGTGTTCCGCACCACCGCCGCCATCGATCCGCCGACCGAGTCGAAATCCGGCGTGAAGCCCGATTTCAGAAGCTCCGCGATGTCGCCGGTTTCCCATTTCCCGAGCCCGGTCGCGTGCGGCGTCAGATTCGGCACGAAGCCGCCTTTCCCCTCCGGATCGGGTCCGCCCGCATGCCGACGCCCCTCGGCGATCGCGCCGAAGGCGTTGCGCGGCGAATGGCATTCCGCGCAATGCCCTGCCCCTTCGACCAGATAGGCGCCGCGGTTCCACGCCTCGCTTTTGGAGGGATCCGGCCGGAAACGCTCGCCGTCGAGAAAGGCGAGCTTCCAGAGCCCCAGGCCGCGGCGGAAGGAATAGGGGAAGGACAGGTCATGATCCGGCGCGCGCCCGGCGACGGCGGGCAGGGTCTTCAGATGCGCGAAGAGGTCGGCGAGGTCCGCCTCCGTCATCGCCCTGTAGGAGGTGTAGGGAAAGGCCGGATAGTAATGTCGCCCGTCGGGCGAGACGCCCTCCCGCATCGCGCGGATGAAATCGGCGCTCGTCCAGCGCCCGATCCCGTCTTCCGGATGCGGAGACAGATTGGGCGACCGGAACACGCCGAACGGCGTGTGCAGCTCGCCGCCCCCGCCGAGGCGGGTATGGTCTGCCTGTCCGGGCGTCGCATGGCAGGAGGCGCAGCCGCCCGCGTCGAACCAGACTTTTCCCCGCGCCGCATCGCCCGACGCCGGGACGGAGGCGACCGTCTCGGCCTTCAGCAGGCGGAAGGTCGCAGGCGCCGTGAGGACGGCGAAGCCCGCCGCGCCGAGCGCCGCAAGACCCGCCGCCGCCGCGAGGAGCCGCCCGCCGCGCGTCATGTCACTTCTTCTCGCGATAGACCTCGTGGCACGCCCCGCAGGCCTGCATGATCTTGGGGAACTCGGCCTTGAAGCTCGCCTCGTCGGTGATCGCGGTCAGAGCCGCCCGCGAGGCCGAACCCCACTGCGCGAAACGCGCGTCGAAATCGGCCTTGCTCTGCCAGACCTTGGCCGAGGCGGAGGTGTCGCCGCCCTGCTCGGTCCCCGGCGGATACAGGCCGGGCATCTTCTGCGCGGAGTCGACATAGACCTGAAGGCTCGCCTTCACCTTGGCGAGGTCGAAGGGCTGGCGGCCCTGCAGCATCTGGCCGGGGTCGCGCGTCGCCGCGCCGACGTCCTTCATCGACTGCTTGCGCTGCGCGATGGCGTCGGATTGGGCGAAGGCGGCTCCCGTCCCGACGAAGGACAGGGCGATCAAGGCGGAAAGGATGCGATGCACGGGTCTCGTCCTTCAAATCCGATGTCGTAGGCGGTCATTATGACCGAGTTTTCCCTCGCTCCGAAAGGGCGCGACGGCTGCAGCGCCGCAGAACCATGCTTGCCGGGCGGCAAGCATGGCCCTCCGCGGCGTCCTTCATTCGGCCGCCCGAAGCGATGCCGCCCGGATCGCGGCGAAGACGCGGTCGGGCGTCGCGGGCATATCGATGTCGCGGATGCCGTGGGCGCGGTCGAGCGCGTCCACCACCGCATTCATCACGGCGGGGCAGGAGCCGATGGATCCCGCCTCCCCCGCTCCCTTGATGCCGAGCGGATTGGTGGTCGACGGCACGTTCTTCGTTTCGAAGGCGAAGGACGGCACGTCGTCGGCCCGCGGCATGCAGTAATCCATGAAGGAGGCCGTCACGAGCTGGCCGTCCGCACCGTAGACCGTCCGCTCGTAAAGCGCCTGCCCGATCCCCTGCACCACCCCGCCATGCACCTGTCCGGCGAGAAGCATCGGGTTCACGGCCACGCCGAAATCGTCGCAGATGTTGTAGTTCACGATCGTGGTGACGCCCGTCTCGGGGTCGATCTCGACCTCGGCCACATGCGTGCCGTTCGGATAGGTCGCGTCGGGCGGCGTGAAATCACCCTCCCCGGTCCGCGCCGCCTCCGTCGCCGAAGGCATTTTCGCAAGATCGACGAAGGAGATGCGGCGATCCGTTCCCACGACGCCTATGCCCCCGTCCTTGATTTCGAGGTCGGAGGCCGAGGCTTCGAGCGCATCGGAGGCCAGACGCTTCAGCTTCTCGGCAAGGTTCTGCGCGGCGAGATGCACGGAGACGCCGCCCACCGGGATGGAGCGCGAACCGCCCGTGCCGTTGCCCGTCGCCACCGTCGCCGTATCGCCCTGCACCACACGGATCTTCTCCGGCGGCAGATCGAGATGCTGGGAGGCGAACTGGGCATAGGCCGTCGCATGGCCCTGCCCGTTCGATTGCGTCCCGGAGAACAGGGTCACGGTGCCGTCGGTCTCCAGCCGGATCTCGACGTCCTCGCCCGAGCCCCAGGCGGTGCATTCGATATAGGTCGCGACGCCGATCCCGCGCAGCTTGCCCGCCTTCTTCGAAGCGCGCAGCCGATCCTTGAAGCCGTTCCAATCGGCGGCTTCCATCGCGCGGGTCAGGTGCTTGTCGAAATCGCCCGTGTCATAGTTGCGGTCGCCGACGGGCGTCTTGTAGGGCATGGCCGCCGGCGGAATGAAGTTCCGGCGGCGCAGCACGTCGGGCCTGATGCCGGTTTCGCGGGCCGCGCGATCGACGAGCCGTTCGAGCAGATAGGCCGCTTCGGGACGCCCCGCGCCGCGATAGGCGTCGACCGGGACGGTGTTCGTATAGACCCCGCGCACCCGGACATGAATCAGCGGCGTGCGGTAGACGCCCGTCACCATGGTCGCGCCGAGATAGGGGATGTAGGGCCCGTATTGCGAGAGATAGGCCCCGAGATTGCCGATGATGTCGAAGCGCATCGCGAGGAAGCGACCCTGCGCGTCCATCGCGACTTCCGCCGTCGAGAGATTGTCGCGGCCATGCGCGTCGGCGACGAAATGGTCGGAGCGGTCGGCCGTCCATTTCACGGGCCGGCGCAGCCGCTTCGCGGCTTCGAGAACGAGCGGATATTCGCGATAGGTGAAGGTCTTGGTGCCGAAGCCGCCGCCGACGTCGCCCGTGACGACGCGGACCTTTTCGGGCTTCACCTTGAGCACCTTGGCCGCCAGCGTATCGCGGATGCCGTGCACGCCCTGGCTCGACACGGTGAGCTTGTAGCCCGCCTTCGCGTCATATTCGCCGACAGCGCCGCGCGTCTCGAGATAATTGGTGATGAGCCGGTTGTTCTCGACCTCGATGGAGACGACCTTCGCGGCCTTCGCGAAGGCCGCGTCGACCGGGCCCTTCTCGCCCATCTCGGCGTCGTAGGCGACATTGTCGGGCTGCTGCGGCCACACCGCGGCCGCTCCCTTCTTCAGCGCGGCGCGCATGTCGGCCGCCACGGGCAGCGGCGTGTAATCGACGACGATCGCCTCGGCCGCATCACGCGCCCGCTGCGCGTCGTCCGCCACGATGAAGGCGACCGCGTCGCCGACATGCTTCACGACGCCTTCGCAGAGCACCGGGATATGCGCCACGTGATTGCGGGTGCCGTCCTTGTTGCCCATCGGGGCGAGGCAAGGCACGGGACCGAGATGGGAGACGTCCTGCGCGGTCAGGACGAGCTTCACGCCCTTGATCGCCTTGGCGGCCTCGACATCCTTGATCGTGAAGCGCGCATGCGCGTGCGGGCTGCGCAACACGACGGCCTGCAGGCATTTCTCGGGGCCGTAATCGTCGGTGTAATTGCCGCCGCCCGTGACGAGACGATGGTCTTCGACGCGACGGAGCGGCTGACCGACACCGAACTTCTTCACCGACATGGGATCCCCCGAGCCTCGATCATGTTTCTTTTCCGAACCTGCGGGCGACCGCGTCGCGCCGCGCGAACGGGCTTCAATCCGCGGGCCCCGTCTCGACCGGCTCGCCATGGGCGACCCAATCGAGCATGCCTCCCGCATAATGCGCATCCACCGCCACGCCCGCCGCATGCGCGATGTCCGCCGCGTTCAGAGACCTTTTTCCCGAGCGACAGGACAGCACGACGCGACGCCCGTCGCTCGGCAGAAGGGACGGGTCGAAACAGGACAGAGGGTTGAAGAGCGAGCCGGGAATGCGGCCCGCCTCGAATTCATGCGCCTCGCGCACGTCGACGACCACGATCGAACCGTCGGCGAGACCCGCCTTCACGTCGTCGATCATCAGGTCTTCCACCTGAGGCATGGCCATGCTGCGACCCCTTCGTCAAATCACGATTCAGACTTTAGACGATGGACGCCCGCCGTGAAGCCCTCCCGTCACGCCCGCGCATGCATCCGGTCCCGACTCACCGGAAACGGGCGGCAATCCGCGGCCTGATCTTGAGAAAGCCGCGATAGGCGCTCTCCAGGAGCGGAAGCACGAAGGGCAGCTTCGCGAGACGCCCGAGGAGCTTCCATCCCGGCAGGGCGAGCCAGAGCCGCGCGAACCCGGCCGCTCCCGAATGCAACTCGCCCGTCTCGTCGCGGACATGGAAGCGTGCGAGCGCGGCCTCCCGCGAAAGATCCTCTCCGGGCACGGCCCCGGCCTCGGATACGTCGACGAAGGCGACGGCATCCGCGCCGCGACAATCCTTGTAGACGCCGATCTCCTTTCGGCAGAGCGGGCAGGCCCCGTCGTAATAGACCGTCAGAGCGGGTTTCGTTTCCTCGCTCATGCCGCAGCTCCCTCCTCGGTGATCATGGCCGCGAGCGCGAGCCCGCTGTCGAAGGCCGCCTCGACGCGTCCGCCGATGCACCAGTCGCCGCACGCACCGACGCCGAGCTCCGAATCGAAGAATGCGGGCGCACCGGCCGGCGTTTCGACCAGCGCATAGCGCCAGCGATGCACGGCCGCATAGGTCGGCGCGTCGGCGAAACCCGTCGCATCGCGGAAGGCGGCGAGCAGAAGCGGCTTCGAGGCGTCGGGTTCGAGATCGAGATGTGCACGGGACCAATCGGCCGAGGCATGGACCACCACCGTTTCGCGCGCGGCGTCGCGTCCCGGCTTGGTCGCGTTGCGCGCGATCCACACGATCGCCCCGGCGTCGAACTTCGCCTCCGTCGCGATGCCGGGAACGGGGCGTTCGAAGGCGAGCAGCAGTGCGATGCACGGGGCGTAGACCGCACTCTCGATCCCCGGCAGCGCATAGCCGGACGCCGCAAGCAGCGGAACGATCTGCGGGGAAGGCAGTGCGAACACGACCCGGTCGAAGCCTCCGGCTTCGGCGCCTTCGGCGGTCGAAAGCGTCCATCCGGCGGCATCGCGTCGGAGACCGGAGACGGTGTGCTCGGTGCGGATCTCGAAACCCTCGGCCAAGGCGCGCGGAACCGCGGTCATGCCCGGCACTCCCACAGAGCGCTCGTCCGAACCCCAAGAAGCGCAGGCGCCCGCCGCGACGAGCCCGCTCACGGTTTCCCGGAACGCGTCGCCCCTCGCGGTGAAGAATTGTGCACCGTGATCAAAACTCAGGCCGTCCACCCGTCGGGTGGCCATGCGTCCGCCGACGCCGCGGCTCTTGTCGAACAGGACGACGTCTTCTCCCGCGGCCCTGAGCCGCCCCGCACAGGCGAGGCCGGCCGCGCCCGCCCCGACGATCGCAGTCTTCATCGACACCACTCCTCAACCGTGATGCGCGGGGCTCGCCCCGGCATCCGCGTCTTTCCTTGAAGACCGCTCGCGGCGTTTCTACGCTCGACGCCGCGATGCGGACCTGATCAGCTGAGGCCGTGCCGTTCACGGGCATGGCTCGCTTCTTGCCTCGCTTTCGGCGGGAAACGGATTTGAGGAACGGGCGCTTGACGATGAAACGATCCGCCGGAGCGAAGCCCGTCTTCTTCGACGAGATGGTTCTTCCCGACGGCACGAACCGCACGCCTTATGCCGTCGTCGCCGAATGGCTCTCGGGCTGCCCGCGCGGCCTGATGCGCAAGAAGCAGGACGAGGCCGCATCGATCTTCCGCCGCCTCGGCATCACCTTCGCCGTCTACGGGCGGGAGGAGGCGAACGAGCGGCTGATCCCCTTCGACCTCATCCCCCGGGTGATCTCGGCCTCGGAATGGCGCTTCCTCGAACGCGGGATCGAACAGCGCGTTCGGGCGCTCAACGCCTTTCTTCACGACATCTATCATCGGCAGGAAATCATTCGCGCGGGCCGCATCCCGGCGGCCCTGATCAACGACAACGAAGCCTTCCTGCCGGAGATGGTGGGGTTCGATCCGCCCCGCAACGTCTATTCCCACATCATCGGAACGGACATCGTCCGGACCGGCGAAAACAGCTTCTTCGTCCTCGAGGACAATCTGAGAACGCCGTCCGGCGTGTCCTACATGCTCGAGAACCGGGAGGCGATGATGCATCTGTTCCCGGACCTCTTCTCGAAGCACCGGGTCCGCCCCGTCGAGCGCTATCCGGAAATGCTGCGTCGGACGCTGGAAAGCGTCGCGCCCGCGGGATGCGACGGAGACCCGACGATCGCCGTCCTGACGCCGGGCATCTTCAACTCGGCCTATTTCGAACACGCCTTCCTCGCCGATCAGATGGGCGTCGAACTCGTGCAGGGGTCGGACCTCTTCGTCGAGAACGGGGCGCTCTACATGCGCACGATCCGCGGCAAGGAGCGGGTCGACGTCGTCTATCGCCGGGTCGACGACGCCTTTCTCGATCCGCTCGCCTTCGACCCGACCTCGATGCTCGGCGTGCCGGGCTTGTTCGATCTCTATCGGGCGGGCCGCGTCACCATCGTCAACGCACCGGGAACCGGGATCGCGGACGACAAGGCGATCTACGCCTATGTCCCCGAGATCATCGAATTCTACACGGGCGAGAAGCCCATCCTCGACAACGTTCCGACCTGGCGCTGCGGCGAACCGGAGTCCCTCGCCTACGTCCTCGACCGCCTGCCGGAACTGGTGGTGAAGGAAGTCCACGGATCCGGCGGATACGGAATGCTCGTGGGCCCCGCGGCCACGAAGAAGGAGATCGCGGAATTCGCGAAGCGCCTCAAGGCGCGGCCGTCGAACTACATCGCCCAGCCGACCTTGGCGCTTTCGACCTGTCCGTCCGTCACGGCGGCGGGCTTCGCCCCCCGGCACGTCGACCTGCGCCCCTTCGTCCTCGTCGGCGACCGTGTCCGGATCACGCCCGGCGGCCTCACCCGCGTCGCGCTGAAGAAGGGATCGCTCGTGGTGAATTCGAGCCAAGGCGGCGGCACCAAGGACACTTGGGTTCTGGAGGACTGACCATGCTGGGACGGACCGCCGCGAGCCTCTTCTGGATGTCGCGCTACATCGAGCGCGCGGAGAACATCGCCCGCCTCACCGAAGCGGGCTATCGCATCTCGCTCACGCCCGACGTCGGACAGGGACACCGCGAAGACTGGAAATCGACGCTGATCGCAGCCGGAAACTTCGACGGCTTCGTGCGCAAACACGGCGAGGTCAGCGCGGAGAAGGCGCAGCACTGGCTCCTCTTCGACCGGGACAACTCCTCCTCGGTCCGCTGCTGCCTCGAAACCGCGCGCAACAACGGCCGCGCCGTCCGCACCGCCCTCACCCGCGAGATGTGGGAGGCGCTGAACTCGACCTGGATCGAGTTCTCCGCGATCAAGCCCGCCGATCTCGCCTCGGGGCGTCTGCCGGAGTTCCTCGATTGGGTCCGCATGCGTTCGAACCTGTTCCGCGGTTCGCTCCTCGGAACGCTGCTGCGCGACGAAGGTTATCACTTCAGCCAGCTCGGCGCCTTCATCGAGCGGGGGGACAACACCGCGCGCATCCTCGACGTCAAATACTACGTGCTGCTGCCCTCGAACGCTTCGGTGGGCGGGGAGGTCGACGCCTATCAATGGGAGACGATCCTGCGCTCGGTCTCGGCGCACCGCTCCTACCGGCACGTCTACAAGGACCGCTATCGTCCTTGGAACGTGGCGGAATTCCTGATCCTGCGACAGGAAATGCCGCGCAGTCTCCGCTTCTCGGTCGGCTGGGTCGAGCGCTCGCTCGAAGGGCTCCACGCGCTCACGGGCGGCGGCGCGACGGCCTTCGCCGAAGCGCGGGCGCTCCACGACGTCCTGAGGGACGGCGACATGGACGCGATCTTCCAAAGCGGACTGCATGAATTCCTCACGGATTTCCTCGCGAAGAACAATGCGGTCTCCGGCTCGATCGCGGGCGACTACAATTTCAACTGAGGTCGTCCCATGCGCGTCTTCGTCGAACATCGGACGGAATACGTCTACGAACGCCCTTTCGAGCATATGGTGCAGGCGCTCCGCCTCACCCCGCCGCCGGGGCCGGGGCAGCGCATCCTCGACTGGACGATCGCATGTCCGGGCATCGAGGGCGCGGTGTCCTATGTCGACGGCTTCGGCAATCTCGTTCATCTCGTCACCCCGCCGGGCCCGGTGAGCCGGAGCATGATCGTCGCGCGCGGCACCGTGGAGACGAAGGACGCGGCGGGGATCGCGGGCTTCACGGGCGAGGCGGCCCCTCCGGGCGTCTTTCTGCGCGGGACGCCGGCGACCCGAGCCTGCGAAGCCATCGCCCACCTCGCGCGCGGCTGCGCACGCCCCGACCGCCTCTCGACCCTCCATGCCCTGATGGCGGCGGTCCGCGGGAAGATCGCCTATGAGATCGGCACGACCCATGCGCATACCACGGCGATCGACGCCTTCAGGGACGGGCGCGGCGTCTGCCAGGATCACGCGCATGTCTTCATCGCGGGGGCGCGCACGCTCGGCATCCCGGCCCGCTACGTGACGGGCTATCTGCACATGGAAGGAACCGAGACCGCGGCGGCGAACCACGCCTGGGCCGAAGCCTTCACGGACGATCTCGGCTGGATCGGCTTCGACGTCGCCAATGCCGTCTGCCCGACGGACTCCTATGTCCGGCTCGCGGTGGGTCTCGACGCGGCCGGGGCCGCACCCGTCCGCGGCATCCGCCTCGGCCGCGGCGAAGAACGGCTCGGCGTCGAGGTTGTCGTCCGGGAATGCCAACAATAAGTTGGCGCTTCCGATCGAGGATGACGAATGACCTACTGCGTGGGATTGCGGCTCGACCGCGGGATCGTGTTCGCGTCGGACACCCGCACCAATGCGGGGTTCGACAACATCGCCACTTTCCGGAAGATGCATGTCTGGGAACGTGACGGCGACCGCGTGCTCGTCCTGCTCTCGGCGGGCAATCTGGCCGTCACGCAGGCGGTCATCTCCAATCTCAACGAGCAGATCGACGCGCATCGGGACGACGGCGAGCCTTCGCTGTTGAACGTCGAGACGATGTTCCGCGCCGCCCGCCTCGTCGGCGAGGCGATCCGGGAGGTGAAGAAGGTCGACGGGCCGGAGCTCGAGGTCTTCGCCGCCTCCTTCATCCTCGGCGGCCAGATCCACGGGGAGCCGCCTCGGCTCTTCCAGATCTACGCCGAAGGCAATTTCATCGAGGCGACGAAGGACACGCCCTTCTTCCAGATCGGCGAGCACAAATACGGCAAGCCGATCCTCGACCGCGTCGCGCGCCCGGAAATGGGCATGGGCGACGCCGCGAAACTGGTTCTGCTGTCCTTCGACTCGACGCTTCGCTCGAATCTTTCGGTCGGAATGCCGATCGACATGACGATCTACGAACGGGACTCGATGAAGCTGGGCGCACAACGTCGGATCGAGTCGGACGATCCCTATTTCCGCAAGCTGTCCCGCTCATGGTCGGAAGGGCTTCGGGACACCTTCGGCCGGATCGAGAGCTTCGAGATGAGCGAGGACGCGACGGCCCCGCTGCCCTTCGGCAAGGCGAAGGCTTAGCCCCTTCACCCCGCCACGAGCCACACGGCCAACGGATAGGTGAAGGTCGCGAGCACCGTGGTGATCAGCACCACGGCCGCGATGGGCCGGCTTCCCGACGCGTAGCGTTCCGCGATGATGAAGACGTTCGCCGCCGTCGGCAGCGCCGCATAGAGCACGCCCGCCGTCTGCCAGAAGGCGTCGAGCCCGAGAACGGGGCCGAGCACCACCCAGACGAGAAACGGATGGACCGCGAGCTTCAAGGTCGCGAGCGGAACGATCGTGCGCGAGGCGCCCTTCAGCGACCAGCCCGACAAGGCGAGCCCGAGCGCGAACACGCCTGCCGGCGGCGCGGCCGATCCGAGAAAGGCGAGGAATCGGTCGAAGGGACCGGACGGCACGATGCCCGCCAGCGACAAGGCCATGCCCGCCGCGATCGAAAGCATGAAAGGGTTCAGCACGACGCCGCGCGCGAGATTCTTGGCCACGGCGGCGACGGAACCCGGGCCCCCGCGGATCACTTCGAGGATGCCCATCGAGGTCGCGATGATCACCGCATTGTCGCACAGAAGACCCATCGCGATGGGTCCCGCCGCGCGATCGCCGAGAAAGGCGATCATCAGCGGCACGCCGAGAAAAGCGAAATTCGGACCGACGCTCGCCTGAGCGCGCGACGTCGCATGGGCCGCGTCGAGGCCCCCGTAACGGAGGGCGACGAAACGCGTCGAGAAATAGATCAGCATCCCGACGCCCGCGATCACCGCGAAGAAGGTTCCGTTCCACATCTCCCGGATCGGCTGGGCGGCGACGACGCGGACGATGAGCGCGGGCGTCGCGATCATGAAGGCGAAGGTGTTCAGGATGCGCACCGCCTCGGGCGGAAACATCCCGCGCCGGCCCGCGAACCAGCCGAGAAAGATCACGGCGAAGAAAGGAAAGCTCGTCGCGAGAAAGGACAGCATGTGCGGCACCGACGCCGGAACGATCCGGCCGGCGCTCAATGCCCCGGAAGGGACCCGGGGGCAAGTGCGGTCGCCCCGAACCGCCCGCCCCTCCCCGTCATGCCGGCACCCCCGTCATGCCCGCGACTGCGGGCATCCACGTCTTCGGTCGCCTCGCAAACAAGACGTGGAGGCCCGCGTGCGCGGGCATGACGGGGAGGAGCGGCGGGCATCAAGAAGAAACGCCGCGGGCATGACGAAGAGGGCCGGAGCCGACGAGTCCTGTGGATTCACCTCCGCGGCGCGGTCCTGTTCCGAGCGGCACGTGCTAGGCACGAGACTCGTTTCCGAAGCGCCGGGGAGCCCTAAGCGCATCCATGAAGACCGACATCGACATGGGCCTCGCCGCCGACGGTCCGGCGTTCCTCGAACTCGAGGAACTGCTCGCGACGCGTCTTCTGGTGCAGGGCAATTCGGGATCGGGAAAATCCCACCTTCTGCGTCGCCTCCTCGAGCAGAGCGCGCCTTGGGTCCAGCAGGTGGTCATCGACCCCGAAGGCGACTTCAACGGCTTGGCCGACCGTTTCGGTCACGTCGTCGTGCAGGGCGAACGCAGCGAGGGCGAACTCCAGCGGATCGCCGAACGCGTGCGCAAACGGCGCGTCTCCGTCGTGCTCGACCTCGAAGGCCTCGACGCGGAAGACCAGATGCGCAGCGCCGCGGCCTTTCTCGGCGGGCTCTTCGACGTGGAACGCGACCATTGGTATCCGATGCTCGTCGTCGTCGACGAGGCGCAGCTCTTCGCCCCCTCGGCGGCGGGCGAGGTCTCGGACGAGAGCCGGAAACTGTCTCTCGGCGCGATGACCAATCTCATGTGCCGCGGGCGCAAGCGCGGGCTTGCGGGCGTCATCGCCACGCAGCGCCTCGCCAAGCTCGCCAAGAACGTCGCGGCCGAAGCCTCGAACTTCTTCATGGGCCGCACCTTTCTCGACATCGACATGCAGCGTGCGGCCGACCTCCTCGGCATGGACCGCCGCCAAGCCGAAATGTTCCGCGATCTCGAGCGGGGGAGCTTCGTGGCGCTCGGCCCCGCCTTGTCGAAACGCCCCCTTCCCGTCCGGATCGGCGGGGTCGTGACGGAGACGCGGGGCGCGAGCCCGAAGCTGATGCCGCTTCCCGAGCCGCTTCCGGCGGAGGCGCGCGAAATGATCCTTTCCGTCGAGCCCGATCCGCCGCGTTCGGCGCGGCCTCGTCCGGCTGCGCCGCCGTCGACCGCCGATCTCCTCTCGCAGATGGAACGCTCCCGCCCGGAGTCCGCCCCCGAACCGCCGCCGGACATGACGGAGGCGGAGCGCGAGCGCGCGCTCGAAGAGGTCATGCGACAAGTCGTCTCGGATCCCGAAGCCGCCTTCCAGACCGTCGCGGTGCTCTATCAGGACTTTCAGGTCCGCTGCCGGATGCGGCGGCTGGGCGCGCCGCTGCCCGATCTTCCGGCCTTCCGCCGGCGTCTCGTCGCGGCACGCGCGGGCGGAGCGGCGACGCCCGAGCGCAGCGCGGACTGGGAACGCGCCATCGATTATTCCGCCCGCCTTCCGGAAGATCTGCAGAGCATTTTCCTGCTGCTGGCCCGCGCCGCGATGGACGGCGCGCCCTGTCCTTCGGACGAAGCCGTCGCCCGGACGTTCGGGAGCCGCTCGGCCGGGCGGGCGCGGCGTCTGCTCGCCTATATGGAGGAGCGCGGCTTCATCGTGCAGCGGACCGATTTCGCCGGAAACCGCATCGTCGCCATTCCCGATCTCGACCAGGAGACCGCTCCGGGCGACCCGAAAGGCGTCGAGAAACCGCGCGGCGACGATCCCGCCTTGCCGGCCTCGGGCGATCTTTTCGCCGCGGAGTGAGCGACCGAGGGCTTGCGGTCGGGGCGCCGGAACGCGCCACGTTCCCGCCTCGGACATGCCGCCCATGCGGAGGCTTGGTTCCACGTTCCGGGAAGGCCGCTATAACGGTCCTCGCAGGTGTCCCGCGCAAGGAAGTGCCCGATGAACGTCCGCGTCTCCGATCATGATCTCGCGATCACCAAATTCGGCATCGGACAGCCCGTCCCGCGTGCGGAAGATCCGATGCTGGTCCGGGGCGAAGGCCGGTTCACCGACGACGTCGCCGCCGCCGGGCAGTTGTATGCCGCCGTGGTCCGCAGCCCCTATGCGCACGGCGTGCTGAAGCGCATCGATACCGACGCCGCGCTCGCGATGCCCGGCGTGGTCGCCGTCTACACGGGCCATGACCTCCTGGATTACGGTCGCCTCGGCTCCGCCCTGCCCTTCACCCAGCCCGACGGCTCGCCGATGCGTCGGACGCGGCGGGAGGCCTTCGCCACGGACAAGGTGCGCTTCGTCGGCGATCCGCTGGCGCTCGTCGTCGCCAAGTCGGCCCTGCAGGCTCAGGACGCGGCCGAGGCCGTCGTCCTCGAAATCGACGAACTCCCCGCCGTGATCGACGCCCATGCGGCGCTCGCCGCGGGCGCTCCGAACATCTACGACGACGCGCCCGGCAACGTCGCCCTCGACTACCGTTTCGGCGACGCCGCCGCGGTCGACGCGGCCTTCGCCTCGGCGGCGCACGTCACGCGGCTCGACATCGTCAACAACCGCGTGGTCGTGAACGCGCTCGAGCCGCGCTCCGCGCTTGCGGAACATGATCGGAAATCCGGCCGCTTCACCATGACGGTGGGCAGTCAGGGCGCGCTCGGCATGCGCAACAATCTCGCCGATGCGCTCAAGACGCCGAAGGACAAGATCCGCGTCGTCACGGGTCAGGTCGGCGGCTCCTTCGGCATGAAGGGTTCCGTCTTCCCCGAATATGTCGCCCTGCTTCATGCGGCACGGGCGCTCGGCAAGCCCGTGAAATGGACCGACCGTCGGTCCGACGCCTTCCTGTCCGATCATCACGGGCGCGATCACGAGGTCCGGGCGGAACTCGCGCTCGACGCGCGCGGCCGCATCCTCGCCCTCCGCGTCGACGGCCTCTGCAATCTCGGCGGCTACATGACCGCCTTCGGCCCGATGATGGGCACGCTCAACGTCGCCAAGAACATCGCGAGCGTCTATCGCACGCCGCTGATCGGCGTCCGCGCGCTCTGCGTGTTCACCAACACCGTGCCGACGACGGCCTATCGCGGCGCGGGGCGCCCCGAAGGCAATTACTACATGGAACGCCTCATCGAGACCGCCGCGCGCGAAATGGGCATCGACCCCGCCGTCATGCGCCGGCGCAACCACATCCCCGCGGGCCGGCTGCCCTACAAGGCCGCCTCCGGCATGACCTATGATTCCGGCGACTTCACGGGGCTGCTGGACCGCGCGCTGGAAGCCGCGGACTGGAAGGGTTTCAAGACCCGCAAGGCGGCGAGCCGGAAGCGCGGGCGACTGCGCGGGCGCGGCATCGGCCAATATCTCGAAGTCACCGCGGCGCCGACGAGCGAGATGGGCGGCATCCGTTTCGAAAAGGACGGGACCGTCACCATCGTCACCGGCACGCTGGATTTCGGACAAGGGCACCGCACGGCCTTCGGGCAGGTGCTCGTGCAGAAACTGGGAATCCCGTTCGAGAGCATCCGGCTGGTGCAGGGCGACAGCGACCGGTTGATCGCGGGCGGCGGGACGGGCGGCTCGAAATCCGCCATGGCCAGCGGCGCGGCCGTGGCCGAAGCGGGCGACAAGGTGATCGAGCGCGGGCGGATGATTTCGTCGCACCTTCTCGAAGCGGGCGTCGCCGACATCGAATTCGACCGCGGGACCTTCCGGATCGTCGGGACGGATCGGGGCGTCGGCCTGATGGATCTCGCGCGCATGCTGAACGAGGGCACGATCGCGCTGCCGCCCGACATGCCCGCCACGCTCGACGTCGACCACATCCACGAGGGCGCACCCTCGGCCTTCCCGAACGGCTGCCACGTGGCGGAGGTCGAGATCGATCCGGAGACGGGCGTCGTCGCCCTCGTCCGCTACACGGCGGTGAACGATTTCGGGACGATCATCAACCCGATGCTCGTCGAAGGCCAGTTGCACGGCGGCGTGGTTCAAGGGCTCGGCCAAGCCGTGATGGAACGGACCGTCTTCGACGAGAGCGGCCAGCTCGTGACGGGCTCCTTCATGGATTATGCGATGCCGCGTGCGGCCGACGCGCCGTTCTTCACGGTGGAAAGCCGTCCCATGCCCGCGACGACCAATCTCCTCGGCGCGAAGGGCTGCGGCGAGGCGGGCTGCGCGGGCTCCCTCCCCGCGATCATGAACGCGATCGTCGACGCGCTGGCCGAATACGGCGTGACGCATGTCGATATGCCCGCCACGCCCGAAAAGATCTGGGCCTTGATCCGGAACGCGAAGAAGCGCGGCTGACTCACGCCGCGTCGGTCACCGTCACGACGCGGAACGTGTGCATCTCGTTCTCCTCGTCGCGGATCGAGACATATTCGCCGGGCGCGAAGACGTGATCGCCCAGCCGATACCCCGCTTCGTCGTCGAATTCCGTCGACCGGTCGTAGTCGAAGATCCAGCGCGCGCCCCTTTCCCCGCCCGCCCGATGCACGACGCGGCCGAGCGAGTCCGATTCGCCGTTCCGGAACCGGCGGACCCGGCAATCGGCCTTATGCGTCGCCCAAAGCGCCGCATCGATCCGCCCCTCCGCCGTGAGCGGCACCACCAGCTCGTAACCGAAGCGCGCCGATCCTTCCGGATGCGTCTTCGATCGCGCGAGATGAAGAACGATCCTTTTGAACCCGTCGGGAAGCTGCATGGCCTTGCCCTCCATATCCTTCGATCGTCCCGCGGAAGCCGGCTTCGCGCCTTGATCACGCTCAACCCCGAACGTCGCCGCGAAGTTCCCGCGCACTTCAGAACCATTCCAGTTTAGAAATGCTACAAACTATTGATTTCGTTTCGTATTTTGTTGACGCTCGATCGCGGGCATGGTTTTTCGGCGGCATCGGATCCCCGTGACGGAGCCTTGAACTCCGCCCCAGGAGAAAGACATGGGTCTCAAGATCGCCTCGGGTGCGGCCTTCGCCGTCTGCGCCTGCGTCCTCGCCGGCGCCGCCTCGGCCCGCGAGGTCAACGTCTACACGTCCCGCGAAGCGGAACTGATCAAGCCCGTCCTCGACGCCTATGCGCAGGCGAGCGGCACCAAAGTGAACCTCGTCTTCGTCAAGGACGGTCTCGAAGAGCGGGTCCGGGCCGAAGGCGCCCATTCTCCCGCCGACGTGATGATTCTGGTCGACGTCGCGCGCCTCGTGCGGGCCGCGGACATGGGGATCACGCAGCCCGTGGACAGCGCCGCGCTGAAGGCGACGGTTCCCGAAGCGCTGCGCGACCCGAACGGCCGCTGGTTCGCCACGACGCTGCGTTCGCGCGTGGTCTATGCCTCGAAGGAACGCGTGAAGCAGGACGCGATCACTTACGAAGAACTCGCCGATCCGAAATGGAAGGGCCGGGTCTGCATCCGGTCCGCCCAGCATCCCTACAATCAGTCGCTGATCGCCGCTGCGATCGTGAGGCTGGGACCGGCGCAGGCGGAACGCTGGCTCGCCGGGGTCAAGGCGAACCTCGCGAAAAAACCGTCGGGCGGCGACCGCGACGTCGCGCGCGACATCCGCGCGGGCGTCTGCGACATCGGGATCGCGAACACCTATTACATGGGCCTGATGCTCAACGGCACGGATGCCGCTCAGAAGACGTGGGGGGAAGCGGTGAAGGTGCTCGACAGCCGTTTCGCGGGCGGCGGCACGCATGTGAACGTCTCCGGCGCGGCCGTCGCCAAGAACGCGCCGAACAGGGCCGAGGCGGTGAAGCTGATCGAGTTCCTCGTCGGCGAGCAGGCCCAGAACCTTCTGGCCGACCTCAATTACGAATATCCGGTCCGCGCCGGCATCGCGGCGAATGCCACGACGAAGCTCTTCGGGGCCATCTCCCCGGATCCGACACCGCCCGCGGCGATCGCCGCGCAGCGCGATGCGGCGAGCATCCTCGCGGACAAGGTCGGCTTCGACCGTTGATTCCCGCGCGTTTCCCGCCGAATGCGATTTCGGGCTCCGCGCGGCGCGCCGGGCCTGGTCGTTCCCGTGCCGTGGTCGCCCTCAAGGCGGCGGCGGCCTTCGGCGTTCTGCTGATCGCGCTGCCGCTTCTGTCCTTGGCGTGGATCGCGATCGGCGGCGACCTCTCGCCGGTCCGGCACGTCTTTTCGATCGTCCTTCCCGCGGCGACCGCGGACACCGCGATCCTGCTCGCGGGCGTCGGCCTCGTGACGACCTTGCTCGGCGTCGGCGCGGCCTGGCTGGTGACGGCGTTCCGATTTCCCGGCCGCGGCTTCCTCGCCGTGGCTCTCACCCTGCCGCTCGCGGTTCCGACCTACATCATCGCCTATTGCTGGGTGGAGATCCTCGAGCCCTTCGGCCCGGTCCAGACGGCCTATCGCGCGCTGTTCGGCTTCAAGAGCCGCGCGGATTACGCCTTTCCGGACGTGCGTTCGATGCCCGGCGCGATCCTGCTGCTGGGCTTCGTGCTCTACCCTTACGTCTATCTCCCCGTCCGGGCGCTGTTCGCCGTCCAGAGCGCGAGCCTGATCGAGGCCGCGCGGACGCTCGGCGCCTCTCCCGCGAAGATCTTCCTGCGCATCGCGCTTCCGATGGCGCGCCCCGCGGTCGCGCTGGGTCTGTCCCTCGCCCTGCTGGAGGCCTTGAACGACATCGGCGCGGCCGATCACCTCGGCGTCCGCACCCTCACCGTGACGGTCTACACGACGTGGCTGAACCGCGGCAGCCTGCCGGGCGCGGCGGCGCTTTCGTTGGTCCTGCTCGCCTTCGTCACCATGCTCATCCTCGTAGAAATCCGTTCGCGCGGAGCGCGCGGCTTCGCGTCGTCGGCGAAGAAGCCCCGCGCGCAGGATCCGACGCCGCTGCGCGGCCTGCGCGGCATGGCGGCGACCTGCGCCTGCGCTCTGCCGCCGCTGCTCGGTTTCGGCCTTCCCGCGGCCTTCCTCGCCGTCGAAGCCTTGAAACGCGGCGCGCGCGTCGATCCCGGACTGTCCTCGCAGATCCTCGCCACGGTCGTCTTCGCGGGCACCGCGACGCTCCTGACCCTGCTGCTGGGCGCCATGATCGCGACGGCGGTCCGCATCCTGCCGGGACGTCCCGCGGCCGCCGCGGCGCGGATCGCGAGCCTCGGCTATGCGCTTCCGGGCACCGTCGTCGCCGTGGCCCTTCTCGGGCCGCTCGCGGGGCTCGACAATCTTCTCGCGGAGGCGCTGTCGGCCCTGTTCGGCGGCCGCTGGGGGCTGATCCTGACGAGCGCGGGCGCGGGCGTGGTGATCGCCTATATGGTCCGCTTCGTCGGCATCGCCGTGGGCGGCGTCGAGGGCGGCTTCGGAGGCGTCTCCCGCCATGTGGACGATGCGGCCCGCACGCTCGGCCATTCGCCGGGGCTTCTGATCCGCGACATCCATTGGCCGCTGCTGCGCCCCGCGCTGGCGTCGGCGGCGCTGCTCGTCTTCGTCGACGCGATGAAGGAACTGCCCGCCACGCTGCTGCTGCGGCCGCTCAACGTCGAGACGCTCGCGACCGCCGTCTACGCCCATGCGGGCCGCGGCGTGTTCGAGGACGGCGCGCTCGCCTCGCTGCTGATCGTTCTGGTCGGTCTCGTCCCCGTCGTCCTGTTGACGCGCGCGTCCGGCGAGGCCGCCGCGGCCGCGACGCGCCGGCGAGAGGCGGATTCAGCTTCGGAAACGGCCGCGCTGCAGAGCTGATATCTCTTGTAAGACTTGCCCGCCTGCCGGTGGACCCGATATTGCGGGTCGTGCAAACTCCGGGAGAGCGCGGCCTGGGCCGTGCGCGCGAGAATTCTGAAAGGACGAGCGTGAGCAACAAGGTTTACCCCGACGCCAAGACGGCGCTCGCCGGCCTTCTGAAGGACGGCATGACCATCCTCTCGGGCGGCTTCGGCCTCTGCGGCATTCCCGAGGCTCTGATCGGCGCGATCCGCGATTCGGGCGCGAAGAACCTCACCGTCGTCTCGAACAATGCGGGCATCGACGGCGTCGGTCTCGGCGCCCTGCTCGAAACCCGCCAGATCAGAAAGATGATCTCGTCCTATGTCGGCGAGAACAAGATGTTCGCCCAGCAGTATCTCGCGGGCGAGCTCGAGCTCGAATTCACGCCTCAGGGCACGCTCGCCGAGCGCATCCGTGCGGGCGGCGCGGGCATCCCGGCCTTCTTCACGAAGACGGGCGTCGGCACGATCGTCGCCGACGGCAAGGAGATCCGTGAATTCGACGGCGTGAAATACGTCATGGAGCGCGGCATCACGGGCGACAT
>JAIXTT010000098.1 GCA_027483795.1 Hyphomicrobiales bacterium
GCCCTCCGCTGCGCTGCGGCCGGGATGACGAAGAGAGGTGGATTGCATGTCATGCCCGCGGCTCTCCGCCGTCATGCCCGCGGCTGCGGGCATCCACGTCTTCGGTGCGGCAGGAAAAGAAAGACGTGGATCCCGGCCCTCCGCTGCGCTGCGGCCGGGATGACGAAGAGAGGTGGATTGCATGTCATGCCCGCGGCTCTCCGCCGTCATGCCCGCGCCTGCGGGCATCCGCGTCCTGCTTCCTTGCGACGGGAAAGGAGCCCGCCGCCCTCATTCCCTCAATTCGTCTTTTCCGTCGGCAGGACGAAGACTTGGCCGGGATAGATGAGATCCGGATTGCGGATCTGCTCCTCATTGGCGCGATGGATCACGATGTAGCGCCGGCCGTTGCCGTAGATGCGCTGGCTGATGCGCCAAAGACTGTCGCCCCGCGCGACGGTGGTCGTCTTCACTTCGGGAACCACGACGGTGGACGGGTCCGCGGTTTTGGCGAGCGAACCCTGCAGCGGCGGCCGCGCGGCGAATTCGAAGGGCACTTCGGCCCGCGAAAGCACCTTGCCGTCCGACCGGCGCACGTCGTCGAGACGCACGCGGTAACTGCCTTCGGTCAGCCCCTTGCCCACGGAGAAGGACCATTTGCCGTCGCCCCCCGCGGTCGCGGTCGCGAGATAGCTGTCATTGACGTAGAGCCGCACGGTGGCGCCCGGATGCGCCGTTCCCGCGGCGAAGAAGGTTCCGCCGACCTCCTGCTCGACCGTGGCGATTTCGACGTTGCGCCGCTCTTCGGGCTGGGAGGCGGCCGCGTCGGGCTTTCCGGCGATGCCGACCGAGGGCGCCGGCGCCGGCGCCGGCGTGCGGGGCGGGCTCAGGATCTGCGTGGGACGATCGGGGGCGACCAGCGCGACCACGACGTCTCCCCCGCGCGCCACGGGCACGTCGACCGTGACGATCTGGACGGACGACGCCGTCCGCCCGTCGGGCAGCGTGGCGGCGAGCGACAATTCATGCGTGCCGGCGGGCAAAGGCTTCGGGGTCATGGCGAACTGGCCCGTCGCATTGGCGGTCGCGCGGTCCCAAGCTTCGCCGTTGCGCAGCAGGGCGACGGCGGCGTCGGGCGAGGACCGTCCGGCGACGACGAGCGAACCGTCCGGCTCGACGCGGACGAGATCGAAGGCGGGCGGTTCGGCGTCGGGCTTCTTCGCCGGAGAAAGCGCGAGCGCGGGAGCGGGCGTCGCGGGGGGAGCGAGAACGGACGGCGCGGGCGGCGGAACGGGAGTCGGTTCGGCGGGCTTGGCGGGCTCGGGGGACGGCGGAGGCGGAGGCGGCGGCGACGCCGCGACCGTGGGGGCCGGGACCGAAGCCGTTTCGGAGGGCATGATCGCCTCCGTCGGCATGCCGAAACGCCAGACCGCTCCGCCGAGGGCTGCCGCCGGAAGCAGCACGAAGAGGAGCAGCTTCAGACCACGATTCATGACTGGGCGACTCCGATCACGATGCACCTTCGGCAGCTTAACCGTTCCGGCCATCATCGACCAGAAAAGACGGCGGTTTTCGGGCGGCGCGATTGACCGACGGGAAGCGCCGATGCGAGCATGCGTCCGATGACGGATATTCGATCGATCTGCGTTTATTGCGGTTCGGGCCCGGGGACGGATCCCGCCTTTTCGGCGGCCGCCGCGGCGCTCGGAAAATCCATGGCCGAGAGCGGAATCAGGCTCGTCTACGGCGGCGGCAATGTCGGGCTGATGGGCATCGTCGCGCGCTCGGTGCTCGACCATGGCGGCGAGGTTTCGGGGATCATCCCCGATTTCCTGAAGGCGCGGGAATTGATGTTGCCGGACGCGCAGGAACTGATCGTCGTCCCGGACATGCATACCCGCAAACGCCTGATGTTCGAAAAGGCCGACGCCTTCGTCGCCCTCCCCGGCGGCATCGGCACGCTGGAAGAACTCGTCGAACAGATGACGTGGGCGCAGCTCGGACGGCATTCCAAGCCGATCCTGATGTTGAACACCAAGAACTTCTGGAAGCCGCTTCTCGTGCTTCTCGAGCATATGCGCGAGACGGGCTTCATCCGCCCCGGCCTCGAGATCAAATATCTCGTCGGCGAGAAGGCGGAAGACGTGGTGCCCATGCTGCTGTCCGCCGCGCGCCGCTTCGGCGTGGACGCCGGCGAGGAAGGCCTCATCCGGGAACGGATGTAGGGCCCGGGGCGCGAATTCACGCTCTCGGCCGAGCTCCCGCTCAGGCCGCCGCGCCGGAGATCACGAGCTTGTAGGTGATCGAGTCGATCAGCGCCTGGAAGGACGCGTCGATGATGTTCGCGGAGACGCCCACCGTCGTCCAGCGCTCGCCCGTCTCGTCGGCGGATTCGATCAGGACGCGGGTGACCGCGTCGGAGCCGCCCCGGAAGATGCGGACCTTGTAGTCCACCAGCTCCAGCCCTTCGATGAAATGCTGATAGCGCCCGAGATCCTTGCGCAAGGCGAGATCGAGCGCGTTGACGGGACCGTTGCCCTCGGCCGCGGAGATCAGCACCTCGTCGCCCACCCGCACCTTGGCGATGGCCTCGGCGACGGTCACGAGTTCACCCATCGCGTTCCAGCGGCGCTCGACGTTCACCTTGAAGCGTTCGACCGTGAAGAACTCGGGCACCTGCCCCAGCACCCGCTTGGCGAGGAGGAAGAAGGACGCGTCCGCGCCCTCATAGGCATAGCCGAGCGCCTCGCGGTCCTTGACCTCTTCGAGCACGCGGGCGACGCGCGGGTCATCCTTGTGCACCTCGATCCCGAGCCGTTCGAGTTCGGCCAGCACGTTGGACTTGCCCGCCTGATCCGAGACCAGCACCAGCCGGCGGTTGCCCACCGTCTCGGGGGTCACATGCTCGTAGGTCTTCGGGTCCTTGAGGACCGCCGAGGCGTGGATCCCCGCCTTGGTGGCGAAGGCGGACGCGCCGACATAGGGCGCGTGGCGATTCGGCGCCCTGTTCAGAAGTTCGTCCAACGCTCTGGAAACATGGGTCAATTCACCGAGGGCCTTGTCGTCGACGCCGATCTCGAGGCCTTCGGCGAAGGCGGGCTTCAGCTTCAAGGTCGGGATGAGCGTGGCGAGGTTCGCATTGCCGCAGCGCTCGCCGAGGCCGTTCAGCGTGCCCTGAATCTGGCGCGCACCCGCGCGCACCGCGGCCAGCGAATTCGCGACCGCGTTGCCGGTGTCGTCATGCGCATGGATGCCGAGATGCGTTCCGGGCACGACTTTCGTCACCGCCGCGACGATCTCGGTCACTTCGTGCGGCAGCGTGCCGCCGTTGGTGTCGCAGAGCACCACCCAGCGCGCCCCGGCCTCGTAGGCGGTGCGGGCGCAGGCGAGCGCGTAATCGGGGTTCGCCTTCCAGCCGTCGAAGAAATGCTCGCAATCGAGCATGGCCTCGCGCCCGGCCGCCGTCGCCGCACGGATCGAATCCGCGATGCCTTCGAGGTTTTCCTCGAGCGTGCATCCCAGCGCGACATGGACGTGATAGTCCCAGCTCTTGGCCACGAAGCAGATCGCTTCGGCCTTGGAATCGAGAAGCGCCGCGACGCCGGGATCGTTCGCCGCCGACCGACCCGCGCGCTTCGTCATGCCGAAGGCGGTGAAGATCGCCCGCTTCGTGCGCTTCTCCGCGAAGAATTCCGTGTCGAGCGGGTTCGCGCCGGGATAGCCGCCTTCGACATAATCGATCCCGAGCCCGTCGAGCATGGTCGCGATCTGCCGCTTGTCGTCGATCGAGAAATCGACGCCCGTCGTCTGAGCGCCGTCGCGCAGGGTCGTGTCGAAAAGATACAGGCGTTCGCGGGATGTCATGAGAAGGCGTCCGGAAAAAGTCGGATGAAATGCATCGGGGAGAAGGGAGCGCCCTTTCCGTCGGTGCGGAGCATGGCCGCTCGCAGCATGGTCACTCGGAGCCCGGCCGGTCGCGGATTTCCCAGCGGGTGATCCATTCGCCGGTGATCGGGTCTCGGCCGTCCATGATCGTGACGCCCATGGAGACGATGACCTCGCGAATGCGGTCGGCCTCGGCGAAATCCTTGTCCGTCCGCGCCTTGATCCGCGCCGCGACGAGCGCGTCGATCTCGGCCTGCTTGTCGGGGTCGATCATCGCTTCACCTCCCAGGTGGTGACGGGTTCGCCCGTCGCGGGATCCTTGCCGTCCTTGAGCGCGATGCCCATCGCGGCGAGCTCGTCGCGGATGCGGTCGGACTCGGCGAAATCCTTGCGGCGTCGCGCGTCGAGGCGGGCGGAGATCAGGGATGAGACGCGCGCATCGTCCACCGTCCGGGCGATGCCGCGGACCTGCGCATCATGGACCGCGATCTCCGCGGCGGTCGCACCAAATCCGAGGAAATCCAACGTCGCCGCCCGTACCGACGGATCCTTGATCCCGTGCAGCCGCGCCACGACCGAGGCCGTGTTGAGATCGTCCGACAGCGCCTCGATCGCCTCCGGGTCCACGGTCGAGGACGGGACGACGTCGGCCCGCCAGCCGAGCAGCGCCTTCTCCGCCTCCTCCAAGGCCTTCACCGTGAAGTCGATCGGCTGCCGGTAATGCGTCCTCAGCATCGCGAGCCGCAGCACGTCCCCGTGCCACGCCCTCCCGCCGAAGGTCTCCGTCTCCAACAGCTGATGGATCGTCACGAAATTCCCGAGGCTCTTGGACATTTTCTGTCCTTCGACCTGCAGGAAGCCGTTGTGCATCCACACGCGCGCCATCAGCCCCTGGCCGAAGGCGCAGGTGGATTGGGCGATCTCGTTCTCGTGATGCGGAAAGACGAGGTCGATGCCGCCGCCGTGGATGTCGAACACCTCGCCGAGATGCGCGCGGCTCATCGCCGAGCATTCGATGTGCCAGCCCGGCCGGCCGAGCCCATCGATGCCGCAGGGCGAAGGCCAGCCCGGCTCGCCCGCCTTGGAGGGCTTCCAGAGGACGAAATCCGTCGCGTCCTTCTTGTAGGGCGCGACGTCGACGCGCGCGCCCGCGATCATCTCGTCGAGCGAACGGTTGGCGAGCGCGCCGTAGCGCGGCAGCGGCCCGCCCGCGGCGTCCATCGCGGCGGGGGAGAACAGCACGTGCCCTTCCGCGACATAGGCGAAGCCGCCCGCGACGAGCCGCTCGATGATCTCCTTCATCCCCTCGATATGCTCGGTGGCCCGCGGCTCATGGTCCGGCGGAAGGCAGCCGAGCGCCTTGACGTCCGCATGGAACTGCGCGGCGGTCGCCTCGGTCACGCGGCGGATCGCCTCGTTGAGCGGCAGATCGGGGAAGTCGCGCGCGGCCCGGTCGTTGATCTTGTCGTCCACGTCCGTGATGTTGCGGACATAGGTGACATGCTTCTCGCCGTAGACGTGCCGAAACAGCCGATACAGCACGTCGAACACGATCACCGGACGCGCATTGCCGATATGGGCGTAGTCGTAGACCGTCGGCCCGCACACATACATCCGCACATTCGCCGGATCGATCGGCGCGAAGGGCTCCTTCGAGCGGGTCAGAGTGTTGTAGAGCCTCAGGGTCATGCGTGAATCCGCCGTCGGCGCCGGCCTCCCGCATCGATCCCGTTTCTTTCGGACAAAGGACGAAGGGCGGCCGGCGTGTGTCGCTAGCCGCAAATGCTCGAGCAGATGATCATCCGCGCATTCGCCATGCCCGGCAACATGCGCCGCGGCCTTCGGGCCGTCAAGACTCGGGGCGCGTCGGCGGAAAGTCTCATCGCGGGTCGCCCCGCCCGTATCGGACGGCCGCGACCGGAAGCCCCCGTCGTTCAGGTCCCGTTCAGCCGACGTGCTCCAAGAAAGGCGGCATCGAAGACCAGAGGAATTCGTGTCATGAACGCCATCCGGAAGACCGCCGCAGCGGCCCTTGCTCTCCTGACGATCGCGGGCGCCACCGTCGCGGGCACGGGAGAGGCCGAGGCCAAGAGGGGCCGCAACGCGGCCTTGATCGGCGGGCTTGCGGCGGGCGCCGTGCTCGGCGGCATCCTGATGCAGAACCAAGCGCATGCGGCGCCCGTCTACGGCGGCGGATATGCTCCCCGTTACGGCGGCGGATACGGCGGCGGCTATTACGGCGGCGGCTACGCCCCGGCCTATCACGGCTATGCGCCCGCCTATTCCGCGCCGCGCCCCGTCTATGTGGAGCGCCACTACGCACCGCAATGCCGGATCGTCCGCGAACGCGTCGTCGACGCTTGGGGCGATACGATCCAGACGCGCAGGGTCCGCGTCTGCGATTGAGCGGAAGTCGATCGGAACGAATTCGGGAAAAGGGTCCGGTCCACGGGCCCTTTTTTCATGCCTTCGCGCGATCAGGCGCGCGGCGTCGCGCGGCATCGTCCTTGCGGGCATGGATGAGGCGGGAGTGGCGCGGTCTACGGGAATCGAACCCGTCTTTGCTGCGTGAAAGGCAGCCGTCCTAACCGATAGACGAAGACCGCGCATGGCCCGCTGCGAGACCGCATCGGGCGACGCCCGGGCTTATAGGGGCTCCGAAGAGGTTCGACAAGAGCCGTGCACCGGCTTTCCGGCCGCATTCGCACCGTCGACCGACGATCTTTCCCGGCCGGCGAAGTCGGCCCGCGACGAAACCCTCTGCGAAAGCTGGACAAGGGCCGCGCGCGGACGATAGGCAGGGAAAAAATCGGGACGGAAATGTCGATGGAAACGAATCGGAAGACCGACGACGGCGTCGTCGCGGAAGACGCGCGCGTCGCGGAGCGGGCCGCAGGCGACGTCACCGCATCCCCGGTCGCAGAAGAGCGCTCGGGCGATCACCGCAACGCCGCCGTTCTCGGCATCGGCATGATGCTGCTCGGCATTCTCCTGTTCGTCATCAACGACGTCATGGGCAAATGGCTCGTCGCGACCTATTCGGTCGGGCAGGTGCTGCTCATCCGCAGCGTCGCGGCCTTCGTGATGCTGGCGCCCTTGATCATCCGGACCGGCGCGGAACCGATCCTGAAGCCCGCGCGCCCCGGCCTTCAGGCCGTGCGCGTCGTGCTGTCCACCATCGAAGTCGGGTTCTTCTACTGGGCGGTCTCGGCGATGCCGCTCGCCGACGTCGTGGCCTTCTATCTCGCCGGACCGATCTGGGTCGCCGCGCTGGCGGGCCCGCTGCTCGGAGAGAAGATCGGATGGCGGCGCTGGATGGCCGTGCTCGTCGGTTTCGTGGGCGTGATCATCGCGCTGCGCCCGTCGACGGCGAGCCTCTCGATCCATTCGCTGATCGCGGTCTTCGGCAGCCTCGCCTTCGCGTTGATGATGATCACGTCCCGCCTGCTGCGCGGCACGGGCGATACGGTTCTCGTGACCTGGCAGACCGGGGGCGCGCTCGCCTTCGGCCTCGTCGCCGCGCCCTTCGCCTGGACACCGCCGACGACGATCGACCTCGGCCTTCTCGCCCTTCTGGGGATCGTGGCGGCGCTCGCGCATATGTGCGTCAACCGCTCGCTCAAGCTCGCGCCCGCGGCCGTGGTCGTGCCCTATCAGTATACGCAGATCGCCTGGGCGCTGCTGTTCGGATGGCTCATCTTCGGCGACGTTCCCGACCCGCAGATGCTTCTGGGCGCGGGCGTGATCGTGCTGGCGGGACTCTACATCTTCATGCAGGAGCAGCGCGGCGGCGGGCGATAGGCCGCCCGCCCGCGTTCAGCGCGCCGCGGCGACGTCCCCGATCCGGATCTGCGGGGTCGCGCCGCCGCCCCAACGATCGACCGCGAGATGTCCCGCGACATGCAGGACGGCGTCCCTGTTCGACAGCAGGGCCTGACCGAGCGGTTTGCCGACCGCCCGGAAGGCGATCCCCTTGATGCTCGCGCCGTCGCCCGCCCGCAGACGCACGCGGACATGGCCGTTGCCCACTTCCGCGGCCTCCACGAGCCGATGCGCGGGCAATGCGAAGGTCGGTTCGGGATGACCCGACCCGAACGGACCCGCCTTTTCGAGTTCCTCGATCAGAGCCGCGGTCGCGCCGCCCGCGGTCACCGCCGCGTCGACGTCGAGCGCGTCGTCGGCTCCCGCGCGGGCGACATCATCGGCGAGGCGTTCCTCGAGGAACGCCCTCAGGGCCGGGACGGCGTCGGCCGTGACGGTGACGCCCGCGGCCATCGCGTGGCCGCCGCCCTTCGCCGCGATCCCCGCTTCGACGGCGGCGCGGACGGCGCGGCCGAGATCGACGCCGGGAATGCTGCGCCCCGATCCGGTGCCCCGCCCGGACGGGTCGAGCGCGATCGCGAAGCTCGGGCGCGCGAAGCGCTCCTTCAGGCGCGACGCGACGAGGCCGACGACGCCCGGGTGCCAATGCGGCGAAGCGAGGACGAGCACGGGCGCGCCCGTCTCGTCGATGCCCGTCATTCCCAGCGCTTCCGCCTCGGCTTCGGCGACCATCGCCTGTTCGATGGCCTGACGCTCGCGGTTCAGGCGATCGAGATCGGCGGCGATCGTCCCGGCGTCGACGTCGTCGGCCGTCAGCAACAGCCGCGCGCCCAAGGCGGCGTCGCCGATGCGGCCTCCGGCATTGATGCGCGGCGCGAGCAGGAAACCCAGATGATAGGGCTCGACGGGGCCGTTGAGGCCCGCGGCGTCGGCGAGCGCGCGCAGGCCCGTCCTGCCCCGCCGGCGCATCACCTGGATGCCCTGCCGCACGAAGGCGCGGTTGACCCCGCGCAGGGGCACGACGTCGGCGACGGTCGCGAGCGCCACGAGATCGAGAAAGGCGAGCAGATCCGGCTCGGCGCGGGCGCCGCTCCAATATCCTTCGGAGCGCAGCGCCCGGTTGAGCGCCACGAGGGTGAGGAAGACGACGCCCGCCGCGCAGCAATGGCCGAGACCCGAAAGATCGTCGAGGCGGTTCGGGTTCACGATCGCCGCCGCTTCGGGGAGCGTTTCGGGGGCCTGATGATGATCGAGCACGACCACGTCGAGGCCGAGAAGCCGCGCCTCGCGGAACACGTCATGGCTCGTGGTCCCGCAATCGACCGTGACGAGGAGGGAGGCCCCCTGCCCCGCCAGCGCGCGGACCGCATCGACGTTCGGGCCGTAGCCTTCGATCAGCCGATCGGGAATGTGGATGAGACGCGGCGTGCCCGCATGATCGAGGAACTGGGCGAGGAGCGCGGCCGAACAGGCGCCGTCGACGTCGTAATCGCCGAAGATCGCGACCGTCTCGCCCTTGCGGATCGCGGACGTGATCCGTTCGACGGCGGGCTCCATGTCCCGGAGCACGGACGGATCCGGCATCAGGATCTTGAGCTTGGGGTCGAGGAAGAGCGGCACGTCGGCCGCGGCGACGCCGCGCCCCGCGAGCACGCGGGCGAGCACGTCGGGAATGCCCTGTTCCTGCACCATGGCGAGAGCCGATGCGCGCCCGGCGTCGTCGAGCCGGTCGCGCCATCGACGGCCCGTCAAAGAACGTTCGACGCCGAGAAATGCGCGGGACATGGCGTCGGCTTACCCGACGCCCCGATTCGACGCCACGTGATCCGGGGATACAAGGCGGGAGGCGGCAGGAAGTGGTCCCGTGTCCATCCCCATCCCGTCATGCGCGGGCATGACGGGGAAAGGTCGCAGCGGCCCGACGACCGTCCACTCCTAACTCCTGACGCCTACCGCCCCCGCGCAAGAAAAAGGGGCCTTTCGGCCCCTGTCCTCAGTCCAGATTGAACTTCGCCATTTCGCGGTGCTCGCCGTAGATCTTGCGCACCGTGCCGGTGATCGAACGGTAGACGATCGTCTCCGTCTCGATCACGTCGCCCTTGAACTTGACGCCCGCGAGCAGCGCGCCGTCGGTCACGCCGGTCGCCGACACGATCACGTCGCCCGAGGCGAGTTCGTTCATGTCGTATTTCTTGAGCGGGTCGGTGATGCCCATGGTCTTGGCGCGCTCGACCTTCTCCTGCGAGTCGAGGATCAGGCGACCCTGCATCTGGCCGCCGACGCAGCGCAGCGCCGCCGCCGCCAGCACGCCTTCCGGCGCGCCGCCGATGCCGAGATAGATGTCGATGCCCGTCTGCTGCTGCATGGCCGTGAAGATCACGCCCGCCACGTCGCCGTCGGTGATCAGGCGGATCGAGGCGCCCGTCTTGCGGACGGCGTCGATCAGTTCCGCATGGCGCGGACGGTCCATGATCAGCGCCGTGATCTCGCTCGGCTTGACGCCCTTGGCCTTGGCGAGCGCGTGGATGTTGTCCTCGGGCTTGGCGTCGAGATCGACGATGCCGGGCGCGTAGCCGGGGCCGATCGCGATCTTGTCCATGTAGACGTCGGGCGCGTAGAGCAGCGAGCCCGCCTGCGCCATCGCCATCACCGCGATCGCGCCCGGCATGTCCTTCGCGCAGAGCGTCGTGCCCTCGAGCGGGTCGACGGCGATGTCGACCTTCGGGCCGGTGCCGTTGCCGACCTTCTCGCCGATGAAGAGCATCGGCGCCTCGTCGCGCTCGCCCTCGCCGATCACGATGCGGCCGTCGATGGGGAGCTTGTTCAATTCGCGGCGCATGGCGTCGACGGCGGCCTGGTCGGCGGCCTTCTCGTCGCCGCGTCCGCGAAGCAGCGCGGCGGAGACGGCGGCGCGCTCGGTCACGCGGACGAGTTCCATCGAAAGGATGCGCTCGATGACTTCCCGGGGCCGGACGGTGATGTCGTTGTGCTCGGACATGAACTTTCCTCGGCTTGCGGCGACGTCAGGGCCGCTCGATGCGGATCAGTTGCGGCGGTTCCGCGATATGCCCGTCCGCCATCACGGCGTCCAGCGCGGCGCGGATCGCCGCTTCGGTGGTGGCATAGGTGAGAAGAACGACGGGGACGGGCCCCGCCGCGCGGCCGGTCGCCTCCCAAGGCGTACCGGGAGCGCGACGCTGCACGATGCTTTCGAGCGAAATCGCCCGCTCGGCCATGCGCGTGGCGATGGAGGCGGCCGCGCCGGGGCGATCGAGCACGCTGAGACGGACGTAATAGCCGCCCTCATGGCGCTGCATAGGCGCGCGCTCCGCCTTGGCGAGCGCCGCAACGGGCAGGCCGAACGGGGCGATCCGAACGCCGCGACCGAGATCGGCCAGGTCCGACAGGACGGACGAGGCCGTCGCATCGCCGCCCGCGCCGGGCCCCACGAGCGTGAGTTCGCCGACCGCATCGGCATGGATGCTCACGGCATTGGTGACGCCCATCACCTGCGCGATGGCGGAGGTCTTGGGGACCATGGTCGGATGGACGCGCTGCTCGATGCCCGTGGCGGTCCGTTCCGCGACGCCGAGCAGCTTGATCCGGAAGCCGAGTTCGTCGGCCATCTTCAGATCGAGCGGCGCGATCGAGGCGATGCCTTCCACATGGATCGCGTCGGCGTCGATCTCGGTACCGAAGGCGAGGCTCGTCAGCAGCGCGAGCTTGTGGGCCGCGTCGAAGCCGCCGACGTCGAAGGTCGGGTCGGCTTCGGCATAGCCGAGCCGCTGCGCATCCGCGAGACAGGCCTCGAAGGTGAGGCCTTCGAGTTCCATCCGCGACAGGATGTAGTTGCAGGTGCCGTTCAGAATGCCGGAAATGCGGCTCACCGCATTGCCCGCAAGGGCTTCCCGCAGCGTCTTCACGATCGGGATGCCGCCGGCGACCGAGGCTTCGAAGAACAGGCCGACGCCCTTCGCTTCGGCCGTCGCCGCAAGCGCGGCGCCGTGCTTGGCGAGCAGCGCCTTGTTGGCGGTGACGACGTGCTTGCCCGCGGCGAGCGCCGTCTCGACCGTGGCGCGCGCCGGACCTTCGTCCCCGCCCACCAGTTCCACGACGACGTCGCACAGCGGCGAGGCCGCCAGCGCGACGGGATCGTCGAACCATTCGCAGCCGGACAGATCGACGCCGCGGTCGCGCTTACGGTCACGGGCGGACACGGCGGTGACGACGAGGGGACGGCCGCAACGCGCCTCGAGCGACGCCGCATGCCTCCCGAGGAGGCGGACGACCGCGGCGCCGACGGTCCCGAGGCCGGCGACGCCGATGCGGAGGGGTTCGGTCATGAAGACAATCCGATGCGAAAAGGTTCGGGTCAGCCCCGGGCGGTCAACGGGACGACGTTGTGCAACGTCTTCTCCCCGCTTTCAAGGAAGCGCCGGACATTTCGCGCGGCCTGACGGATGCGCTGTTCGTTCTCGACCAGGGCGATGCGCACGTAATCGTCGCCGTGCTCGCCGAAGCCGATGCCCGGCGCGACCGCCACTTCCGCCTTCTCGACCAGCAGCTTCGAGAATTCGAGGCTTCCGAGCGCCCGGAACGGCTCCGGGATCTTGACCCAGGCGAACATGGACGCCTCCGGCGGATCGAACTCCCAGCCCGCTTTGCCGAAGCTCTCGACCAGCGCGTCGCGCCGCTTGCGATACACGTCGCGCATCTCGCGGATGCAGTCGTCGGGACCGTTGAGCGCCGCCGCCGCCGCCACCTGGATCGGCGTGTAGGCGCCGTAGTCGAGATAGGACTTCACGCGGGAGAGCGCCGCGAGCAACCGCTCGTTGCCGACCGCAAAGCCCATGCGCCAGCCCGCCATCGAGAAGGTCTTGGACATCGAGGTGAATTCGACCGTCACGTCCATCGCGCCCGGCACCTGCAGCACCGAGGGAGGCGGGTTCGAATCGTCGAAATAGACCTCGGCATAGGCGAGATCGGAGAGCAGGATCAGCTCGTGCTTCTTCGCGAAGGCGACGAGCTCCTTGTAGAAATCGAGCGAGGCGACATAGGCCGTCGGGTTCGCGGGATAGCAGGTCACGAGCGCGATCGGCTTGGGGATCGAATGCATCACCGCCCGCTCGAGCGCGACGAACATCGCGTCGTTCGGCTCCGCCGGGACGGAACGGATGGCGCCGCCCGCCATGAGGAAGCCGAAGGCGTGGATCGGATAGCTCGGGTTCGGAACCAGCACGACGTCGCCGGGCGCGGTGATCGCCTGCGCCATGTTGGCAAAGCCTTCCTTCGAGCCGAGCGTGGCGACGACCTGCTTGTCGGGATCGAGCTTCACGCCGAAGCGGCGGCCGTAATAGGCGGCCTGCGCGCGGCGGAGCCCGCCGATTCCCTTCGACGCCGAATAGCGGTCCGTCCGCGGCTTGCCCGCCGTTTCGACGAGCTTCTCGATGACGTGCTTCGGCGCGGGCAGGTCCGGATTGCCCATGCCGAGATCGATGATGTCGGCGCCGTTGTTCCGGGCGCCGGCCTTGATGCGATTCACCTGCTCGAAGACATAGGGAGGAAGGCGCTTGATGCGGTGAAAGTCGGTCATGGCGAAACTCTGCGGGTCTTCTCGGGGCCGGATGCGGAACGGAACCGCGGCGGGTTTATCACGTGGCTCGTGCGCTTGCACGCCGTGCTTGAGCGGACGGGCGCCTCATTGCGCCCGCGCCTTGGCGTCGATCGCCCTGTCGGTCGCCTCGAGCTCCTTGGTGAGGGCTTCGACGCCCTTCGGATCGCGGGGCTTCAACTTGCGGTCGGGCGGGGTCACGCCGACGGGAATCGGTCCGGAGATCGGACGGCGGCTGTCCACCACGAAAGGCTTGGGCGTCGGCACGTCCGTGGCCGCGCCGGCCTTTTCGGCGAGGCTGCGGACGGGACCGCCCGAGACCGCGGCCTGCACGGGCGCCGTCTCGGCGACGATGCCGCAGCCCGCTTGGAGGAAGGCTGCAAGCGTCGCTGCCGCCACGAACGCGGCACGATTGAGACCGATCATGAACGCATCTCCGATCGTCGAGAGGACTACGACGATTTTCTTTGCACATTCGACGTGGATGGTCGGTTAATATGTCGAAAAAGGGTCGACGGGAAAAGCGCGGGATCCGAAAGGGAACAAAGATGGTCGGAAAAGCCGACGACGTCCTTCCGATGATGCCCGCGCCGGAGTTGGAGGAGCTCGCCTCCAACACGGCCAAGCTCATGGAGGAGTTCGGACGCGCGACCGCGGCGAGCCTGAAGCCGTTGGAAGAGGGCCGCGCGCCGAAGACGAGCGAGGAGGTCTCCGACGTCGTGAAGACCTTCGGGCAGATCGCCGAACATTGGGCGGCCGACCCGCAGCGGCTGGTGCTGGCCCAGACCTCGTTGACCAAGGGCTTTCTCGACCTTTGGACGGGAACGCTCAAGCGCATGAACGGCGAGGA
>JAIXTT010000063.1 GCA_027483795.1 Hyphomicrobiales bacterium
CATGGATCGTGAAATAGTCCACGCCCTGCTCGGCCTGTTCGATCAGCGTGTCGCGGAAGATCGCCCAAGTGAGCTCTTCCGGCTTGCCGCCGACCTTTTCCAGCGCCTGATAGATCGGCACCGTGCCGATCGGCACCGGCGAATTGCGCATGATCCATTCGCGCGTCGTGTGGATGTTCTTGCCCGTGGACAGGTCCATCACCGTATCCGCGCCCCAGCGGGTCGACCAGACGAGTTTCTCCACCTCCTCCGCGATCGACGAGGACACGGCCGAATTGCCGATGTTCGCGTTGATCTTCACGAGGAAATTGCGGCCGATGATCATCGGCTCGAGTTCGGTATGATTGATGTTGGCCGGGATGATCGCCCGGCCGCGCGCGATCTCGCTGCGCACGAATTCCGGCGTCACGACGTCCGGGATTTCCGCGCCGAAGCTCTCGCCGTCGCGTTTGCCCGCCTTCATCTCGGCGCGGCCGAGATTTTCGCGGATCGCGACATATTCCATCTCGGGCGTGATGATCCCGCGCCGCGCATAGGCGAGCTGCGTCACCGCCGCGCCCGCCTTCGCCCGGAGAGGCTGCCGCGCGCCGCGCTCGAAGATCGCGTCGAGCTTTCCGATCTCGTGCGGCTTCAGCCCGTTGTCCTCGGGGCGGATCTCGCGGCCCTCATAGGTCTCGACGTCGCCGCGGCCGAGGATCCATTGGCGGCGGAGTTCCGGCAGGCCCTTGTGAATGTCGATCGCGGCCTTGGCGTCGGTGTAGGGACCGGACGAATCATAGACCCGCAGCGGCGCCTCGCCCGAGCCTTCGGACAGCGCGATCTCGCGCATCCCGACCCGCACGTCCTTGTGGATGTCGCCCTCGACGAAGACCTTCGTGGAGGCGGGCAGCGGCCCGGTGGTGACGGTGAAGTCCTGCGGCGCGGCGTTGCGCATGGTCGATTCCTCGCTCTCGAACGCTCGCCGTCGTCGGTGAGAGAGAGGATCGCCGCGGCCCTGCGCTTTTGCGATCGTTTCCTTCCCTCCGCCGGTGCGAGCCGGATCAGGTTCGAAGGGTCCGTCGCGCGCCTTCCGGCCCTCGACGTCTCAGCCCCCTGCCGGGGCACCCCTAGGATGGCCCGACATTCGGACCGGTCCCCGGGGAAGTCAAGCGACGCCCGACGCCACGCCGCCTCCCTCCGTCATGCCCGCACCCCCTCCGTCATGCCCGCGTCCCCTCCGTCATGCCCGCGTCCCCCTCCGTCATGCCCGCGTCTGCGGGCATCCACGTCTTCCCGCCCTCCGACTCACTCCAACCAAACCCCGGCCGAAACCATCCTCCCCCGTCATTGCGAGGAACGCAGCGACGCGGCAATCCATCCCGCCCGCAGCCCCTCCGACGTCATCCCGGCCGGAGCGCCGGGATTCACGTCTTTATTCAATCGTCGAGGGGAAGACGTGGATGCCCGCAGACGCGGGCATGACGGGGCGGGACGGAGGACCTGGATGCCCCGCACCCGAAACGCCTCATGGGGAGCGCCCGAAGGTCGCAATCCGCCCCGTGGTCCGATCGTCCCGCCCGGCGTATGCTCACCCGTAGTCCCGTCCCGGAGCGCCCGTCATGAATCGTCGCGAAATCCTCGCCTCGCTCGCCGCGCTGACCGCCTCCCCCGCCCTCGCCCAGACGGCCGGGATGAGCGCCGCCGGCGCCTATCGCTTCACCTTCAAGAGCCTGCACGGCGAGGACATCCGCCTCGGCGACCATGCGGGCAAGCCCATGCTGATCTGCAACACCGCCTCCTTCTGCGGCTTCGCATCGCAGATGCACGATCTCGAAATGCTGCACACGCGCTACGGCGCGCGCGGCCTCTTGGTGCTCGGCGTGCCGTCGGGCGACTTCGGCGGTCAGGAGGCCGCGACGGAGAAGGAGATCGAGGCGCAGGCGGTCCATCAGTTCGGGATCACCTTCCCCCTCGCCGCGAAGACGCGGGTCCGCGGCGACGACGCGCATCCCTTCTTCAAATGGGCGCTGGCGGAGAAGCCGGGCGACCCGCCGCGCTGGAACTTCCACAAATATCTGATCGACCGCCGCGGCCTGATCGCGGAGGTCTTCTGGCCGACCACCAAGCCCACCGAAACGCGCGTGATCGCCGCGATCGCGCGAGTGCTCGACGCGAAGGCTTGAAGCCGCGGCCGAGCGCGTTCCTTCCCTCGTTTCCGTCATGCCCGCCGCAAGGGCGGACATGACCGGCAGCGGTCGTCTCAGGCCGCGCTCACGCGCCGGATCGGCCGTCCCGGCCTGATCTCCTCGACCGCCGCGATGATCGCGTTCGTGTCGATGCCGTGGTGGCGATAGAGATCCCCGATCGTCCCCGTCTGGCCGAAATGCTCGACCCCGAGGGACCGCGTCCGATGTCCGTGCACGGAGCCCAGCCAGCCGAGCGTGGCGGGATGGCCGTCGATCACCGTCACCAGCGCGCAATCCCGGCCCAGCGGCGCGAGCAGTCGCTCGATATGGCTCTCTGCCGCGACGCCGCGAGCGCGGGTGCGGCCCGCCGCGGTCCATCCCGCATTCAACCTGTCCGCCGAGGTGATCGCGAGCAGGCCCACGTCGCGCCGTTCCTCCGCGATCAGCCCCGCCGCCTCGATCGCTTCGGGCGCGAGCGTCCCCGTATAGGCGATCACCGCTTCCGCGTTCGGCCCCGGCCTGCGCATCCAATAGGCGCCGGCGATCACGTCGGCTTCGAGGTCCGGCGTGAGGCTGCGCATCGGCTGTTCGAGCGTCCGCGTCGACAGTCGCAGATAGACGGAGCCGCCGCTCTCGTCGCGCATCCAGCCCGCGGGATCGGCGTGGTCCTTACGCCCCTCGCGCTGCATATAGTCGAAGCCCCAGCGCATGATCGCGGCCAATTCGTCCACGAAGGCGGGCTCGAAACTCGCCAGACCGTCCTGCGCCATGCCGATCAGGGGCGTCGCGACCGATTGATGCGCGCCGCCCTCGGGCGCGAGCGTCACGCCGGACGGGGTCGCCACGACCATGAAACGGGCGTCCTGATAGCAGGCGTAGTTCAGCGCATCGAGGCCGCGTTCGATGAACGGGTCATAGAGCGTGCCGATCGGCAGCAGCCGCTCGCCGTGGATGGAATGCGACAGCCCGAGCGCCGACAGCATGATGAACAGGTTCATCTCCGCGATGCCGAGTTCGAGATGCTGCCCGCCCGGCGAGGCGTCCCACGAGAAGGTCGAGGGAATCTTCTCCTTCCGGAACAGGTCGACCTGCTCCTCGCGCGCGAAGAGGCCCCTCCGATTGACCCACGGCCCGAGATTGGTCGAAACCGTGACGTCGGGCGA
Organism: Hyphomicrobiales bacterium; assembly: GCA_027483795.1. Lineage (GTDB taxonomy): Bacteria > Pseudomonadota > Alphaproteobacteria > Rhizobiales > Beijerinckiaceae > JAIXZO01. Next base: position 3,329 of record JAIXTT010000063.1, read on the forward strand.
GGTCGTCACGATGCGTTGCGCGATCGGATGATCCGACCGCGCCAATTCATTGAGGATCAAGCCGAAACCCTGTTGGGTCGACATGCCCGCCGCCGGCTTGAAATCGAGCCTCTCCGGCACCGGAATGCGCGGCGCCGCATGACGGCGGCGGCCTTCGCGGTTGAACGGCACGGCGTCGAGGAAGCGCCGGATCGTCTCCGCCGGGCGCGCCATGCCCTCGAAGGGCTCCCATTCATGCCCGGGCCGGACGCCCTGCTTCTCGCGCCAGGCCTCCATCTGCGAGGGCGTCATCAGCCCCGCATGATTGTCCTTATGGCCTTGGAACGGCAGACCGATGCCCTTGATCGTATAGGCGATGAAGCAGACCGGGCGGTCGTGATCGATCGCGTCGAACGCGTCGAGAACCGTCTCCATGTCATGCCCGCCGAGATTGGACATGAGCGCGAGAAGCTCCTCGTCCGAGCGGCTTTCGATCAGCCGCGTCGCATCGCCCTGATCGCCGAGATCGTCGAGCAAACGCTTGCGGAAGGCCGCGCCGCCCTGGAAGCACAGCGCCGCATAGAGCTGATTGGGACAGGCGTCGATCCAGCGCCGCAGCGCCTCGCCGCCCGGCTCCGCGAAGGCGGCGCGCATCAGCGACCCGTATTTGAGGATCACGACGTCCCAGCCGAAATTGCGGAACATCGCCTCGAACTTCTCCCACAGACCCTCGCGGATCACCGCGTCGAGGCTCTGACGGTTGTAGTCGACGATCCACCAGGTGTTGCGCAGACCCTGCTTCCAGCCGTCGACCAGCGCCTCGTAGATGTTGCCCTCGTCCATCTCCGCGTCGCCGACGAGCGCGATCATCCGCCCCTCGGGCCTGTCCTTCGCCCAACCATGGGCGCGCACGTAATCCTGCACGATGGAGGAAAAGAGCGTCTGCGCCACGCCGAGCCCGACCGATCCGGTCGAGAAGTCCACGTCGTCGACGTCCTTGGTCCGCGAAGGATAGGACTGCGCGCCGCCGAACCCGCGGAAATTCTCGAGCTTCTCTCGCGTCTGATTGCCCAGCAGATATTGGATCGCGTGGAAGACGGGGCTCGCATGCGGCTTCACCGCGACCCTGTCCTGCGGTCGCAGCACCGAGAAATACAGCGCCGACATGATGGTCGCGAGCGAGGCCGAGGAGGCCTGATGCCCGCCGACCTTCAGCCCGTCCCGGTTCGAGCGGACATGGTTCGCATTGTGGATCGTCCAAGAGGAGAGCCACAGAACCTTCTTTTCCAAGGCCTTGAGCAGTTCGAGCTTCTCGGCGGAGCGCGGCATGGAGACCTCACGAAGGCGACGACGAGAGCCTATCGCCGCCGCTCGGGCCGTTTTTCCCGTTTTTTGCCTGACTTCGGATCGGATTGAGGATATTTTTGCCGATACCCCTCTCCCAAGAGCAATTTTTCCCATGATCACTCTGGATGCCGTCGATCGGAAGATTCTCGCGATCCTGCAGTCCGACAGCCGGACCACGCTTCAGGAACTGGCCGAGCGCGTCGGGCTCTCGACCTCGCCCTGCCATCGCCGCGTGAAACGGCTGGAGGAGACGGGGGTCGTCACCCGCTACATCGCGATGGTGGACCAGCGTAGCGTCGGCCTTCCCGTCAGCGTCTTCGTCTCCATCAAGCTCGAACGCCAGCGCGAGGAAGATCTCGACCGCTTCGCACGCATGATATCAGGCTGGCGCGAAGTGCTTGAATGCTACCTGATGACCGGACCGCGCGACTATCTGCTCCGCGTCGTCGTCGCTGATCTTTCCGCTTACGAACGCTTCCTGAAAGAAAAGCTCACGCGCGTCGACGGAATATCCTCGATCGAATCCAGTTTCGCGCTCGATCAAGTGAAATACTCGATCGCCCTGCCCGTCTGATCACCGTTCGGGCTCGCGTGGAAACGCCGCCGTCGGTTCGTTGTGTCGTGCGGAAAACACCCGCATCGGTTTTCACGTTCTGTTTAAATCGTTTTTATGTCGAGCGAACGTATGAAAATCGACACCTGCCCCTTGCCGAGTCTCCGCTTATGCCCACCTCTACGCCGCAGAAGCGGGTAGAACCCGCTCTTCGATCGATGGTCCGCGCCTCAGCGGACACCGACGGACAGGGAGCGATAGAACATGACCAAGACCACGACCGAAAAGCCGAGCCGTCGCCGCTTTCTCGCCGCCGCTGCGGCGGGCGGCGTTGCGACCGTCGCGATGCCGAACGTCAGCAATGCGCAGACCGTGAACTGGAAGTTCCAGTCCACTTGGCCCGCGAAGGACATCTTCCACGAATTCGCCGCGGATTTCGTCACCCGCGTCAACGACATGTCGGGCGGCCGCCTCAAGATCGAACTGCTCGGCTCCGGCGCCGTCGTGCCCGCGTTCCAGATGCAGGATGCGGTGAATGCCGGCATTCTCGACGGCGGCCACGGCGTCTGCGCCTATTGGTACGGCAAGAACAAGGCGTTCTCGCTGTTCGGCACGCCCCCGGCCTTCGGTTGGGACGCGCACAGCTTCCTCGCCTGGATGAACTACGGCGGCGGCTACGCACTCTACAACGAGCTCGTCCGTGACGTTCTGAAGCTCAATCTCGTCGGCTTCCTCTCGGGTCCGATGCCGTGCCAGCCGCTCGGCTGGTTCAAGAAGGAGCTGAAGGCCGCCGACGATCTGAAGGGCCTGAAGTACCGCACCGTCGGCCTCGCCGCCGACCTGAAGCGCGAAATGGGCGCGGCCGTCACGATCCTCGCGGGCGGTGAAATCGTCCCGGCGCTCGAGCGCGGCGTCATCGACGGCGCTGAGTTCAACAACCCGTCGTCCGACTCGCTCCTCGGCTTCCAGGACGTGTCGAAGGTGTACATGCTGCAGAGCTGGCACCAGTCGGCCGAGTCCTTCGAACTGATCTTCAACAAGGGCAAGTTCGACGCGCTGCCGAACGAGCTCAAGGCGATCATCAAGTTCTCCGCGGAATCCGCCTCGTCGGACATGCTCTGGAAGGCCACCGATCGCTATTCGAAGGACTTCGAAGCGCTCAAGGCCAAGGGCGTCAACATCATCCAGACGCCCGACGCGATCCTCGACGCGCAGCTCGCCGCGTGGGACAAGGTCATCGACAAGCTGTCGGCCGAGAACCCCTTCTTCAAGAAGGTCATCGAGAGCCAGAAGGCTTGGGTGAAGCGTACGATGGCCTATGAGACGGCGAACACCCCGCCCTATCAGAAGGCGTTCCAGCACTTCTTCAAGGCCTGACGGGTCCGTTTCGGACAACCCTGAGTTTTGATCCGAGGGCGGAGCCCATGCTCCGCCCTCTCCTTTGTCCTTCAAGACCGGAGCGTGCGCTTGAACGCGATCCTCCTCACCATCGACCGCTTCCACACGGCCGTCGGCAAGGCCGCCGGGTGGTGCATCATGCTGCTCACTCTGGCGATGAGCTACGAGGTCTTCGTCCGCTATTTCCTGCGGTCGCCGACCGAATGGGCCTTCGACGCGAGCTACATCCTTTACGGCACGCTGTTCATGCTGGCGGGGCCCTATACGCTGGCCCGCAATGCCCATGTCCGCGGCGACTTCCTGTACCGTGAATGGTCGCCGCGCCGGCAGGCCGCCGTGGACCTCACGCTCTACGTCCTCTTCTTCTTTCCCGGCATCATCGCGCTGGCCTATGCGGGCTACAAATTCGCGGCCTTCTCCTGGATGATCAAGGAACACTCGTCGAACAGTCCGAACGGCCCGCCGCTCTATCATTTCAAATCGCTCATCCCGATCGTCGGCGTGATGATGATCGTGCAGGGACTCGCCGAATGCGCGCGCTGCGTGATGTGCCTGCGCGACGGCGTCTGGCCCCAGCGTCTCCATGACGTGGAGGAGACGGAGCGTCTCATCCTCGAACAAGCTCAGAGCGGGGCGCTCGCGCCTCAGGCTTCGCAGACCAAGGACCCCGCCTGATGTTCGGACTCGCCAATCCCGAACTCGGCGTGCTGATGCTCGCCCTGTTCATCGTCTTCATCATGCTCGGCTTTCCCATCGCCTTCACCCTGATGGCGCTCGGCGTGGCCTTCGGCTGGCTCGCCATGGGCGATACGGTCTTCGCCCTCGTCGTGCAGCGTGCCTATTCGGTGATGGCGAACGACGTTCTGGTGTCGATCCCGCTCTTCGTCTTCATGGGTTACATCATCGAAAGAGCGAACATCCTCGACAGGCTGTTCTACTCTCTACAGCTGTCGCTCAAGGGTGTCCCGGGCGCGCTCGCCGTGGCGACGCTCGCCACCTGCGCGATCTTCGCGACCGCGACGGGCATCGTCGGCGCGGTGGTGACGCTGATGGGTCTCCTCGCCTTCCCGGCGATGCTCCGTGCCGGATACGACACGAAGCTGTCCGCGGGCGTCGTCTGCGCGGGCGGCTGCCTCGGCATCCTGATCCCGCCGAGCGTGATGCTGATCCTTTACGGGGCGACCGCGGGCGTCTCCGTGCCGAAGCTCTATGCGGGCGCGCTCTTCCCCGGCCTGATGCTGGCCGGGCTCTACATGCTCTACGTGATCGTGCGCTGCTGGTTGAACCCTGCCCTCGCGCCCAAGCTCCCGCCCGAAGAATACGACGTCCCCCGGATGGTGGTGTTCAAGGCGCTGGCCACGAGCTTCTTCCCGCTCACGCTGCTGATCCTCTCGGTGCTCGGCTCGATCTTCTTCGGTCTCGCCACGCCGACGGAGGCCGCCGCGGTCGGCTCGCTGGGCAGCCTTCTGCTCGCCGCCGCCTATCGCTCGCTGAGCTTCCGGAAGGTTCAGGAGTCGGTCGTGCTCACGGCGCGCACGTCGGCCATGGTGTGCTGGCTCTTCGTGGGCTCGTTCATCTTCTCGTCGATCTTCGCCTATCTCGGCGGTCACGAGCCGATCAAGACCTTCATGGCCTGGGTCGATCCCTCGCCGCTGATGTTCATGATCATCGCTCAGCTGATCATCTTCGTGCTCGGCTGGCCGCTGGAATGGACCGAGATCATCGTGATCTTCGTCCCGATCTTCCTGCCCTTGCTGCAGCAGTTCGGCGTCGATCCGCTGTTCTTCGGCATTCTGATCGCGCTCAACATCCAGACGTCGTTCCTCTCGCCGCCGGTCGCGATGGCGCCCTTCTATCTGAAGGGCGTCGCGCCCAAGCATGTGACGATCAACGAGATCTTCGCGGGCGTCATGCCGTTCCTCTGGATCGTGCTCGTCGCGTTGATCCTCGTCTACACCTTCCCCGGCATCGCGCTCTGGCTGCCCAACTATCTCTACTGAGCGCGACGGAAACGACTTCGACGAGACAACGGCCGGGTTTCGACCCGGCCGTTTTCGTTTCGAAGCCCGTCCGCCCCCTCACGACCACCCTTCCCTCGACGCCCTTCTTCGTCATGCCCGCGCCCGCGGGCATCCACGTCTTCAATCGCCGAGCATTCCCACGAAAGACGTGGATCCCGGCCCTGCGCTGCGCTCCGGCCGGGATGACGCCGAGAGGGAACCACGCCCCATCCAGTCATGCCGGCGCCCGCGGGCATCCACGCCTTTCGTGAACGCCACGCCCGGATCCGCGCAGGCGATCCCTAGCGTCCGCCCCGTGTCGCGGTCGTCGACTGCTCGACTTCGTAAAGCGCCTTCGCGAGTTCCCAGCCCGAACGCCGATGCGCGATCAAGGTCTCCCGGAGCAGCGCCCCCTGCCGAGCGACGAGGGCATCGAGGATCCGCTCATGCTGTCGGATCGAGCGCTCCCAACGCTCCGGATCGCGGTTGCCGCCGTAGCGATACCGGTCCACCCGCGCGCATTCGGATCGATAGACCCGTGACAGCGCGGGATTGGCCGCGGCGTCGATGATGGCGAGATGGATGTCCTTGTTGAGCCTGAAGTAACGCTGCAGGTCGCGCCGCGTGAATTCCGCGACCATCGCCTCGTGAAGGCGGACGATATGATCGATCTCCGCATCGCTCGCGCGCTCGCAGGCGAATTCGCCGCCCGCCCCGTCAAGCATCGCGAGAAGCTCGAAAGCCGCACGAAGGTCGTCGAAGGAAGGGCTGCTCACCATCGCCCCGCGATTGGGGGCGAGCTCGACCAGACCTTCCGCGTTGAGCACCTTCAAGGCTTCGCGCAGCGGCGTCCGCGAGAGGCCGAACTCCTCCTTCATCAGACGTTCCGAAATCCGTGCGCCGGACGCGAGCGTCCCGTCGAGGATCATCTCCCGGAGACGGTCGGTCGCCTGGACGGTCGCCAACCCGCGCATCTGCGGCGCGCAATCGCCGTGATCCTCGGCATTGCATGCAAGCTCGTTCATGAACGGACCTCTCCAGGGCCTCGGCCATTTGACCGCCCCAATATTGCATGTAATCTTTTTCTCACAAGCGAGCTTTGAAGCGTCGGAGGAATCAAGCGTGGCCCAGCAGAAGCCCGTGATCGCCCTTGCCGCCGGGGATCCGTCCGGCATCAGCCTCGAGCTTCTCGCGAAGCTTCTCGCGGATCACGAATTGCGCGCCGCCGCGGACTACATCGTCATCGGCGATCGGCGCGCTCTGGACGAGGGTTGCCGGATCGCCAAGGTCCGGGTCGATCTTCCGGACTGGGCGGGCCCGGGCAATGCGCCGGACCTGACGCATGGCGCGGTGCTGCTCGATCTCGGTCATCTCGATCCGACCACGCTGACGACGGGCGAGAGCGCGCTCGCGGGCGGTCGCTTCGCTCTCACGAATTTCCGCAAGGCGCTGCGGCTCGCCCGGGACGGGCTGGCGGACGCGGTCGCCTTCACGCCCTTCAACAAGCACGCGATGCGGCTTTTCGAGCCGAGCTATGTCGACGAGATCGAGATCATCGGCGCTGAACTCGGGGGCGGGCCGGGGCGCGAATTCAACGTTCTCGACCGGCTGTGGAACGCGCGCATCACTTCGCATGTCCCGCTCTCGAAGGTCTCCGGCCTGATCACCCGGCAATCGGTACTGAACGGCCTGATCCTGACCGATCGCTGCATGCGCGAGGCGGGCTTCGAGCGCCCCCGGATCGCCGTCGCAGCGCTGAATCCGCATGCCGGGGACGGCGGCAATTTCGGTCACGAGGACGACGCGGAGATCACGCCCGCGGTCGCCGACGCCAAGGCCCGCGGCATCCTCTGCGAAGGGCCCTTCCCGTCCGACACGGTGTTCCTGCGCGCCAAGCGCGGCGATTTCGACGCGGTCCAAACCATGTATCACGATCAGGGCCAGATCGCGATGAAGCTCATGGACTTCGAAAAGGGCGTCACGCTGATCGGCGGCTACAAGGCGCCCGTCTGCACGCCCGCCCACGGTACCGCCTACGACATCGCCGGAAAGGGCGTCGCCAATCTCGGCGCGACCCGTGCGGCGATCCTGCTCGCCGCGCGCCTCGCCGCGCGGCATTGAACTCTCGCTCCGGTCGGCGTCCGCCAAGAGACGCAGCCGGGCATGGAAACGCCTGAAGGAAGGGGACTACCATGAAGCATGTTCGGACTTACGGGCTCGGCGCGGTGTTGTCCGCGAGCCTCATCGGGGTGCAGAGCCCCGCCCTCGCCGCGGATTGGACGCCGTCCAAGCCCGTGGAATTCGTCGTGACCGCGGGTGCCGGCGGCGGCACCGACATCTTCACCCGGACGATCCAGTCGATCATCCAGAAGAACAATCTCGTCTCCCAGCCCATCGTCGTCACGCTCAAGGGCGGCGGCTCGGGCGCGGAAGGTTTCGTGCACGGCAAGGCGGGTCAGGGCGACGCGCATCGCCTGATCTTCGGCACGTCCAACCAGTGGCTCCTTCCGCTCGTGGCCAAGGTCGCGTGGAAGCGCGAGGATCTCACCCCCGTCGCGGCGCTCGCCTTCGACGAATTCATCCTCTGGACGCGCGCCGACGCGCCGTGGAAGACGGGTGCCGAATTCATCGCCGCCGCCAAGGCCGGCAACGTGAAGATGGGCGGCTCCCAGTCGAAGGATCTCGACGAAACCCTCGTCAAGATCATGGAGCGGACGACGGGCGCGAAGTTCACCTACATCCCGTTCAAGTCCGGCGGCGAGGCGGCCGTGCAGCTCGCGGGCGGCCATATCGACGGCAACACCAACAACCCGGCGGAAAATGTCGGACAGTGGAAGGCCGGACAGGGAACCCCGCTCTGCGTGTTCAGCGCCCAGCGTCTCGCCGGAACGCAGAAGATCACCGCGACCATGTCCTGGGCGGACATCCCGCTCTGCAAGGATCAAGGAATCCCGATCGAAGAGTTCAAGATGCCGCGCGCGGTCTACATGCCCGGCGGCGTTCCTCCGCAGGCCGTCAAATACTGGGCCGACGTCCTGCAGAAGGTCTTCGCCTCGCCGGATTGGAAGGAATATCTCGAGCGCACCTCGCAGACGGGCACCTTCCTGGCCGGCGCCGCTCTGACCGACTTCGCCGTGAAGGACGAGGACCGCACCCGCAAGGTGTTCGACGAGTCGGGCTGGCTCGTGAAGTGACGTCGCCGCGATGCCGGGGCGCGGACGATCCGCGCCCCGTCACCTTGGAGCATCAGGATGGCCGACGCCAAGCAATTGCTCGATCGCCGCGGCGCGGAGATCCTCTTCTCCTGCATCACCGCCGGGATCGGGATCGCGACGATTCACGGCGCGCGTGAGATGAATGTCGGCTGGACGTCGTCCGGGCCGGAAGCCGGCTATTTCCCCTTCCGGGTCGGCATCATCATTCTCTGCGCATCGATCGTGAACATGGTCCAGCGCGGCTTCCTAGCACCGGCCGGGGAGGCCTATCTCGCGCCCAAGGATGCGCGGGCCATGGCCGTCTTCTTCTTGCCGCTCGCGGCGCTGGCGGCCGTGTCGCTGTGGCTCGGAATCTATATCGGGATCGCGCTCTATCTCCTCTTCGCGGTCGGTTTCGTCGGCCGCGCCTCTTGGCGGACGACGGCCGCCGTAGCCTCGATCTCGACGATCGTGCTCTTCGCGACCTTCGAATTCGTCTTCAAGCTGCCCCTGCCGAAGGGACCGCTCGGCCCGTTGTTCGGCATGCTCTGAGGCGGCGCGATGATCGAGAACTTCATCAATCTCTTCGTCGGTTTCGGCGTCGCCCTCACGCCTTGGCACATCGCCCTCATGTTCATCGGGGTGGCCTTCGGCCTCGTGGTGGGCGTGCTGCCCGGGCTCGGCGCGCCGAACGGCGTCAGCCTGCTTCTTCCGCTCACCTTCACGATGGATCCGGTGGCGGCGATCATTCTGCTCACCAGCATCTATTGGGGCGCGCTGATCGGCGGCTCGATCACGTCGATCCTGTTCAACATCCCCGGCGAGCCGTCATCGGTCGCGACCACGTTCGACGGCTATCCCATGGCGCGGGCGGGCAAGGCCACGGAAGCGCTGACGCTCGCCTTCCTGTCGGCGGG
>JAIXTT010000113.1 GCA_027483795.1 Hyphomicrobiales bacterium
ACGATCGGCTGCGCAACCCCGACCAGCTCCGCCGATCATCCGTTGCTCCCACGACGCATAAGCGCAATTCTTACAAAAGGACTCTGACAGCCGCTGGATGACAGGCGGGGGTCACAGCATCACGAATTCGAATTGCAAGCCTCCCATGTATTAACGATCGAGACCCGAACATTTAAACTTCATACATCGTCACACTATACAATTTTGTATAACGAAATTTTTCATAGAAACATATTATTCAAACATAAATTTTCTATAGAATGTTTTGTGAAATTATTATTTCAGCGATTATTGTAAATTAATATTAAATAATTATTATATAAATAACATATAGAATATAAAAAAATATAGATAACGCACGTAGTTTACAGCACATGTGTAGCTTTATTTTATATATTTGTCGTAGTAAAAAATTATTAAACTTTTCGTCATGCAGCGCCGAACGGCCCCATCGTTTTGAGCATGTCTTCTTGGCCAACGTCGTTCTCGGCGGCTTCGATCACTTGCCGGAGATCCTCCCCCGACCAGAAGGACAGGGCGGCGCAGGTCGCGTGGGCCGCCAGTTCGAGGGTGAGCGCGTCGAGCGGAACGCCTTCCCGGCGCGCCTCAGCGACGAGAGCGTAGAGATGGCGCGAGACGAGGCGCGCCGCCCCGTCGAGCCTGACTTGGTCCTTGATCATCGGCGGCTTTCCCCGGGCTCGGACGAGCATCGGGAACGTCCTCGCCGCGGAAAAAGTTCCGCCGCCGCCATGACGTCGGCTCAAGGGGAGCGCGCTTCCAACAGCATCGCCCTGATGGCGGAGAGGGACCGGTCCGAAGAAAGGCGTTCGGCGAGACCGCGACCGCCGTCGGCGAATTCGAGGGGCACGTAGTCCTCGGCCGCCTCGGTCCCGAGAAAGCCCATGGACCATTCCGCGAAGCATCGTTCGGGCACGGCGGCGTAGTCGAGAACGACCATATCCGCATGGCGCGGGTCGCATTGGATGCGCTCGAAGATTTCGATGATGCCCTCCCGCGGCCCTTCGAGGATTTGGGCGAAGGCCCCGCGGTTGAAGAGCAGAGCCCCGGTGACGCCGTAGGACGGGTTGTTGCGCCGGGCCGACCCGAGGATCCGCTCGAGATCCTCCTCGGCGCCCGAGCCCGCCGCGTCAGAGACGATGAGATTGCGGCTCCAATAGACGAGCCGCCAGAGTCCGGCGCCGCCCTGCATCCCGACCGGCCCGCTCATGCGACCGCCCCTGACGGAGAGCCGTGCAGAAAGACCGCAAGGCCCGCGCTGTCGACGGGCCTTCCGATCAACCAGCCCTGCACCTCTCCGCAGCCTTCGGTGCGGAGGCGCTCCAATTGTTCCGGGGTCTCGACCCCTTCCGCGGTGATGGTGATGCCCAGGCTCGCCCCGATGCCGATGACCGCGCTCACCACCGCCGCCGCTTCGCGGTCCTCTTCCATGTGCCGGACGAAGCTCTGATCGATCTTCACCTTGTCGAAGGGAAAGGCGCGCAGATAGCCGAGGCTCGAATATCCCGTCCCGAAATCGTCCATCGCGATCTTCACGCCGAGAGCGCGGAGTTCGTGCAGCATGCCGAGCGTGGCTTCCGACCGATCGAGGAGCACGCCTTCGGTGATCTCCAATTCCAGACGCGGCGCGGGAAGCCCCGATTCGGCGAGCGCCGCCTTGACGGAGTCGACGAGCCCGCGTCGACGCATCTGGACGGGCGAAAGGTTCACGGCGACCGAAACCTCGCCCGGCCATGAGGCCGCGTCGCGACACGCGTTGCGCAGCACCCAATCGCCGATCGGACCGATGAGGTCGGTCTCCTCCGCCACCGGGATGAAGGCCGCGGGCGGCACCATGCCCCGCGTGGGATGACGCCAGCGAAGCAAAGCCTCCGCGGCGACCGGGCGCCCCGACGCGACCGCCAGGATGGGCTGATACACGAGCTCCAATTCGCGCATCGCCAAAGCGCGTCGCAGATCGGTCTCGATGCTGCGCCGCAGCTGCGCCCTGCGGTCCATCTCCTGATCGAAGAAGCGTATGGGACCGCCGCCCGCCGTCTTGGCCCCGAGCAACGCGAGTTCGGCGCTTTTGAGGAGGGTCTCGCCGTCGGGGCCGTCGGTGCTGCGCAAGGCGACGCCGACCTTGACCCCGACATTCAAGACATGCTCGGCGACGAGATAGGGACGGCCGATGATCTCGACGATCCGCGCGGCGAGAGCCTTGGCGCTCTCCGCCCGACGCGCGGACCTGTCGACGACGGCGAAGGTCGCGCCGTCGAGACGGGCGATGATCTCGCTCTCCCGGAGAATCCGCCCGAGACGGCGCGCGATCAGCAGGAGAAGGCGATCCCCGACCGCATGGCCGAGCGTCTCGTTCACGTTCTGGAACCGCTCGATATTGACGACCAGAAGGGCGGTCTCGTTCTCGTCGCCCCCCTCTCCGTCCAAAGCGGCGAGTCGGTCGCGCAGAATCCTGCCGCCGGGAAGCCCCGTGAGGGGATCATGCCCCTCGGGAACCAGACCCGCCGTTCCCGGCGCGGGCTCGGTCGGCACGACGAGCAGATGCCCGGTCGAGAGACGTTCGAAGCGGAAACCGAAGCGCGACACGCCGGAACCGGCGGCAAAATCCGCGCTTTCCTCTACGTCATATCGCAGCGGAAGATATGCCCGCCAGTCCATCGCGCCTTCGCCCGCAAGCTTGGAAAAGGCCTTGTTTCTGAAGACTTCCTCGCCGGAAACGGGATCGACGACGGCAAAGGCCCGATCGATCCGATCGCAGGCCGCCGCAAGCACTTCGAGGGAGGTTCCTAAGCGCTCGGACGGCGCCGTCTGGTCGACCACGGTAAAGGGGCCCCGTACACTTCAGGAAGTCGAGACAGACTACATGAATCCACTGGGGAATGCCAAGGGGAAGGCCCGCTCGACGGCCACGCCCGGGCTGCATGCCTCATCCACGCGTCATCCCGGCCGCAGGGCGGCGGCGGGTCGTGATCCGCGTCTTCATCGCGACGGGGAAAGAAAGACGTGGATGCCCGCAGGCGCGGGCATGACGGGGGGGGG
>JAIXTT010000087.1 GCA_027483795.1 Hyphomicrobiales bacterium
CAGGTAAGACCGTGCCGCCGGACCCAACTCCTGGAGCCCCTTCCTGATCAGTCCGATCGGAGGATCCGGGCCGTCCGCAAGTTTGAAGATCCGTCTCAGTTCCCGACGATCTTCGGAGACGCTCGGCGCCCGCTCGCGCATCCGCCGGAAACGCTCGATGCTTCCTCGAACCGCGTTCATGAAGCCGTTCAGTTCGGACGTGCTGAGAGAATGATTGCCCTGCTTCAGCGCTGAACGCACTTCCTTGCGAAGATCACGCAAGAACTCGGCTTCGTCGGACCGTGTCTCCATCGCTCGACCTGCGCGACAACCGGGGGGCTTCTTCAGGAGTATCTCACGGGCAGGACATGCGATGAACGGCCCGGGAGAAAGTCTTCAACAGGCAGTTGGAAACGCAGTGGCCTGCTCCGGATGTTCATCCAGCGGACGCCGAAACACTTTGGCGAAAAGCGCGCGCGTGAGAAACGGATGATCGGCGGAGGCGGTCGGGGTGTGCCCCGAGGTTCGGCCGTCGCGGGAGACGCAAGAGCCCGGACTGTGGATGGCATCGGTCGGAGCGAACCATCCGCCGTACGAGCACCGGACGTGAGTGGTCGAGATTGCGGAGGGCCGTCTCGTTCAAGAGTGCGTTGCTTATGCGTCCGTTGAGGGCCTCGCTTAGACCGTGCTATTGGGCTTGCCGCGACGGATCCGAGCGATCCGAGCGCATGGTCGGCATAAGTCGTTGATTTGAATGACGCGGCAGGGAGGATGAAGACGCGAACGGCTATGTGATTGTAATTGCGTTCTGATCCGGCGGCGTGCCGGCGCGGCAGGTGCGGCGGTTTCTTCCGCGGTTTCGGGCCGCTTGCATAATGAAACCGTCCTGCGGGTCGTGATCCGACCTCGACTGGAGGATTTTGAGGGGGGCACAGCAGAGCCGAGCCGGATCGCCCTCCATCGTCTGAGCGACGCCCCCGTCAAGGGTTTTGGCTTCAAAGGCGGTGTAGTCGAGGCGACACAACTTCCATTCGATCTTGTGCCGACAAGCATTGCAACAACAGTCTCGACTGTGCCGACCACTAAGCGCCACTCATACGGTTTCCTTTTTCAAAAGATGATTTATCGTTCTCGGATTGACCGGATGACGGCAAACACCGGATGCGCGCTGAACTTACTCTCAGCCGAACATCCTTCGAGGGGGGGTAAGCTCGATGGGTCAATTCGACGGCAAAGTTCTCGTGGTCAGCGGTGGGGCGCGCGGCATCGGCGCTGCCGCTGCAAAGGAATTCGTCCATCGCGGCGGTCGCGCCGTCATCGGTGACATCAATCCCGAAATCGGTGAAGAGACTGCGGCGGAGCTCGGCCGCGACCATGCCGTGTTTCAACACCTTGATGTGAGGGATCCAGCCTCATGCCAAGCAATCGTCGACACGGCCGTATCGCGGTTTGGGGCCGTCGATTGCCTCGTGAACAGCGCGATCAAGATGGCCCCCGGCCCCTTGGCTGATCTGCCGCTCGAGAATTGGCAGACCGTCATCGATGTCGGTCTCACGGGCACTTTTCTGATGACGCAAACGGTCGGACGCCGGCTTCTTTCAGAAGGCCGACCGGGCTCGGTCGTGAACCTGTCCTCTATGGCCGGTTTTCAGCCTTATGGCGCTTCCGGAGCCTACAGCACCGTCAAGTCGGCAGTGATCATGCTCGGCGAGCACTTTGCCATCGAGTGGGCTCGCAAGGGTATCCGGGTCAACTCGGTCGCTCCGGGTCATATCGAAACGCCGCTCACCGCCTATCTCAAAGATCCGGAGATCAAGCAGGCTCGTGCCGGAGTCACGCCGCTCGGACGGGTCGGACAGACCCATGACGTGACGGGCGCCATCCTCTTTCTTCTTTCGGATGAGGCCAGTTACGTGACCGGTGCTCACCTCGTCGTCGATGGCGGCGTCACCAAAAGCATCTTCAATCATTTTCCCGGGCGGAAGTGGGACTGATGCTCCATCGAGGGTAGCCTATGGAAGCCGATATCCGCTTTTTTCTTACGGTCACCCTCAACGGGCTGACACTGGCGGCGCTCTATTTTCTGGTCGCAAGCGGATTTACGCTCGTCTTCGGGCTGATGCGGGTTTTGAACCTGGCGCACGGCGTTGTGTATCTGTTCGGTGCCTATGTCGGCTTCAATGTCATGGAAGCGACGGAAAACTGGGCTCTGGCAATCATCGTCGGGGGCATCGCCGGAGCCGTTTTCGGCCTTCTTGTCCATCTGGCCATCCTAAGCTGGATGCCCGGGCAGGAACTTCGCCAGACCTTGGCGACGATCGCCGTGTCGGTGATCGCGGCTGACCTCATGATCGCCAAATGGGGCGGGCTGAGCTACCAAATCGAAATCCCCGACATCCTCTTCGGCTCCCAGACTTTACCTTTCGTCGGCCGTTATCCCATCTTTCGTCTGGCCCTTTTGGGGTTCGCTGTCGGCGTGGGCTTCCTGTTGTGGCTCATGCTCAATCGGACACGCCTCGGCATGATGATCCGCGCGGGCGTCGATGACCGCGACATGCTGGCGGCCATGGGTACCAATGTACCGGCTGTTTTCGTCGCCGTCGCCGCTCTCGGCGCTTTTCTTGCCGGCGTCGCCGGCGTCATCGGGGGATCGGCGCTCGCCATCTCGCCGGGCGAAGACACGCGGGTGCTCCTGTCCTCGCTTGTCGTCGTGATCGTCGGTGGTCTCGGCAGCGTCGGAGGAGCCGCCGTCGGGGCGATCCTCGTCGGTCTGGCCGAACAGTTCGGGCTCGCCTACACACCGACTTACGGGGTCGTCTACACCTTCGCGATCATGGTCGCCGTTCTCGCGATGCGACCCCAAGGGCTGTTCGGAGCAGGGGCATGACCGGCTCCTTGTCGCCCAAATGGACGGGCACGGCTTTCCTCGCAGCGCTCGTTCTCTTCCCCTTGTTCGCGACGCCCTTCTGGATCGTCCAGATCGGCGCCCAGACCATGATCCTGGGGATCATCGCTCTCAGTCTCGTCTGGCTCGCAGGCTATGGGGGCATGGTCTCCATGGCCCAGCTCGTCACGGCCGGACTTGCCAGCTACGTCGTCGCCTATTTCGGGGTTCAGAGCGATCCCGCTTTGGGTCTTCGGCTGCCCTGGGGTTTGAACATCGTTCTTGCAATCGCCGCAGGAACGGCGTTCGGCATCGCCGTCGGCATGATCGCGGTGCGATGCTTCGGCATCTACATGATCATGATCACGCTGGCGATCGCAGTCGCCTTTTTCTATCTCGCCCGTCAGAATATGGGCTTCTTCAATGCGTATAACGGCTTTCACGGTATCCGCGCGCCGGCATTGTTCGGCCTCAATCTGCGAGATCCGATTGCGTTCTATTATCTCTGCCTCCTTTGTGGAGTAACCCTTTTCGGGTTCGTTGTCGCCGCCGCACGCACACCGTTCGGGCTCGCCCTGCAGGGTATCCGCGACAATCCTCGACGCATGCAGTCGCTCGGCTATAATGTCGCCGTTCATCGTGTCCTCGCCTTCGGCATTGCCGGCTTCATCGCCGCCATCGGAGGGGTGCTGAGGGTTTGGTATGCCGGGAGCGTCTCTCCTGGCTCCGTCGGTGTCGGCTCATCCATCAGCATCCTCATGATCGCCATTCTCGGCGGCATGACTCATCCGATCGGCGCGTTCGTCGGCGCGCTTCTTTTCAATCTGATCCAGAACTTCGCCATCGACTTCATCGACCGCGAGCGATTCAACACGATGATCGGCATCATCCTGCTCGCGATCATCCTCTTCATGCCCAGTGGTCTTGTCGGAATAGCTGACAGGCTGCGGCAGGACGACAAGCGTGGCGATCGGCCGCCCCGCCAAACGGCGCCAAACGCCGGCAAAAAATCGCCGAACATCAGGGAAGGAAATCACCCATGACGTCGAGACGCGTCTTCTTTGCCGCTATGGTTGCGGCCACGCTTGCGAGCCCGGCCTGGTCACAGGCTCCGACCGAGGAATTGAGGGTCGGGGTTCTCGCTACTCTTGAAGGACCTTTGACCTCGCTCGGCCAGGAAGCCATGCGGGGCGTCCGCCTTGCCTTATCCGAAGCAAACAACACGGTGGCCGGCAGGCGCGTAACCTTGTTCACCGGGCCGACCAACGCCACGCCCGACAGCGCGATCAACGCGGCGCGCCGCCTCATCGAACAGGACCGCGTACAGATCATCATCGGCCCCGTGTCCGGCACGGAGGGGCTCGCACTGGTGCAGTTCGCCAAGCAAAATCCCGGCGTCACCTTCATCAACGGAACTGCAGCGGCGCCCGAAGCCACTTACCGTGACCCTGCCGAGAACTTCTTCCGCTTCAATGCCGATGGCGTGATGTGGCAGGCCGGTCTCGGCACATACGCTTTCCAGACCAAGCGCTACCGCCGCGTGGCCTCGCTCGTCAACGACTACAGCTTCGGTTGGGCGCAGATGAAAGGCTTCTCGCTCGAGTTCTGTCGCGCTGGAGGTGCGATCGTCGAACGGCTGTGGACGCCTCTCGGGACAACCGACTTCAGCTCGCTGATCGCCAGGATCCCGCGGAATATCGATGCGCTCTACGTCATGCTGGTCGGCGCCGATGCCACGAATTTCATCACGCAATACGTCCAGGCCGGAGCTCCCGTGCCCCTCATCGCGGGGACGAATACGGTGGATCAGACGGTCCTTGCGACCCTGAACCGCCCACGACTGCGGGAATTCATGATGGGGACGCCGTCCGCAAGCCCGGTCGTGGACGACTGGACGAATGAGCGTTACCAGCGGTTCGTGGCGAGCTATCGGAAAATGTTTCCCGACGGTCTTCCCGCACCCGCCAGCGCTGGATTGGGTTACTATCTGAACACGCAAGCGATGATCCAGGCCCTCGGCGCCGTCAACGGCGATCTGTCGGGCAATCAGGCCCGGTTCCGACAGGCCCTGGCTTCGACCGTGGTCGATGGTCCTGCCGGACCGGTTCGCCTCGACGAGAACCGCCAAGGGAATGCCACGATCTTCGTGACCGAGGTGCGAGCGGCGCAGGATGGCCGCCTGTTCAACGGTTTCGTGCAGGCCTTCCCCAACGTCACTCAATCCATGGGCATGCCGCGCGAGGAGTTCGCGCGGCTGGGCGTACCCGCCCGCGACACGATTCAATGCCCGTGAGCACCTTTAAGTCCCAAACGGATGATGTCCCGGCGCTCGTACTTTCGAGCGTCGGGCGTCGTTTCGGAGCTCTTGTCGCTCTCCAAGACGTGACGCTCACACTGCGTCATGGAGAGCGGCGAGCGATCATCGGCGCGAACGGCGCTGGAAAAACCACCCTTTTCAACACGATCACCGGCGACTTTCCGCCGACCTCGGGCCGGATCCTTCTCGCCGGCCGCGACATCACAAAGATGCCGCCCCAAGTGCGCACGCGTCTTGGATTAAGGCGCACGTACCAGACACCGCTCCTGCTGGACCAACTGACCGTTCGGGAGAATTTCTACGTCGCCGTGCGCGGCATCAGGGGAGGGCGTCTGCATCTGTGGCGCGGCGCTGATGCCGGAGCCGACGAACAGGAGGTGCTCCGGTTGGCTCAACTCACCGGCGTCTTGCCCTTGCTCGACCGGCGAGCCGTGGAGATTTCCCACGGAGAGCGGCGTCAAGTGGAGATCGCCATGGCGCTTGCCGGAACTCCGGACGTTCTCTTGCTGGATGAACCGGCAGCCGGTTTGTCGCCCGGCGATCGCGGAACGCTTACGGCGCTGCTGCGCTCGTTGCCCAAGTCGATCACCATAGTCCTCATCGAACATGACATGGACGTTGCGCTCGGCTTCGCCGAATTCGTCACGGTCATGCACAACGGGCGGGTCTTCTGTGAGGGCTTGCCGGCCGCCATCGCGGCCGACCCCCGCGTCCACGAGATCTATATGGGGCACCGGCATGGTTGACACGGTGCTCGAGATCACGGGCCTGACAGTCGCTTTCGGCGGCAGCAAGATCCTGCATGGCATCGATCTGCGGATGGGGACCGAACCGCTGTCGATCGTCGGACGCAACGGCATGGGCAAGACCACACTTTGCCAATCCATTCTCGGCCTCGCCCCCGTGACCGGTGGAAAAATCACTTTCAAGGGCTTCGACATCACCGGACTGAAGCCGAACAAGATTGCACGGCGGGGCATCGCCTATGTTCCCCAGGGGCGCCGTGTGTTTCGCTCACTGAGCGTCGATGAACATCTGCGCCTTGCCGCAGGCGGACACAAAGGCGGTCGGTGGTCGATCGAAGCGATCTATGCTCTGTTTCCGCGCCTGGCGGAGCGTCGACGGAATGGCGGCATGGAATTGTCCGGCGGCGAGCAGCAGATGCTGGCGATCGGACGCGCATTGCTGCTCGATCCCGATTTGATCGTCATGGACGAGCCGACCGAAGGCCTTGCACCCGTCATCGTCGACAAAGTGATCGACGTTCTGACCGAGGTCGGGAAAAGCGGTGTTTCGGTACTTCTGGTCGAACAGAATTTTTCGGTCGCGACGTCCGTGTCGGCGCGGCTCCTGGTCATGGTCAATGGGCTTGTGGCCCTCGAGACCACATCGTCGGCCATGAGGTCCGATGAAGATCTTCAGCGCCGGTATCTCGGCGTGAGCACGCAGGTGTGACGAAAAAAGAGGCGAGGAGGAGATGATGCTGCTTGAAGGCAAGGTGATCGTGGTGACTGGGGGCGCGAGCGGCATCGGCCGGGCCACTTGCATCGGCGCGGCTCGGGAGGGAGCCGATATCGTCGTGGCGGATATCGATCGCCTCGGTGCGGATGCGACCGCCGCGATGGTCCGGGAAGCGGGTCGACGCGCATTGGTGGTCGAGGTCGATACCAGGCGCAAAGCCGACATCGACCGCATGACATCCGAAGCCCTGAAAACCTTCGGGAAAATCGATGGTCTCGTCTGCGGCGCCATCAAGCTTTCGCCGAGCAAATTGGAAGAACTGAGCGAGGAGGCTTGGGATGGCCTCATGGACGTCGGCCTCAAAGGTTACTTTCTCTGCGCGCAGTCCGTGGGGCGCCACATGCTCGAGCGCGGTAGCGGGTCGATCGTGACGCTTGCGTCCGTTGCCGCGGTGCAGGCTTATCCGCTGGCAGGCGCCTACTCCATCGCCAAGACGGGTTCGGTCATGCTTGCCAAGCTGATCGGCGTCGAATGGGGGAGCAGAGGTGTTCGCGGCAATGCGGTCGTGGCGGGACAATGCCGTACTCCGATGACCGAAGCCATGTTCCAAGACCCTGAGATCGCGAAGGGACGTGCGGCTGTTGTACCCATGAACCGCGTTGCTCTGCCTCACGAGATCGCCGACGCCTGCATTTTCCTGCTGTCCGACCGGGCATCCTACGTGAACGCCTCGACCGTGACCGTCGACGGTGGCCAGGTCGAGAGTAAGATGATGCATACGCCCGGACGAAACTGGGGCGGCAAGACGATCGAGTACAAAAGTTAGCATCAGCGCCATTGCAAGCGAACGACGCAGGGAACTCTTCGAGCGAGCGAAACACTTAGACCCACTGAACCGTCCCTAGTTTTCTAGACGCCCTTGGCTTGCGCTTTGTGCTGCCGCTCGAACTCGACGGGCGACGGCATCCCGTTTCCTGCGTGCTTGCGCTGACCCGCCACTGAGGCTTTCCTCCATCTGCAGCTCGCGTCCCAGCAGGTTTTGGGGTCGACGAAGACGCAGCAATCGCTTTGTCCGCCGGCCTTGGCGGAGTTCGTCAGCGGTATCGGCTGTAACCCGCGTGCAACCCCGCGGCACCGTGCGCCCGTCATGGTCTGCGATATGCCGTCCTGAACGTCTTTCTCATGCGCCCGGATGCGCGCCCATGCGTTGCGATGCATGTTTTCGGCGGGGAGAAATGGCGCGACGGACAGGATGAAGACGCGAACGGCTATGTTATTGAAATCAATAATTAATCCGGCGTCAGGCGGGCGCTGCGGGTGCTGCGGTTTCTTCCGCGGTTTCGGGCCGCTTGCATAATGAAACCGTCCTGCGGGTCGTGATCCGATCTCGACTGGAGGATTTTGAGGGGGTCACAGCACCTGTGCTCCGCTCCCATTCTTTGGACCGCCTGAGGCTGGAGTTTCCGGCCTGCTTGAAGCGCTACCCGATTTTGGGCCAGCGATGGCTGGAATTTTCCGGGGTTTAGCTCATCCCGGCGGGGTTGCCGGGGAGCCATTCATAAGCGTTATCGGCGGCTTGTTGCTGATCGACGCCATCTCACCAGCGGACGCTGCCGGCGCGAAGATAGCGATCACCCGATCGTACCGAGACGTACCCGCCGGTGCTGCGCGGTTTAGGCGCTCAGACGTGGCGCGCGGGATCGAGGCCTATGACGCCTCGGCTCTCGATACGCTCGGCGACGAAACCGCTCCGGCAAGCCGCGCGCACGAGATCGCTCAACCAAGCGGCAGCGGCGTCCTTTCCGTGTGCGATGCCGATCGACTGTTGGACGGTCATGAAGCCGGGCGCAATAAGGCGCGTGCCGGGGGGCGGGTCCTGGAGAAGCTTAGGCTTCAGGCTCGCGAGTACGTCGCCCTTGCCGTCGACGAACATGTCGCGAGCCTGATCGAGGCCTTCTGCGGCGATGATCGACGCGTGACGCACGTTACGTTCAAGCCAGAGCGTGAATGCGGCGCGGCTCGTGGTGAGAATGCGGACGTTCGGCAAGTCCACAGACTCCGGGGTCGTGAAGGCCGACCCTGAGCGGACGAGATAGCACGCCTCGATGCCTACATAGGGGGGCGAGAAAAAGATGGTTCGGGCCCGCTGCGGTTCGGCTCCGATGAGGCCGATATCCCATTCGTCGGCCGCGACGGCATCGGCGAGTTCTCCTGGCGTCGCATATGGAACGAGCCAGCATTCGACGCCCAGAGCCTCGGCGACGAGGCGGGCCATATCGGGAGAGACGCCGTCGGGATCGCCGTTTCCGGTGCGTCCGGATACCAGAAGGGGATTGGAGCAATTGATGCCGGCGCGGAGCACGCCCCGCGGCGCCAAGGACGCCAGAATTTCGGGTGAAACAGCGGGAACGTCAGTCGTTTGCACCATCGCGGAGAGCCTTCCATATCTTCATCGGGGTCGCGGGCATTTCGATTTCGGCCGCACCCGCACGGGTCAGGGCGTCGTTGACCGCGTTCATGATTGCGGGAAGCGCGCCCACGGTTCCCGCCTCGCCCGCCCCTTTCACGCCCAGCAGGTTCGCCTCGGTGAGAACTTCATTGAACGTCGTGCGGATGCTGGGCGCATCGTCGGCGCGAGGCATCGCGTAATCGAGAAAGGACGCCGACACGAGCTGGCCGTCTGTAGGATCATAACAAACACGCTCCAGCAGCGCCTGCCCGAGACCCTGCACCACGCCGCCATGCACCTGCCCCTCCGCGACCAGCGGGTTGAGCACCCGGCCGATATCCTCGACCGCCCAATACCCGACGATCCGCACGGTGCCGGTTTCCGGATCAATCTCGATTTCGCAGACATGGCAGCCGTTGGGGAAATTGGGGCCCGCTGGCGACATCACGCATTGGGCGGACAAGCCGACTTCCATCCCCGCGGGCAGACGCAGGCGATCGAAGGCCGCGTGCGCGACCTCGGCGAGCGAGGCTGAAAGATCCGTCCCCGAAACGCGGAACCGACCGCGGACGAATTCGACGTCGTCTTCGGACGCCTCGAACATGTGAGCCGCGAGCTTGCGAGCCTTTTCGAGAATGCGGCCGGAGACCGTCCAAGCAAGACTGGAGCCAACGGCGGCTGAACGCGACCCGCCGGCACCCTTCCCGTGATAAATTTGCGCGGTATCGCCGAAGGCGACGCGCATCGACTCGAGCGGGAGGTGGAGGCGATCATGCACCACCTGCGGGATCACCGTTTCCAAACCCTGACCGTGAGAGTGGAGCCCCATCAGGATGACCGCATGTCCGGCCGCGTCGAAGCGGATTTCCATGAATTCCTCGAGCGGCGACCCGGCGGGACCTCCGGCAATCTCGATGGCGTTGGCGATGCCTATGCCGCGCAGCAATCCGCGTTTTGCAGCCGCTTCGCGTCGGCGCGGAAAATCGCTCCAGTCGGAATCCTGCAGCACCCGATCGAGGTTCTTCGCGAATTCGCCGGAGTCGTAGGTAAAGACCAGCCCGGTCTTGAACGGCATCTCTTCCGGGGCGATCAGGTTGCGGCGGCGGATTGCGGCGGGATCGATACCCAGACGTCGCGCGGCGGCGTCGACGACCCGCTCGAGCGCGTAGGTGGCTTCCGGACGACCCGCCCCGCGATAGGGAGACGTCGGGCTCGTATTGCTGAACGCTCCGACCACGCGCGCAAAAATGGCGGGCGTGCGATAGGGACCGGCCAGCCCGCCGAGATTGTTGGTGGGGGAATGCAGCGTGTTCGCGCAGAGATAAGCGCCGAGATTAGCGACGTTCTCCGCTTTAAGTGCTGTGAACCGGGCGTTTGCGTCGAGGCCGAGCGTGACTTTCGACACGATGTCGCGCGCATGCCAATCCGACGCGAAGGCTTCCATCCGCGTCGCCTGCCAGCGCACGGGCCGTCCGACGCGGCGCGACGCCCATAGAACGAGCGCATGCTCGGCGGTTGCGGCGATCTTCATGCCGAATGCGCCGCCGATGTCGGCGGAAACGACGCGAAGCATCGACTCGTCGATCCGGAGAACGGACCGGGCAAGTTCCGCACGCAGGTCGTGGACGGTCTGATTGCCGGTAAAGAGCGTGAACTGACCGGTTCTGCGGTCGAAGTCGCCGATGGCATTGCGATTTTCGAGCGGATTGGCGGACACGCGCGACACGTCGACGTCGACGCTGACCACATGAGCGGCCTTGCGGAGCGCCTCGTCGACGGCGGCTTCGTCGCCGACTTCGTGGACGAAGCACACGTTGCCCGCGGCTTCCGGCCATACCGGCGGCGTGCCCGGCGACAGTAGCGAGCGGGTTTCCGTAGCAGCGGCGCGGGGTTCGTACGACACGTCAAGGAGTTCTGCGGCGTCATGCGCCTGCATCGCCGTTTCGGCGATCACCGCGGCAACGGGAAACCCGACATGGCAGACCTCGTCCAGGGCGAGAATCGGAAACGGCGGCTCGAAATGACGGCTGCCGTCGGGGCGCTTTCGTTCGATCAGCGAACGCAACGGGCCGAGTCCGTCATCGCGTGCGTCTTCACCGGTCAGAACGGAAAGGATGCCCGACGCGGCGCGCGCGGCCCGGGCGTCGACCGACAGGATGCGCGCCGATGCGTGCGGCGAGCGCACCACGACCATATGCGCTTCGCCCGGCAAACTTCTGTCGTCGGTATAGAACCCGTTTCCTTGGACGAAGCGCTCGTTGGCCGCCGGCGGGATGGGCCAGCCGATCAGGCCGGGGACGGGCGGGCCGGTCTCGTCAGCCATGCTCAGACGCGCCTGTGCAGGCGGCGGTCGATCATCAGCAGCACGCTGCTCATGCCCGCGGCGAACACCACGAGCATCAGCGTGATGGCCATGATCAGATCGACGTTGTGCAGACCGATCGCATTCATCAGCAGATGTCCGAGCCCCTTCTGCGAGGCGAACATCTCGCCGAGGACGGTGCCGATCATCGTCAGCGAGAACCCGATGCGCAGCCCCGTGAAGATCTCGGGAACCGCGGCGGGAAAGACCACCTTCGCGACCATCGCGGCGCGACCGAGCCTCATGACGCGGCCAGTCTTGAGATAGATCGGCTTGACGTTTCGCACCGCGTTGATCGTGAACAGCGCGACCGGAATGAACCCGTGCAGCGCCCCGAAGGCGATCTTGGCGGAAATGCCGAGACCGAACATCAGGAGGAGGATCGGATAGAGCGTCACCTTGGGAATTGAATACAAGGCGACGAGCATGGGCTCGAAGACCTCTCCCGCGGGTTTGCTGAGCCCCAGCGTGATGCCGATCACGAGCCCCATCGCCGTCGCGATGGCCAGAGCGGCCGCAAACGCTTTCCCCGTTTCCACCAGATGCGGCGCAAAGGAGGGCTTGCGCAGGAGTTCATAGGCGAACGCGACCGTCTGCAGCGGAGAGCGCAGAGCCAAGTCGCCGACGATCAGATAGGCCGCTTGCCACAAGACCAGCAACCCGACCGTGATCCAAATCGTACCGACCCAATTGGCGCTTTCGGCTTTCATCGCAGACCCCGCCTGATGAGAAGGCGCTTTTCCCAAAAGGTCAGCACCAGGTTCACCGCGATCGAGACGATCATCACGAGCAGGATCAGCGGATACATCGTCGCATTGTCGAAATTGTTGTAGGCGAACGCGATCTCGAAGCCGACGCCGTCCGTCGACATGACGAATTCGGAGCCGATGATGCCGATCAAGGCATAGGCTACGGCGAATTTCACGCCGGTGAGCACGTAGGGCGCGGCCGACGGCAACGTGACCTTGAGAGCCGTCCCGACCCGCCCGAGGCGGGCCACGCGGGCCGTCTTGGCGAGGACGGGCGGCACCCGATCGAGTCCGTTCAGCGTGTTGAGGATGACGGCGACCACGCCGAGCATGAACGCGATGATGATTTTCGGCACGTCCCCGAGCCCGAAGATGATGATCAGCAGGGGATAGAAGGCGAGAACGGGGATGGCGTAGTACGTGGCGAAGATCGGATCGAGAGCGCGACGCAGCCGCGGCGTGGAGTGAAACAGAACGCCGGCCACGATGCCGGCGACCACCGCGGCCGCAAAGGCGATGGCCGCGCTCGAAAGGGTTTTCGCGATGGCCGCGTTGAATTTCCCCGTCACGACGATGTGCTGAAGGTCCTTGGCGATCCTGCTCGGCGGAGGCATCGTGAAATTGTCGATCACCCCCGTACGGCAGAGGACCTCGATCAGCCCCACGAGGCCGACGATGACGAGCGTACGGAAAAGTCCGATCCGGCTCATGCCCGGGCACCGTCCCGGTTGATCGACTTCATCGATTCCCCGCGCAGCACCTGCCAAAGCCGCGCCGTGACGGCGCCGAACTCGGCCGTCTCGACGAGACGGCTGTCGCGGTCGCGGCTCCACCCGGTCTCTAGTATTTCGAGAAGCCGGCCCGGTCGGGCCGACATGATGCCGATGCGGTCGGCAAGCATGGCCGCCTCGTCCAGGGCGTGAGTGATCAGGAAGATCGTTGCGCCCGTCGCACGCCATAGACGCAGAAGTTCTTCGCCCATGAGAAGCCGGGTCTGTTGATCGAGCGCGCCGAACGGTTCGTCGAGAAGGATGAGGCGGGGCTGAAGCACGAGTGTACGCGCAATGCACACGCGTTGGCGCATCCCGCCGGAGAGCTGCGCCGGATAGCTGCCCGCGAAACCGCTCAAGCCGGTCATCGTCAGCGCGCTTTCGACGCGCGTCGCGATTTCCGCTCTGCTCGTGTCCGTCTGCATCAAGCCAAACGCGATGTTGTCGTAGACCGTCAACCAAGGAAGACAGGCGTCTTCCTGGAAGACGACGCCGACGCCGTCCATGATGTCCCCGCCGACGGGCTTGCCTTCGATGAGAACGTTCCCCTCGCTGACCTGAGACAGGCCGGCGAGGACTTCGAGCAGCGTCGATTTTCCGCAGCCGGACGGCCCGACGACGGCGAAGAATTCGCCTCGGCGTAGATCGAGATCGATCGGACCCAAGGCGTGGACGGAAGGGGCGCCATCGGCGCCACGAAATACTTTCGTGACGCCGCGGAGACCGACGTGAGCCGTCAGGTCGTGTTGCTCGCTCATTTGGGCTTACGAATGTCTTCGGGGAGGAACTGGGTATCGACCATCTTCATCACGTCGATGTCGCCCTGCAGCGCACCGAGCGATTTCTGAACGTCGATCATGCGCTTCAGGCCTTCGGCGTTGATCTGACCCGAGCCCCAGTATTCGACGCCCGCCGTCTTCGACGTCACGAGGTTGCGAACCGCTGCACGGGCGACTTCCGGGGTTATGTTGTAGTGCTTCGCAACGATGTCGCCCGCAGCGTCGGGGTCGGCGATCATGAATTCGACGGCTTTCCGTCGCGCGCGGATCACCGCGCGGATGAAATCGCCTTTCTCCGCCGCCATGTTGGCCGTCGTGACGCCGACGACGTTGGAAAGAGGCGGCAGGATTTCGCTCGCGAACGCGATCGGACGCAACTTATCCTTATACTGCGCCCAAAGCGGCTCGGGGATCGGCGCGATGTCGATCATTCCGGTTCCGAGGGCCGCATAGCCTTCACCGAACCCGCCGGTCCGAACCAATTCGACTTCGTTCGGCTGGAGACCCGCCTTCTGCGCCACCATCTGCGCAAGCGCCTGGCTGGTCGAGCGGGGGTTCGTGTAGCCGATCTTCTTGCCCTTGATGTCGGCAAGCGTCTTGATCGGGGAATCCGATTTGACCGCCCATACGAATTCCGCGACGGTCAACACGTTGTCGGAGATGATGCGCAGGTCCGCTCCTTGCATGATCGCCGCGACGACCACGCCCGGATTGACCTCGCCGTATGGAACGCCCCCCGCAATCATGTTGCGCAGCGACGTGCCGCCGCCGGCCGACGTGATGATGCCGTCGACCACGATCCCTTCGGCAGTGAAGAATCCTTTGTCGAGAGCCACGGCGTACGGCATCCCGTTCGCCGAAACACCGAAATTGCCGACCGCGATCTTTTCGGCGGCCGCGGGTCCTGCAGAGATGCAGGCGACGGCCATGGCCACGAGCCATGACGAGGTTTTTCTCCGGAACATCGTTCTCTCCCTCTGAAGTTGTTTTTCTTGTTGGCGCAGGATCGCGCGTATTTCCAAAGACGGTCAACGGTCGGCCGGGTGCCTACGTCATGTTAGGACTTCCCCGGCGCAGCCTGCCGCAACATCGCGTTGGACGTAGCCCGCGCATATTCGGGCGCCACCGAAACGTCGATCACGGCAACCCCGCCCGCGCGCACATGCGCGACGGCCTCGGCCAAAGCCGCGCTCAGCCTTGGAGGTGTGTCCACGTCGCCGATGCCGAGCGCGCCCTGCCCTTCCGCCAGCAAGGCGATGTCGATGGGAGGATTTTCCATGCGCAGGCCGATCGAACGGTTCTCGACGGGCCGGCCACGCAGCCTGGCCATCCGCTCCTGATGCAGCTCGTCATTGAAGAAGGAGCGGTTGTTGGCCACGACCACCAGCAGAGGGATACGATAATGCGCGGCCGTCCATAGTGCCGTGACGCCCATCAGAAAATCGCCGTCGCCGAGGACCGCCACGGGAAGACGCTCGCTTCCCTCGTCGCGAAGGGCAAGCGCCGCGCCGACCGCCATGCCCGGGCCGGAACCGATGCCGCCGCCTCCGTCGAAGCCGATGTAGTCGCGCGCGTCGGAGAAGCGGCAGCACGACCCCGGCCAACCGAGCGGCAGGCGAAGATAAGACGGGGCGAAGGACGCGAGTTCGTCGACCACGGTGCGGGCCGTCGCCTCGACCGATATGCGACCGTCGACGATGTCGGGGCCGGGGTCGTGCGGTTGTACCGCGACCGCGGCGGGCGCTTTGCGGGGGCCCGGCCCGAGGGCTTCCAAAAGACGTTCGACCATCAGATCCGGCGAGGCAAGAATGTTCTCGTCGGCCGGCGGAAGGGCCTGATGGTCCATGCTCCATCCGTTGTGGCTGTATTGATCGAGCGAGCACAAAACGACCTTGCCGCTCGGGACTTCGCCCATGCAGGCCTGCCGCATGGTTCCCGCGGGATCGATCCAGTCGAGCGCGAGGATCACATCGGCGTCCCGGATCAGTCCGCCCGCCTCAGGCGAGACGTAGAGGGTCGGGGGGAACGGCTGAGACGGATGTGCGGTGGGGAAGGACGCTCCAGTCTTGATGTCCGTTAAAACATGGGCCCCGAGCCGCTCGGCCAACGCCACGCGCCGATCCCAGTCTTCGCGCGCGTGTGAAACGCGCCCCATCATGATCAGAGGACGCTTCGCGCCCGCGAGCAACGCAGCCGTCCGGGCCAGAGCGTTGCGTTCGGGCTCCGCGGAGACAGGCGGCACGATGCGGTCCAGATCGGGCATCCGCGGCATGGCCGTGAGCGGCTGCTCCTGCAGCGCCGCATCGAGGCATACGTAAGTCGGGCCCGCCGGCGCCGTGATCGCGATGCGGTGCGCCCGCGTCAGCGCCTCAAGGGCGGCCTCGACCGAACCCGGCTGATTGTCCCACTTCGTGTAGCCGCGAACCAGCGCACCCAAATCGCTCGACGTATGGATCCAGTCCACCCAAGGACGACGCGCCATTGCGTCGAGCGGACCTTGCGCGCCGATCAGCAGCATCGGCACGCGGTCGCACCATGCATTGAAGATCGCCATGACCGCATGCATGAGCCCGACATTGCTGTGCAGCGCGACCGGAAGGGGCTTTCCCGTCACTCTCGCCCAGCCGTGAGCGAGCGCCACCGCGCTCTCCTCGTGGACGCAGAGCAGCAATTGCGGGTTCTCGTTGCCGAGATAGTTGACCAAGCTGTCATGAAGACCGCGGAAGCTCGCGCCTGGAGTGAGCGCGATGTAGGGGAATTCTAAGCGGCGCAGCAGTTCGGCCATCGGGTCGCTGCCGAAAAGCCCTCCCGGCGGGTTCACGTCGCCCCCTTTCGGCACGTCCTTGACGGTGGAAGATTTAGCCGTCGAAGGTTCCCGCTTCATGGTGTCATGCCCTTTTCGTATATCCAGGGACGGCCTTGCCGATCGGCCTCGATGAAAGCCTCGACGTCGTCGCCGTATCGCAGTGTCGCGGCGATGTCGTCGTCGCCTCGCCGAAGAGCGTCACGCCGGAACGACGGAACCGAGAATGCCGCCCGGGTCCCGTCGCAAGCGGTCAAAGTTCCGCCCGGCAAATCGACCGAGACAACCGCACGTTCGGGATCGTCGCCGATCAGGTCGACCATTTGCGACAAGGCTGCGGATGACACGATCCCCGCAAGAAGTCCGTTTCGGAAGGCGTTCTCGTAAAAGATGTCGGCGAAGCTCGGAGCGAATACGGCTCGGATGCCGTACCGGACGAGCGCCCATGCGGCGGCCTCGCGTGAGCTTCCGCAGCCGAAATTCTCCCCGCCCAGAAGCACGGCGGCGCTGCGGAAGCCGTGCCTGTTGAGGATGAAATCGGGATTTTCCGCGCCGCGTTCATCGTATCGCCACAAGGCGAAGAGACCCGAGGCGAGGTCCGCATCCGCCGAGCGGAGATAGGGCGCCGGGATGATGGCGTCCGTGTTCACGTTCTTGATCGCGAGCGGCGCGGCGACGCCGGAGAAGTTCTCAAACGGGCGGCGTTTCATGCGAATTTCCGTACGTCCGCCACGGCCCCGGCGATCGCCGCCGCGGCCGCCGTCGGCGGGCTCACCAAATGAGTCCGCGAACGCGGACCTTGCCGATTTTCGAAATTGCGGTTCGAGGTCGCGAGGCATCGTGCCCCAGGGGGAACGATGTCTTCGTTGATGCTCACGCACATCGAACAACCGGCGCTGCGCCACTCGAATCCGGCGTCCGAAAAGATGCGGTCGAGTCCCTTCTCTTCCGCGGCACGCTTCACGGCGGTGGAGCCCGGGACGACGAGCGCACGGACGTTCTTCGCGACCGTCTTGCCGCGCACGATCTCAGCTGCGGCCTCCAGGTCCGAGAGGCGGGAATTGGTGCAGGCTCCGATGAAGACGACGTCGACCGGCACGCCTTCGATGGGCCGACCGGGCGTGAGCCCCATATATTGCATCATCTCCTCCGCCCGCCGCCGCCGGTCGGGGTCGGCGATGCGCGTCGGATCGGGAACCGCTTCGTCGACGCCGACGACCTCTTGCTGCGTGGTGCCCCAGGTGATCTGCGGGGCCGCAAGGCTCACGTCCAGGCTCAATTCGCGATCGAAGACGGCATCGGCATCGGAATACAAGGTGCGCCAGGACGAAAGTGCGCGCTCCAACATCTCGTCGGACGGCGCATAAGGACGCCCGCGGACATAGGCGAACGCAGCCTCGTCGGGAGCGATCAAGCCGAGCCGGCCGCCGAACTCGATGGACATGTTGCAGACGGTGAGCCGACCTTCGATCGTTAGATCGCGGATCGCTTCGCCCGCATATTCGATGGCATGGCCCGTGCCGGCCGATATCCCGAACGCTCCGAGGGCGTGGAGAATGATGTCCTTTGCGGTCATCCCCCGGCCGGGCTTGCCGCCGAACGTCATCCGGAGCGTCTTCGGGCGCGGAAGCACGAGCGTCTGGGTCGCGAGCACATGCTCCACTTCGCTGGTACCGACGCCGATGCCCAGCGCGCCGAGCCCGCCCGCGGTGGAGGTGTGACTGTCGCCGCACGCCAGCACGGAGCCCGGCAGCACCAGACCGAGTTCCGGTCCGATGACATGCACGATACCCTGCCGCGCGTCGTCCAAACCGAAAAGCTTCAACCGATGGGCCGCCGCGTTGCGGCGCATGAGCTCGATCAGCTCGCGGCCGCCGGGATTGGAGGACGCGGTCCGCCTCAGTTCGGTTGAAACAATATGGTCCTGCGTCGCGCAGGTCATCTCGGGTCGGCGTACCGGACGGCCGGCTTCGGTAAGCCCGGTGAACGCTGCTGCGGATGTCGTTTCCTGCAGGATGTGCCGGTCGACGAAGATCAGATCCCGCCCGTCGCCCATCGAGCGGACACGGTGCATATCCCATATCTTGTCGAACAAAGTACGGCTCGGCATCACATTCTTCCGCTGTCGTCCTTGCTGCGATCCGTTCCCGATCATCGCGTCCGCGGGAGAAGCACGACACTTGACTGCATCTTCCGAGGACTTGGATGTTCCGGCTTGAGCTTCGAAGGCACAAGCGATAAATTCAGTCTTTGAGTGAGGAAAAATCAATTGAAATCATTCCGGCGACTGCCTCCGCTGAACGCCGTTCGCGCCTTCGAGGCAGCGGCTCGGCTTCAAAGCTTCAAGGCGGCGGGCACGGAACTCGGCGTAACCCCGGGCGCGATCAGCCGACAGATCGAAACCCTGGAGGAAAATCTCGGGATCAGGCTGTTCGAACGACTGCATCGGCAGGTCGAGCTGACGGCATCGGGGCGTCTGTTTCTGGGCGAGGTCGGACCGGCCCTGCAACGCATCGCGTATGCGGCGGAGGCGATCCGCGAGGGACACGACAACAATGTGTTGAGGATCAAACTTCCTCCGACATTCGCGATCCGATGGTTCGTCCCGCGATTGGCGCGGTTCCATGCGATGCATCCCGAGATATCGGTTCAGGTGACGACCTCGCATGATCCGGTCGATTTCGACCGCGAACCGATCGATGCGGCGATCTTTTGGGGCGAGGCCCTGCCCCGGGGCCTCGGCGGGCTGCGGCTGTTCGGAGAGCGCATCGTGCTCGTCTGCAGCCCGAAGCTTCTCCCGCCGGGGAAACCTCGGATCGCATCTGACGCGTTGTCGAACCACGTCCTGCTCCATTCCTTCCGCCGACCCGACGATTGGAGGCGCTGGTTCGACGCCGCCGGTCGCCCGGACATCGTCCCGGAGCGCCTGCTGGTCTTCGAAAATTCGAGCCTGACCTATCAGGGCGCGATCGACGGGCTGGGCGTGGCCATCGCGCAGTTGGCCTTCGTCAAGGACGACATTGGTGAAGGTCGGCTGGTGATCGCGAACGATCTGATGGTCGATACGGCTACGGCGTACTTCCTGACCTATCCGCGGGAAAAAGCCCAGCTATCGCGCGTGAGGGCGCTGAACCAGTGGATGCTGTCGACGACGTAATCGGACGGTTGTGTGAGCCGAGCGCATTCGGCAGTCGGGGCCCTCGTGATCGCGAACGTCCGCGAACGCCTCTTACGACCCGAGTGCCTCTCCGACATCCTCTCGGTCCTCATCGACCGCGAGGCTATGAAGGACGCCGCCGTCGCCGAACGGCGCCGAGCGCTCGAAGACGCGATCTCCGGAACCGAGGAAAAGCTCGCCCGCCTCTATCGCGCGATCGAGCACGGCATCGTCGAACTCGACGCCCAACTCGGTGAGCGCATCGCGGCCCTCAAGATCGAGCGCGATCTCGCGAAGGCCTCGCTCGAACGCATCGCCTCGCAAGCCGCGGCTCGCAACGCCGTCACGCCCGAAAAGCTCGAAGCCTTCGGCCGTCTCATGGACGAGAAGATCGCGACCGGGGACGTTCAGGCCCGCAAGGCCTATCTCCGCACCGTCATCGACCGGATCGAAGTCGACGATCACGCCGTGCGGATCATGGGGGACAAGACGTCCCTCGCCGCCGTCATCGCCGGGCAGGCGAAAGGCGCGAAAAATGTTCGTGGTTTTGTACGGAAATGGCGCG
>JAIXTT010000002.1 GCA_027483795.1 Hyphomicrobiales bacterium
GCGGCAATTCCGGCGCCGTACCGGGATCGGCAGGAAGCGGCCTATCGCACCGGCAAGCGCATCGTCGACATGGTGCACGAGGACCTCAAGCCCTCCGACATCCTGACGCGCGAAGCCTTCGAGAACGCGATCGTCGTCAATTCCGCCATCGGCGGCTCGACCAATGCGCCGATCCACGTCAATGCGATCGCGCGGCATATCGGCGTCGAACTGACGGTCGAGGATTGGGAGCGCGTCGGCCACAAGGTGCCGCTGCTCGTCAATCTGCAGCCCGCGGGCAAGTATCTCGGCGAGGAGTATCACCGCGCGGGCGGCGTGCCCGCGGTCGTCGCGGAGCTGATGAAGCAGGGCCTCATCCGCGAAAAGGCGCTGACGGTGAACGGCAAGACGATCGGCGAGAATTGCCGCGGCGCGCGCATCATCGACGAGGACGTGATCTTCCCCTTCGAAAAGCCCATGAAGAAGGATGCGGGCTTCATCGTGCTGAAGGGCAATCTCTTCGACAGCGCGATCATGAAGACGAGCGTGATCTCGGAGGAATTCCGCAAGCGCTATCTCTCGAACCCGAAGGATCCCGAGGCCTTCGAGGGCCGGGCGATCGTGTTCGAGGGGCCGGAGGATTATCATCACCGTATCGACGATCCCGCGCTCGGGATCGACGAGAACTGCATGCTGTTCATCCGCGGGACGGGGCCGATCGGCTATCCCGGCGGCGCGGAAGTGGTGAACATGCAGCCGCCCGCGGCGCTCATCAAGAAGGGCGTCACGGCGCTTCCCTGCATCGGCGACGGCCGCCAGTCGGGCACGTCGGGCTCGCCCTCGATCCTCAACGCCGCGCCCGAAGCGGCGGCCGGCGGCGGGCTCGCGCTGCTGCGCACGGGCGACCGGGTCCGCATCGACCTCGGCAAGGGCACGGCGAACATGCTGATCCCGGACGCGGAACTCGCCGAGCGCCGCGCGGCGCTCGCCGCCGCGGGCGGCCATCCGTTCCCCGCGAGCCAGACGCCGTGGCAGGAGATCCAGCGCTCCATGGTCGACCAGTTCGATCAGGGTATGGTGCTGAAGCCGGCGGTCAAATATCAGCGCGTCGCCCAGACCTTCGGCGTGCCGCGCGACAATCACTGAACAGGACGGCGGGCGGGCTGCGGCCCGCCTCTCGACGCACGACCCCGACCACGGGGCGGAAAAAACGACAAGGGAGAGAGACGTGGCGAAACGACTTCAGGGCAAGGTGGCCGTCGTCACCGCGGCGGGACAGGGCATCGGCCGCGCGATCGCGGAGGCCTTCGTGGCCGAGGGCGCGACGGTCTGGGCGACCGATCTCGACGTGTCGAAGCTCGAGGGCATCGCGCGCGCCAAGAAGCGCAAGCTCGACGTGACGAGCGACCGGGCCGTGAAGAGCTTCGCGGAGAAGGTCGGCCGGATCGACATTCTCGTGAACGCGGCGGGCTGGGTGCATCACGGCAACGCGCTCGACACGGAGCTTTCGGCCCTGACCCGCTCCTTCGACATCAACGTGACGTCGATGCACCGCATGATCCGGGCCTTCCTGCCGGGCATGCTCGAGAAGGGCAACGGCTCGATCGTCAACATCGCCTCGGGCGCGAGCTCGGTGCGCGGCATCCCGAACCGCTACGCCTACGGCACGACCAAGGCGGCGGTGATCGGCCTCACCAAGTCGGTCGCGGCGGACTTCATCCGCAAGGGCGTGCGCGCCAACGCGATCTGCCCCGGCACGATCGAGAGCCCCTCGCTCGACCAGCGCATCGAGACGCTCGCCAAGGAGACGGGCAAGCCGCTCGCGGAAGTCCGGCAGGCCTTCATCGACCGCCAGCCGATCGGCCGGCTCGGCACGCCGCAGGAGATCGCCGCCATGGCGGTCTATCTCGCGGCGGACGAGGCGTCCTACACGACGGGCCAGATCTTCCTGGTGGACGGCGGCTTCGCGCTCTGAGGAGGTTTCGATGCATATTCTCGTCATCGGCGCGGCCGGCATGGCCGGGCGGAAACTGGTCGAGCGCCTTGCGAAGGACGGGCGGCTCGGCGGCAAGGCCGTCACCAAGGCGACGCTGCACGACGTGATCGAGCCGACCGCTCCGGCGGGCGCGCCCTTCGCGTCCAAGACCCTCGCCTCCGACTTCTCCATGCCCGGCGAGGCGGAGAAGCTCGTGGCCGAGAAGCCCGACGTCATCTTCCATCTCGCGGCCATCGTGTCGGGCGAGGCGGAACGGGAGTTCGACAAGGGCTACCGCATCAATCTCGACGGTTCGCGTCTCCTCTTCGAGGCCGTGCGCGCGCTCAACATGCAGTCGGGCGGGGCCTACAAGCCGCGCATCGTCTTCACCTCGTCGATCGCGGTGTTCGGCGCGCCCTTCCCGGAGGCGATCCACGACGAGTTCTTCACGACGCCGCTGACGAGCTACGGCACGCAGAAGGCGATCGCGGAACTGCTGCTCGCCGACTACACCCGCAAGGGCTTCTTCGACGGCGTCGGCATCCGCTTCCCGACCATCTGCGTGCGTCCGGGCAAGCCCAATGCCGCGGCTTCGGGCTTCTTCTCGAACATCATCCGCGAGCCGCTCGCGGGCCACGAAGCGGTGCTGCCGGTCTCGGAGGACGTGCGCCACTGGCACGCCTCGCCGCGCGCGGCGGTGGAGTTCATGATCCACGCCGCGACCATCGACGGCGAGAAGCTCGGCGCCCGCCGCAATCTGACCATGCCGGGCCTGTCCTGCACGGTCGGCGAGCAGATCGAGGCGCTGCGCCGGGTCGCGGGCGACAAGGTCGTCGCGCGGATCAAGAAGGTGCCGGACGAGGCGATCATCAAGATCGTCGCGGGCTGGCCGCGGAATTTCGACGCGAGCCGCGCGGAGTCGCTCGGCTTCAAGGCCGAAAAGAGCTTCGACGACATCATCCGCGCGCATGTCGAGGACGAACTCGGCGGCAAGATCGCCTGACGCCGCTCCCCACGCCCCGTCCCGTCCCGGCCGGGCGGGTCGCGACCGTCGGCGCCTTGCTCCGAAGGCGCGAAGACGCGGATGCCCGCGGGCGCGGGCATGACGGCAAGGGGTGCGAACCATGAAGAATGCCCGGCTCGCGCCGGGCATTTTCGTTTTCCGCTCAGTTGAGCTTGGCCTTCGGGACGCGGGGCTCGGTCACCACCGAATGCTCGCCGATGAGGAGGCCGAGAGGCCCGGCGTCGACGGCGATCGCGTCGCCGTCCTTGACCGCGCCGGACAGGATCAGTTCGGCCAGCGGATCCTGCACGTTCTTCTGGATCACGCGCTTGAGCGGCCGCGCCCCGTAGGCGGCGTCGTAGCCGTGCTCGGCGAGCCATGCGCGCGCCGCGTCCGACAAGGTGAGGGCGATCTTCCGCTCGTCGAGCAGCTTCTGCAGCCGGACCATCTGGATGTCGACGATGGCGCCCATCTGATCCCGCTGCAGACGGTGGAAGAGGATGATCTCGTCGACGCGGTTGAGGAATTCCGGGCGGAAATGCGAGCGCACCACCGCCATCACCTCGTTCCGCACGACGTCGGAATCCTCGCCCTCGGGTTGGTTGACCAGATATTCGGCCCCGAGATTGGAGGTCATGATGATGAGCGTGTTGCGGAAATCGACGGTCCGGCCCTGCCCGTCCGTGAGCCGTCCGTCGTCGAGCACCTGCAACAGGACGTTGAACACGTCCGGATGCGCCTTCTCGATCTCGTCGAACAGGACGACCTGATAGGGCCGCCGCCGCACGGCCTCCGTGAGCGCCCCGCCCTCCTCATAGCCGACATAGCCGGGAGGCGCGCCGATCAGCCGGGCCACGGAGTGCTTCTCCATGTATTCCGACATGTCGAGGCGGACCATCGCGGTCTCGTCGTCGAAGAGGAAGGAGGCGAGCGCCTTGGTGAGCTCGGTCTTGCCGACGCCCGTCGGCCCGAGGAACATGAAGGAGCCGATGGGCCGGTTCGGATCCTGAAGACCCGCCCGCGCGCGCCGCACCGCGGTCGAGACCGCGGCCACCGCCTCGGCCTGCCCGACGACGCGCTCGGCGATCTTGTGCTCCATGCGCAGGAGCTTGTCCTTCTCGCCTTCGAGCATCTTGTCGACCGGGACGCCCGTCCAGCGCGAGACGACCTGCGCGACGTCGTTGGGCGTCACCGCCTCGTCGACCAGCCCCGCGACGTCGCCCTCCCGCGCCTCGGCCGCGGCGAGCCGCTTTTCGAGGTCGGGGATCATGCCGTAGGCGAGCTCGCCGGCGCGCTGATACTCGCCCCGGCGCTGCGCGACGGCGAGGTCGTTGCGCGCCTGTTCGAGCTGCTCCTTGAGCTTCTGCGCCTCGTTGAGCTTCTCCTTCTCGGCCTGCCAACGGGAGGTGAGCGAGGAGGATTTCTCTTCGAGTTCGGCGAGTTCGTTCTCGAGCCGCGAGAGGCGATCCTTCGAGCCCGGATCGGTCTCCTTCTTGAGCGCCTCCTGCTCGATGCGCAGCTGGACGATGCGCCGGTCGAGCTCGTCGAGCTCCTCGGGCTTGGAGTCGACCTGCATGCGGAGCCGAGACCCGGCCTCGTCGACGAGGTCGATCGCCTTGTCGGGCAGGAAGCGATCGGTGATGTAGCGGTTCGACAGGGTCGCGGCGGCCACGATCGCGCCGTCCGTGATGCGCACGCCGTGATGCAGCTCGTATTTCTCCTTGAGCCCGCGCAGGATCGAGATCGTGTCCTCGACGGACGGCTCGGAGACGAAGACGGGCTGGAAGCGCCGGGCCAGAGCGGCGTCCTTCTCGACATGCTTGCGGTATTCGTCGAGCGTCGTCGCACCCACGCAATGCAATTCGCCGCGGGCGCGCGCGGGCTTGAGCAGGTTCGAGGCGTCCATGGCCCCGTCCGCCTTCCCCGCGCCGCCCCGCGTATGCATCTCGTCGATGAAGAGGATGATGCCGCCCTCGGCCGCCGTCACTTCGGACAGCACCGCCTTCAGCCGCTCCTCGAACTCGCCGCGATATTTCGCGCCGGCGATCAGGGAGCCCATGTCGAGCGCGAGGAGCTGCTTCTCCTTGAGGCTTTCGGGCACGTCGCCGTTGATGATGCGCAGGGCGAGACCTTCGGCGATCGCCGTCTTGCCGACGCCCGGCTCGCCGATCAGCACCGGATTGTTCTTCGTCCGCCGCGAAAGGACCTGGATCGTGCGGCGGATTTCTTCGTCGCGGCCGATGACCGGGTCGAGCTTGCCCTCGCGGGCGGCCTGCGTCAGGTCGCGGGCATATTTCTTCAACGCGTCATAGGCGTTCTCGGCGGTCGCATTGTCCGCCGTCCGGCCCTTGCGCAACTCGTTGATCGCCGTATTGAGCGCCTGCGCGGTCACGCCCGCCTTGGCGAGCGCGCGCCCGGCGTCGGTGTCCTTTTCGGTCGCCATGGCGAGCAGCAGCCGCTCGGCGGTGACGTAGCTGTCGCCCGCCTTCTGCGCGATCTTCTGCGCGGAATCGAAGAGCCGCACGAGGTCGCGCGTCGGCTGGGGCTGCGAGGCCCCGCCCGAGACCTTGGCCTGCTTGGCCAGAAGCTCCTCGACATTGCGCAGCGCGGCGCGGGCGTCGCCGCCGGCGCGGCCGATCAATCCCGCCGCCAGACCTTCCGGATCGTCCAGCAGCACCTTCAGGAGATGCTCGACGCCGAGCTGCGGGTGCCCTTCCCGCATGGCGAGCATCTGCGCCGACTGGACGAAGCCCTTCGACCGGTCCGTGAATTTCTCGAAATCCATCCCGCTCTCCTTTCGGCCGCGCGGCGGCGTCCCGAGGGCCCGTGCCGCACTCCTCACGTCGGAAGGCCCCTTCGCGAGGCGACCTTCCATCGGATAGATAGGCGGCACGAACTCCGCACGGAAGGGGCCGGGATGCAGGAAACAGTGACGATCGAGCGGCTCTGGCGCTACCCCGTCAAAGGGCTCTCCCCCGAGCGGATGAGCGCGGCGACGCTGTCGCCGGGCGATCCGATCCCCGGCGATCGCCGCTATGCGATCGAGAACGGCCCGTCGGGCTTCGATCCGGCCGCGCCGAGGCATCTCGCCAAGATGCATTTCCTGATGCTGATGCGGAACGAGCGCCTCGCGACGCTGCGCACGCGCTTCGACGACGCGACGACGACGCTCGAGATCGGGACGGGCCGCGAGACGATCCGCGGTGACCTCTCGACCGCGGAAGGCCGGGCGAGGATCGAGGCCTTTTTCGGGAGCTTCATGCCCGCGGAACTGCGCGGCACGCCCAAAGTGCTGGAAGCGCCGGGCTTCAGCTTCTCGGACGTCGCGCGGCGCGTCGTGTCGATCATCAATGCGTCGAGCGTCACGGCGCTCGAACAGCGCATCGGGCTCCCGGTGGACCCGCTCCGCTTCCGCGGCAATCTCCACGTCTCGGGTCTTCCGCCTTGGGGGGAGTTCGATCTCGTCGGCAAGCATCTCGCGGCGGAAGGCGGCCCGCGCCTGCGCGTCGTCAAGCGCATCGTGCGTTGTGCGGCCACCGACGTCGACCCGGTGACGGGCTTCCGCGACATGCGGATCCCGCGCGTTCTCGACGAGGCCTACGGCCATTCGGACTTCGGCGTCTATGCGGAAGTCGTGGAAGGCGGCGAACTGCGCGAGGGATCGACGCTCCGCGTCATGGCATGACCGCGCGGCCGCGGCGGGTATGCAGTTGGTACAACCCGGATGCCCCTAAGGGCGAATTTCTCAATATGAGCGGATGGATGTAAATATGACCGATACGGCCCGCCGCAGGTATCGCCCGGCGGCCGGTTTGTATCGGAGTGCGTCGATGAAACGATCCGACGGCAAGCGTCCCGATGCCGATGTCCGGGATCCGTCCAACATCACCTTCTTCCCGGCCCGCCGTGCCGAGGCGAATACCGAGACGAACCGTTACGACGATCTCATGCGGCGCTTCTTCCTCGCCCGCGCGGCGGAGATGGACGAGGACGCGGAGCCCGGAGAGGATGCCGGCGAACTCGTGACCCGGTTGTTGCTGACGCCGTCGCCGGAGCCCCGGCATCTCAGATTCAAGATGTCGCTCTTCGCCGAGGAATTGGCCCTCGAGCAGGAGGCCGGACTTCCTCCCATGGCGCGGACCATGGCGCTCTTCGCGGCGATCCAGGCCGACGTCCTGCAGAGCATCGAGCAGGGCTGAGGCGTTTCCGCCTCACGCCTCGTTGCGCGAGAGGGCGCCCGCGACAAGACCCTTCCTCGTCGTTCCCGGACGCGGTGCGGTCGCCCCCTCGGGCCAGCGCATCGCGACCAGACGCTCCCGCGCGATCCTGACGACGGAGACGGCGTCGGACTGGTTGCCTCCGAGGACGTGCAGCGCTCCGCCGTCGGGATCCGCGCCGACGCAGAAGCCCACATGCCCGCCGCCGGGCCGTCGGAAGACGAGAACCGCCCCGTCCGCGGGTTCGGACAGGGCGCGCCCCCAATCGGCCCAAGCGAGGGCGGCGAGCGGGTTCGGGGGGCCGCGGAAGCCCGCATCGCGCAGGCAATGGGCGACGAAAAGCCCGCACCACGGCACGTCGTCGCCCGTGTAGAAGCGCTCGACCCAGCCGCCTTGAGCCTCGGCCCAGTCCATGATGGCGGGGTTCGAACCCGGACCCGCGACCTCCCGGAGTCCCCGGAGACGCTCCGCCTCGACGAGCCACGGCGGCTTTGCGGGCGCGGGCGACGAGCGGGATTCGGAAACGCGCCTGCGCCAAGCGGCCAGCGCGCGCGCCAGAGCTTCGATCCATGCGGCGCGCATCACCGCCTCGCCAGCCGTTCGACGATGTCGTTCTTGGCCGCCGAGCCCGCCGACGAGCCGAAGTAATAGTTGAGGACCGCCGTCCAGCCCGTCCCCAAGGCCCCGAGCAGCACGAGGACCGCCTCGCCGCCCTGCGGCTTGAGGCCTTGATGCAGCACGAGGGCGAGAACGCCGAAGAAGCCGAAGGTCACGCCCGCGGCGAGGACGGCCGGAGCCCGGTCGCGCAGCCGCATCTCACGGGTCCGCGCGCTGCGGCGGTCGTCGACCGCGATCCGTTCGAGATCGATTTCGAGCTTGCGGAGTTCGAGTCGGAATTCGGCTTCGGCGGCCTTCAGGGCGGCGAGATCCTCCGGCCGCGCTCCGGCCAGTCTCTCGGCGACCGTTTCGGGCGAAGCATCCGCGCGGCCGGTCAAGGCTTCGGCGACGGCGCGGGCGGCGAGACCGGCGAGCGGGCCGCCCAGAGCGCCCGCGATGGCGGGGGCGACGGTCGCGATGAGATCGGTGAAATCGTCGAGGGTCATGACGGGCTCCGAAAAGGGATGGCGGAAAAGAAAAAGGAGGGCGCGGGGCCCTCCTTTCGGATCGTTCGAACGGTCGTTCCGATCCCGGGGGATCGGCGGGGATCACTCTTCCCCGTCGCCTCCCGCGGGAGCCTCGTCCTTGCGCGGACGTCCGCGACGGCGGCGCTCCTTCACGGGGAAGCCTTCGCCCTCGGCGGAGGCGACCACGGCCGGCGCGTCGGCGGGTTCGGGCGCGTCGGCGGCCGCCGTGCGCACGGGAGCGGTGATGAAGGCGGGCAGGCCGGGCTGTTCGGCGCCTTCCGGCATCGGCGCGCGATCGGGCCGGGGGCCGCGGCGGTCGAAGCGGTTGAAGCGGCCTTCACGCGGCTCGCGGGCCTCGCCGCCTTCGCGCGGGCGGAACTCGCCGCCTTCGCGGGGACGGAATTCGCGCGGCTGGACGTCGCCGCCCTCGCGCGGAGCGCGGGGCTCCTGCCCCTCGCGCGGCTGAAAATCGCCGCGCTCGCGGAAACGGTCGCGACGGGAGCGGAACTCGCCGCCTTCGCGGGGCGGATAAGCGCGCGCCGCCTGATCGGGCTGCTCGCCGTCGGCGAGAACCTGAGGGAACCGCACGTCGGGCTGGGGCGCGTTCGGGGCGAAGACGGGCGAGCCCGACTCGTCGCCGTCGTCGTCCTCGTCCTGATCCTGATCCGGCACTTCATAAGGACGGAAATTCGGATTCTGCAGCCGCATCTGCTCGTTGGCCGCGGCGATGATCCGGAGATAGTGCTCGGCGTGCTGGAGATAATTCTCGGCGTTGACGTAGTCGCCCGAGGCCTGCGCGTCGCGCCCGAGTTGGAGATATTTCTCGGCGATGTGATGCGCGGTGCCGCGGATCTTCACGTCCGGGCCGTTCGACTCGTAGCTCCGGGTCAGCGGGTTGGGACCCTTGCCGCCTCCGCCGCCGCCGCCTCCACCGCCGCCGCCGCCGCCGCCGCCGCGATTCCGGCCCCGCATCCGCTTGTTCTGATGATTCGGTCTCATCGAACGTCCTTATCCGTCACGCTCAGGTCGAAGTG
This sequence comes from Hyphomicrobiales bacterium, assembly GCA_027483795.1. Taxonomy (GTDB): domain Bacteria; phylum Pseudomonadota; class Alphaproteobacteria; order Rhizobiales; family Beijerinckiaceae; genus JAIXZO01. The sequence goes on from JAIXTT010000002.1 coordinate 9,333, forward strand.
GAGAACCGTCGGGATCGTCGACGGCCCGTTGTGCATTGCGAAGCCCCGAGGGTGATCCTTCGCCTCGGCTTCGTGCGGCGTCGCCGCTCGAGCCGGGAACCGTCGCGCGGTTCGCATGATGTTGCCGGTTTCGGATGATGCGTCGGCTTGCCTGCGCAGGAAGAATTTCTGCTGCTCGGATATCCGTAACCGGCGAACCGGCGCGGCGCATCGACGAGCGCTTCATTCTTGCGGAAATTCGACCGACGATTCCGTGTATTCGCACCATAAGCTTTCGCAGCGTCGAAACCAAGCGGAATCGGGCGGAGCCCGTCGTGAGCCCTTCGCGGTGTCCCGAGGGGGTTCCGCCGCAGGAGCTGAGAGCCGCCTAAGACTTCGCGCGCAGGACCAGCGCCCGCGGCCGCGCGCCGAAATCGGCGAAGGGTCCCTCGACCGTGAAGCCCGCGGCCCGCGCCAGCGCCGCGACCGTCTCGGACTGATCGGATCCGATCTCCAGCGCCGCCGCGCCGGCCGGCGCGAGAATCCGCGGCAGGAAGCCGATGATCCGGCGATAGGCTTCGAGACCGTCCGGCCCGCCCGACAGCGCGAGACGGGGATCATGGACCCGCACTTCGGGTTCGAGGCCCTCGATCACCGGGTCGGCGATGTAAGGCGGGTTCGAGACGACGAGATCGAAGCGGCCCTCGACCTTCTCGATCCAGTCGGAAACGACGAACTCCGCACGGGCCTCGACGCCGTTGCGCGCGGCGTTGAACCGGGCCGTCGCGACGGCGGCTTCCGACAGGTCGACGCCGAGACCGGACGCGCCCGGCATTTCATGCAGGAGCGAGACGAGCAGGCAGCCCGTGCCCGTTCCGAGATCGAGCACCCGGACGCCGTCGCTTTCATGCCGCCTCGGACCGAGCGCGATGAGCGCGGCCGCGACCACGGTCTCGCTGTCCGGGCGGGGCACCAGCGTCTCGGGATGCAGCGCGAAGGGCAGGCTCCAGAATTCCCACTCGCCGAGGATGCGGGCGACGGGTTCGCGGCGGAGACGCCGCTCCGCGTTCGCCGCGAGCTTCTCGGCCGCGGCCGTGCCGATCGCCTCGCGCGGCGCGCGGATCAGGTCGGGATGCGCGATGCCGACCGCGTCGAGCATCAGCAGGCGCGCGTCGCGTTGCGCCGTCTCGATGCCGACGTCGCGGAAGGCTTCGCCGAGATGCTTCAGCGCTTCGAGGCGGGTCGTTGCGGCGGAAATGGGCGGGCGCGTCGTCATGCCGTTCCGGCCTCCTCGGCGAGAAGCGCCGCCTGATGCTCCGTCACCAGCGCGTCGACGAGTTCGTCGAGCGCCGTGCCTTCGATCACCTGCGGGAGCTTGTAGAGGGTGAGATTGATGCGGTGATCCGTGACCCGCGCCTGCGGGAAATTATAGGTCCGGATGCGTTCGGAGCGGTCGCCCGAGCCTACCTGCGACCGGCGATCGGCCGCCCGCTCGTTCGCGAGCCGCTGCCTTTCGAGGTCGTAGATCCGCGTGCGCAGCAGATCCATGGCCTTGGCCTTGTTGCGGTGCTGCGAACGCTCCTCCTGCATCATCACCACCACGCCCGTGGGCACATGGGTGATGCGGATCGCGCTTTCGGTCTTGTTGACGTGCTGGCCGCCCGCGCCGCCCGCCCGCATGGTCTCGATCACGAGATCCTTCTCGTCGATCGCGACGTCGACGTCCTCGGCGAGCGGCAGAACGGCGACGGTGGCCGCGGAGGTGTGGATGCGCCCGCTCGTCTCCGTCTCGGGCACGCGCTGAACACGATGCACGCCGCTTTCGAATTTCAGCCGGGCGAAGACGCCCTTGCCGCGGATCTCGGCGACGATCTCCTTGTAGCCGCCCATCGTGCCTTCGCTTTCCGACAGGATTTCGAGCTTCCAGCGATGGAGGTCGGCGTAGCGCTGATACATGCGGAAGAGATCGCCCGCGAAGAGCGCCGCCTCGTCGCCGCCGGTGCCGGCACGGACTTCGAGGACCGCGCTCTTCTCGTCGGCGCGGTCCTTCGGCAGGAGCAGGAGGCGCACTTCGCGCGTCGCCGCTTCGAGCCGGGCCGCGCTTGCGGGACGCTCCGCTTCAGCCATGTCCCGCAATTCGGGGTCGCTCTCGAGCGCCATCGCGTCGAGATCGGCGCATTCGCGCTCGGCCGCCTTCAGCCGGCGGACCGCTTCGACGAGCGGATCGAGCTCGGCGAGCTCGCGCGACAGGGCCACGAAGGTCTCGGAATCCGGTCCGGCCGCCAGACGCTCGGTGAGGGCGTCATGGCGCGCGAGGATGGCGTCGAGCTTCTGGACGGGCAGAGCGGACATGCGGGCTCGGAACGAAGGAGGCGCTAGGCCTGATGGATCGGGACGCCCGTGCGCTCCGCGAAGTCCTGCAGATCCTCGCGCAGGCTCGCGACGGAGGGCTTCTCGTCGATGAGGCGGTTCACGTAATCGTTCACCGCGCCCGCGTCGAGTCCGAGCAGCATCGCCTTGACCGGCCCGATCGACAGCGGCGACATCGAAAGCGAGCGATAACCGATGCCGATGAGTGCCATGGCCTCGAGCGGCCGACCGCCCAGCTCGCCGCAGAGCGTCACCGGAATGCCGCAGCGTTCGCCCGCCCGCGCGACGACCCGCAAGGCCCGCAGGCAGGCGGGGTTCAGCGCGTCGAAACGCTCGGCCATGCGCGGATTTTCGCGGTCCGCGGCGAAAAGGAACTGCATGAGATCGTTCGAGCCGACCGACAGGAAATCGGCCTTGGCCGCGATCGCGTCGATGGCGAAGAGCAGCGACGGCACTTCCACCATCACGCCGAGCTTGACCACGCGCGGCAGCTCGTAGCCGTGCCGTCCGAGATGCCCGAGTTCGCGGTCGACCAGCGCCTTGGCGCGGTCGAACTCGTCCACGGTGGCGACCATGGGGAACATGATCCGCATTTCGCGTCCCGCGGCGGCCTTCAGCATGGCGCGGATCTGGGCGCGGAGCAGGCCCGGACGGTCGAGCCCGATGCGGATCGCCCGCCAACCGAGGGCCGGATTCTCCTCTTCCATCTTCGACATGTAGGGCAGCACCTTGTCGCCGCCGATGTCGAGGGTGCGGAAGGTGACGGGCCGTTCGCCCGCCGCGTCGAGCACGGAGCGGTAGAACTGCATCTGCTCGCCCAGCGAGGGCAGCCGCTCGGCGACCATGAATTGCAGTTCGGTGCGGAACAGGCCGATGCCCTGCGCGCCCGACGTGTCCAGATTGGGGAGATCGAAGACGAGGCCCGCATTGAGATTGAGCCTGATCTCGACCCCGTCCTTGGTGACGGGCTTCACGTCGCGCAGGCCGCGATACTGCTCCTGCCGCTTGGCGCGCAGGCGCGCCTTTTCCTTGTAGGCCTGTTCGACGTCCGGCTGGGGACGCAGCTGCACCACGCCGGTCTGGCCGTCGACGATGATCGCGTCGCCGGCCTCGACGAGGCCTGTGACGTTCTCGACCATGCCGACGGCGGGGATGCCCATGGCCCGCGCCACCACGGCGATATGGCTCGTCGGACCGCCCTCTTCGAGGATCAGACCCCTGAGCCGCGCGCGGTCATAGTCGAGCAGCGCCGCCGGGCCCATCGACCGGGCCACGAGCACGGCATTGTCCGGCAGTTCCGCCGGATCGGCCACGAGCGACTGACCGACGAGCTGATGCAGGAGACGGTTCGCGAGCTCGTCGAGATCGTGCAGCCGGTCCCTCAGATAGGGATCGGTCTGCCGCATCATCCGCGCGCGATTGTCGGACTGGACGCGTTCGACGGCGGCTTCCGCCGTCAGACCCGTCATCACCGCTTCGCGCAGGCGGCGCAACCAGCCCCGGTCATGGGCCACCATGCGGAAGGTTTCGAGCACCTCGCGATGCTCGCCGCCATGGGCGAGGTCGCCGCGGTCGAGCATGTCGTCGATCAAGGCGCGCAATTCGCCGAGCGCCACTTCGAGCCGCCGCGCCTCCGCGTTCGGATCGTCGGCGATCATGTTCTTGATGACGACGCGCGGCTCGTGGAGCACGACGTAGCCGAGGCCGACGCCGTCGGCCATGGCCTGGCCCTCGAGCGCCATCGGCCGGCGGACGGCGATGTCGGCGCCCGGCCGCGCCAAGGACTGCAATTCGCCCGAGGCCACCATCTCCGCCAGCACCATGGCGGTGGTCTGGAGCGCCTCGATCTCCTCCTCGGTATAGATGCGGTGCGCGCGGTTCTGCACCACGAGCACGCCCATGGTGACGCCGGTGCGCAGCACCGGCACGCCGAGGAAGGACTGGTAGATCTCTTCGCCCGTCTCCGGCTTGTAGGAGAAGGCCGGATGGTTCTGGGCGTCGGACAGGCTGAGCGGTTCGCCCTGCTTGGCGATGAGGCCGACGAGGCCTTCGCCCGCCTTCATGGTCGTGATGTGCACGGCCTCGCGCTTGAGGCCTTCGGTGGCGAAGAGCTCGAGAGTGCCGTCGGCCCGCATCACGTAGAACGAGCAGACTTCGGCGACCATGTTGCCGGCGATCAGCGTGACGATCTTGTCGAGGCGCGCCTGTGCATTCACCGGCTCCGCCATGACCTCGCGGAGCCTGCGCAGCAATACGCGCGGTCCGCCGAGTGCGCCTCGCATCAGCCACCTTCCTCGCGCCGGTCGGGGACCGGATCAGCCGCCCCGGGAGAACCTGAAAATCACGTTCTCCCCGCGTCGTTTCCGCCATACCGGCTTGCGACCCGAATGCAAAGATCGGTTGTAGCGCGGAAGAGCCCTCAGGCCTTGTCGAGCCCGTAGAGCGAGTGGAGCGTGCGCACCGCGAGCTCGGTATAGACGGCGTCGATCAGCACCGAGAACTTGATCTCGGACGTCGTGATGGCGCGGATGTTGATCCCCTTTTCCGACAGGGCCTTGAAGGCCTTGGCGGCGACGCCCGCATGGCTGCGCATGCCGATGCCGATCGCCGACACCTTCACCACGTCCGTCGCGCCCTGCAGCGCGCCGAAGCCGATCTTGTCGCGCGCCTCCTCGAGCAGCACCTTGGCGCGCTCGAAATCGGCTGTCGGCACCGTGAAGGTGATGTCCGTCGTCGTCGAATCGTCCGACACGACCTGAATGATCATGTCGACATTGATGTTGGCGTCCGCGAGCGGCATGAAGATCGCCGCGGCGACCCCCGGCTTGTCCGCGACGCGGCGAAGGGTGATCTGGGCCTCGTCCTTGGAATAGGCGATGCCGGTGATGATCTGCTGTTCCACGATCTCGTCCTCGTCGCAGATGAGCGTGCCCGGCCTGGGATCGGCCGGATCGTCGAAGGAGGAGCGCACATAGGTGCGCACCTTGTGAACCATGGCGAGCTCCACCGAGCGCACCTGAAGGACCTTGGCGCCGAGCGACGCCATTTCGAGCATCTCCTCGAAGGCCACCTTTTCGAGGCGCTGCGCCTTGGGCACGATGCGCGGGTCGGTCGTGTAGACGCCGTCGACGTCGGTATAGATGTCGCAGCGTTCGGCATCGATGCCCGCCGCCACCGCCACGGCCGAGGTGTCGGAGCCGCCGCGGCCGAGCGTCGCGATGCGGCCCGTCTCCTCGTGCACGCCCTGGAAGCCCGAAATCACGGCGACTTCGCCCTTGGCGAACCCGTCCATGAGGTTCGAGCCGTCGATGCCGGTGATGCGGGCCGAGCCGTGCGCGTCCGAGGTGCGGATCGGGATCTGCCAGCCCTGCCAGGAGCGGGCCGGGACGCCGATCTCCTGCAGCGCGAGGGCGAGAAGTCCGGAGGTGACCTGTTCGCCCGAGGCGACGACCGTGTCGTATTCGCGGTTGTCGTAGAGGGGCGAGGCTTCCTTGCACCAGCCGACGAGTTCGTTCGTCTTGCCCGACATGGCCGAAACCACCACCGCGACGTGATGTCCGGCGTCGACTTCGCGCTTCACATGCCGCGCGACGTTGCGGATGCGCTCGATGTTGGCGACCGAGGTGCCGCCGAACTTCATGACGAGACGGGCCATGGGAGAGTCTTCCGGATCGTGTGCGAAACGTCGTCGCGCGCTCTTGCGCCCGGCGACGCCCCGACGGAAAAAGGCGCACACTCATGACGGCGCGTCCGTTCGGTGTCAACGCCCGGCTCCGCTCCCGCCGCGGTGATCCTTCGGAGAAGATCGATGACGGAAACGGCCAAGGACTTCAGCGGATCCGCGACGATCGATGCGGCCGAAGTGGCCCGTTTCGACCGTTTGGCGAACACCTGGTGGGACGCCAAGGGGCCGATGCGCACGCTGCACAAATTCAACCCGGTGCGGCTGACCTATATCCGCGACGCGGCGGCCGACCGCTGGTCGCGCGACGCGGGCGGACCGCGACCGCTGGAAGGGCTGACGCTCCTCGACGTGGGCTGCGGCGGCGGGCTGCTCTGCGAGCCGCTGTCGCGCCTCGGCGCGAAGGTGACGGGCATCGACCCGGCGCGGACCAATGTCGAGGTCGCCCGGCTCCATGCCGAGCGCAGCGGCGCGGACGTCCGTTATCGGAACGAAACGGTGGAGGCGCTGGTCGAGGAGGGGGAGAGCTTCGACATCGTCCTCGCGATGGAGGTGGTGGAGCACGTCGCCGACGTCGACGCCTTCGTCGAGGCCTGTGCCCGCGCCGTGAAGCCCGGCGGGCTTCTCTTCATGGCGACGCTGAACCGCACGATGAAGAGCTTCGCGCTGGCCATCGTCGGTGCGGAATACGTGCTCCGCTGGCTGCCGCGCGGCACGCATGAATGGAGCAAATTCGTGACGCCGGAGGAACTCGAAGGCGCGATCGGCCGGAACGGCCTCGCGGTGCGGGACCGGATCGGCGTGGTCTACAACCCGCTGGCGGACGCCTGGCGTCTCTCCTCCGACACGGGCGTCAATTACATGGTCCATGCCGACAAGGCGTGACGGGCGGGACGAGGCGATGGGGATCAGCCCCATCGGGCCTGCGCGGGCGTGATGCGGATGCGGTTTTCGGCGACCGCCGAAGGGCGGACATGCCCGCCCCTCACCGCGCGGCGCGGAGCGCCTGCAGCATTTTCGGGGTCGGCCAGCCGTCGGGCAGATGGCCGCGCTTCTCCTGGAAGTCGCGCAGCGCCTCGCGCGTGCGGCTGCCGATCCGCCCGTCGGGCTCGCCGACGTCGTAGCCCAGCGACGCGAGCCGCTTCTGCACTTCGACGCGTTCGGCCTGTCCGAGTTGCGGCTCGTCCTTCGGCCATTCGGCCCGGATCGGCCCGCCGCCCTTGATCCGGTCTCCGAGATGGGCGACCGCGAGGGCGTAGGCGTCGGAGGCGTTGTAGCGCTTGATCACGTCGTAATTGGCGGTGACGAGGAAGATCGGCCCGGTCGCGCCGGCCGGGTAGAAGAGCCGCGCCTCGCCCGCGGACGGCAGAGGCCGTCCGTCCGCCCGCCGGACGCCGCGGCGCGCCCAATCGGCGAAACCCGCGGAACGCAGGCGATGGTCGAAGCCCTGCGGCAGAACCACTTCCATCCCCCAAGGCAGACCGGGCTGCCAGCCGTGGCCGCGCAGATAATTGGCGGTCGAGGCGAAGGCGTCGGGGATGTTGGTCCAGATGTCGCGCCGGCCGTCGCCGTCCCCGTCCACCGCATAGGTGCGGAAATTCGACGGCATGAACTGCGTCTGGCCCATCGCGCCCGCCCATGAGCCTTTGAGAGCGGCCCGGCCCGCCTCGCCGCGGTCGAGGATTTCGAGCGCGCTCATCAGTTCGTTGCGGAAGAAGTCGCCGCGGAAGCCGACGAAGGCGAGGGAGACGAGGGAGCGGATGACGTCCTTGTCGCCCGTCACCGCGCCGTAGCTCGTCTCCATGCCCCAGATGCCGAAGATGACGCCGCGATCGACGCCGAAGCGCTTCTCGACCGCCGCGATCGCGGCGGCATGGGTCGCGATGAGCCGCTGCCCGCGCTCGATGCGGCCGCCGCCGATCCCGCCGGCGAGATAGTCCCAGATCGGCTTGACGAATTCCGACTGGCGCTCGGTCAGCGCGATCACGGAACGGTCCGGCGTGACGCCTTCCAAGGCGGCGTCGAAGGTGGCGGGCCGGATGCCGCGCCGGCCCGCCTCGGCGCGGAGATCGGCGACGAAGCGCGCGAAATCGGCGGAGGGGCGCTCCTGCGCATGAAGGGGAGCCAATCCCGACGGGAGGACGGCGGCGAGCGCGAACAGGAGGATCGTGCGCAGGACGGATCGACGGATCATGGCGGTACGCTGAACGAGGGCGATCATGCCTCCCCTCCTATCCGCAAGAGTTTGTCGAATCCTTGCCGCGACGACCCGTCTTCGGGCCCGCGACGATTTGCGTCGGGAGCGTTTTGGCTTAAACCCGCTTCGGTCGGATCGCGGTCCGACCGGGAACGCCCAAGCTCGAAAGAGAGCCCAGAAGAATGAAGAAGATCCGCAAGGCCGTCTTCCCCGTCGCCGGTCTCGGCACGCGCTTCCTCCCGGCCACCAAGGCCGTGCCCAAGGAGATGCTGACCGTCGTCGACCGCCCGGTGATCCAGCACGTCGTCGACGAGGCGCGCGCGGCGGGCATCGAGCATTTCATCTTCGTCACCGGCCGCAACAAGGCCGTGATCGAGGACCATTTCGACATTCAATACGAGCTCGACCGCACGCTCGAAGAGCGCGGCAAGATGAAGGAGCGCGAGGCGCTGGCGCACGATCTTCCGGGCGCGGGCGAGACGAGCTTCACGCGCCAACAGGCGCCGCTGGGGCTCGGCCATGCGGTCTGGTGCGCGCGCGAGATCGTGGGCGACGAGCCCTTCGCGCTGCTGCTGCCCGACATGCTGCATCACGGCCGGACGCCCTGCCTGAAGGGCATGATCGACGCCCATGAGCGCCATGGCGGCAATCTCGTCGCGGTCTATGAGGTGCCGGACGCGGAGACGCATCAATACGGCATCTGCGGCGTGGAGAAGAAGGACGGGGCGCTCGCGATCACCTCCATGGTCGAGAAGCCTAAACAGGGAACCTCGCCCTCGAATCTCGCCATTTCCGGCCGTTACATTCTGGGCCCCGAGATCTTCAAGATCCTGGAGACGCAGGAGCGCGGCGCGGGCGGCGAGATCCAGCTCACCGACGCCATGATCACGCTCGCCAAGTCGCAGCCGTTCTACGCCCATGTCTTCGACGGGGCGATCTACGACTGCGGCATGAAGATCGGCTTCCTGCTCGCCAATCTGGCGTTGGGCCTCGAACGCGAGGATCTCGCGCCGGCGCTGAAGGCGGAGATCGCCCGGCTCGCGGCGAAGTGACTTCCGGAGGACATATGGTCTCGTCCGACGCCGCCCTCGCCTCGGCCGCACGCACGCTCGACGCGGAACGTTCGGGGCTCGCGGCCTTGGCCGACGCCTTGGCGAACGGACTCGGAGAGGGCTTCTCCGCCGCGGTGGCCGCGATCGCGGCCTCCGAAGGCCGCGTGATCGTGACGGGCATGGGCAAGTCGGGCCATGTCGGGCGCAAGATCGCCGCGACCCTCGCCTCCACCGGAACGCCCGCGCATTTCGTGCATCCCGGCGAGGCGAGCCACGGCGATCTCGGCATGATCATGCCGCAGGACGTGGTGCTGGCGCTCTCATGGTCGGGCGAGACGAGCGAATTGGCCGACGTCGTCGCCCATGCGAAGCGGTTCCGCGTGCCGCTCGTCGGCGTGACCTCCAATGCCGACAGCGCGCTGGGGCGCGAGGCCGACATCGCCCTCGTCCTGCCGAAGGCGGCGGAGGCCTGCCCCAACGGGCTCGCGCCGACCACCTCGACGACCATGCAGATGGTGCTGGGCGACGCTCTGGCGGTCGCCCTGCTGGAAGGACGCGGCTTCACCGCGGGCGATTTCCGCGTCTACCACCCCGGCGGCAAGCTCGGCGCGCGGCTGAAGCAGGTCGGCGCGATCATGCATTCGGGCGAGCGCCTGCCTCTCGTGCCGCGCGGGATGAAGATGTCGGACGCGCTGGTGGTGATGAGCGGCAAGGGCTTCGGCTGCCTGCTCGTGACGGATGCGGACGGACGGCTCGCCGGGATCGTGACCGACGGCGACCTGCGTCGCCATATGGGACCGGATCTGGTCGGCCGCACCGTCGAGACCGTGATGACGCCCGATCCGCGCACCGTTCCGCCGACCACGCTCGTCGCCGAAGCGCTGGAAATCGTGGAGACGCGCAAGATCGGGGCGCTGATCGTGGCGGAAGGCGGACGGCCCGTGGGCCTCGTCCATGTCCTCGATCTGCTGCGCGCGGGCGCGGCCTGACGGTTCAGGCCGCGACGACCCGAAGCAGCGATCCTTCCGCCTCGTAGACGCGGACCTTGGTGCCGGCGGGCAGTTCCACGTCGGCCTCGACGCGCCAGACCGTGTCGTCGACGCGGATGCGGCCCTGGCCGCCCGTGATCGGCTCTTCGAGGATGAAGGCTCGGCCGATGAGCGTGGCGGACCCCGCGTTGAGCACGGGATCGCCCGGCGCGTCCCGCGCGGCGCGGCGATAGACGGCGCGGCCGGCGACCACGGCCATGATCGCCAGCGCGGAGAAGACGAGGATCTGCGTCTCGATCCCCATCACGAGCAGGAAGGACAGAAGCCCCGTGGCGATGGCCGCGAGGCCGAGCCAGAGCATGAAGGCTCCCGGCGCGAACAATTCGAGCAGCATCAGGACGAGGCCGCCCGCGACCCAAAGCCAGCCTGCGGCGATGTTTCCCACGATCAGACCCTCTTGCCGGCGTCGGGAACGGCGCCGCGCGCGGACTTGCGTTCCGTGTCGGAGGACAGGGCCGCCTTGGCGATCTCCGCGATGCCGCCGATGGTGCCGACGAGCGAGGCGGCCTCCACGGGCATCATCAGCACCTTCTGATTGGGCGCGGAGGCGAGCTTGCCCAAGGCGGCGACGTATTTCTCGGCGATGAAGTAGTTGACCGCGGAAAGATCGCCGCGGGCGATCGCCTCGCTCATCATGTCGGTCGCCTTGGCCTCGGCCTCGGCGGTGCGCTCGCGCGCCTCCGCATCGCGGAAGGCGGCTTCGCGCCGGCCCTCGGCTTCGAGGATCTGGGCCGCTTTGAGGCCTTCGGCCCGCAGAATCTGCGCCTGACGCGCGCCTTCCGCCTCGAGCACGATGGCGCGCTTCTCGCGTTCGGCCTTCATCTGCCGGGCCATGGAGTCGACGAGGTCGCGCGGGGGCACGATGTCCTTGATCTCGATGCGGTTGATCTTGACGCCCCAGGGGCTCGCGGCGGCGTCGACCACGGCGAGAAGCCGCTCGTTGATCTCGTCGCGATTGGAGAGGAGCTGGTCGAGATCCATGGAGCCCATGACCGTGCGGATGTTGGTCATCGTCACGGTGAGCAGGGCCTGTCCGAGATTCATCACCTCATAGGAGGCGCGGGGCGCGTCGATCACGGTGTAGAAGGCGACGCCGTCGGCGGTGACGGTGGCGTTGTCCTTGGTGATGACTTCCTGATTGGGAACGTCGAGCACCTGCTCCATCATGTTCACCTTGTGACCGACGCGGTCGATGAAGGGAACGATGAGCCCGAGACCGGGCGAGAGCGTGTGCGAATAGCGGCCGAAGCGCTCGACCGTCCAATGATAGCCCTGCGGAACCGCCTTCACGCCCGCCATGAGCGTGAAGACGACGAGGACGAGGACGACGAGGACGAAGAGCGAAAATTCGGACGGCACGGCGGACCTCCGGGCTCAGATCGATTTCAGCGCCTCGCCCAGCGGCTTGGTGTCGGGTCGCGCCGCGTCGAAACGGTAGGTCGCGAAGCGATAGGCGAGGCCCGCCTTGCGCGGAATGAAGACGTATTCGACGGAGAAGGGCGACTTCTCCGACTTGCAGACGGTGAAGACGCGCTTGAGGTCGGAATCCGGCTCGTTGATCTTGCCCGAGGCGAAATCGCCGTCGCAGGCCTTGGCATCCGAGCCGATGGCGGCCGCCAGCGCGTCGTCGATGGGCAGCGCGTCGGTCGCGAAGATGTGCAGGAAGCCGATCTGTTCCTTCGAGAGCCATGCGACGTCGGACAGGCGCACGATTTCGGGAAGTTTCTTGTCGGACAATTCGTCCGCGGTCATGAAGCGGTAGTCGCGCAGCTGCGCCTTGGAAAAGACGTTGGCGACGAAGCGGACCGCATCGATGCGGTCTTCGGCGGTGATGGTGCGGCCGCGCTGCGCGGGAGCCGCCGCGGGCGGCGGAGCCGCGGCCGGAGGGGCGGCGGGCCGCGCGACCTGGGTTCCGCGCGCATGCTCGCCCACGCATTCGAGCAGCGTCGACAGCGCCTTGGCGGTGCCCGTCAGACGGAAGCGATGAACCTTGCCCTGAATGGCGACGCTCAGCATCTCGCCGTATCGGAACTGATCATAGACGGAGGTGACGTCAGGAAGATCGGCCCTCAGGAAGCCGTTCTCGCGTGCCACGCCTTCGATCGTGGCGATCGAGCCGCCGTCGATCGAATAATTGACCGTGTAGCGGCGACCGGGCACGAGCACGGCGCCCGTATCGGCGAAGCCGATCGACCAGTCGTAATCGGCCCCGAGAAAGAAATGGATCGTGATCCCGGACTGGTAGGTCGCGAACAGGCCGCAATGGCTCAGCCGACCGGACGAACGGTCGACATAGGCGCCGCCCTTCCAGCTGCCGCTGACGAGCGAAGCGATCTTGACGTTCTCGGCGGCGGCGCCCGCCGCCGACGCGACCAGAATCAACCATGCCGCCGCTGATCGAATGAGATTCACCGCCGCCTCCCCGTCGTCAGGGTTGCATGATAATGGCCGCGACGATCGCGTAAAGCCGCGCCCGCGATCAGATCCAGCCCTGCAGTTCGCGCCGGACGATCGCTTCGATCACCTGCATGCCTTCGTCGGACGCGTTGAGGCAGGGGATGTAGGTGAACTTCTCGCCGCCGTTGTGCTCGAAGATCTCGCGGTTCTCGCCGTCGAGTTCCTCGAGCGTTTCGAGACAGTCCGACGAAAAGCCCGGGGCGATGATGGCGAGGCTCTTCACGCCCTTCTTGGCGAGCGCCTCGACGGTCTTGTCCGTATAGGGCTGCAGCCATTCCTCGGGTCCGAAGCGCGACTGGAAGCTCATCATCATGCGCTCGGGCGACATGCCCAGCTCTTCGCGCAGGAGCCGCCAGGTCTTGGCGCAATGGCAGTGATAGGGATCGCCGAGCATCAGATAGCGCTTCGGCACGCCGTGGAAGCTCGTGAGGATGACCTCGGGCTCGAAGTCGAGCGTGGCGAGATGCTTGCGGATCGAATCCGCCAGCGCGCGGATATAGGCCGGGTCGTCGTGATAGGGCGGCGAGACGCGGACGGTGGGCTGCCAGCGCATCTGCATCAGGGCCTCGAAGGCCTTGTCGCAGGCGGTCGCCGAGGTCGCGGCGGCGTATTGCGGATAGAGCGGGACGATCAGGACGCGGTCGCAGCCCTCCGCCTGCAGCGCTTCGAGCCGCGACTTGATCGAGGGATTGCCGTAGCGCATCGCCCAATCGACGACGATGCGGCCGTCCATCGCCTTCGCCGCCTCGGCGAGCTTGGTCGCCTGATCGCGCGTGATCGTCTTGAGGAAGGATTCGTTCAGCTCGTTGTTCCAGATGGACGCGTAGTCCTTGCCCTTCTTCTGCGGGCGGATCGACAGGATCACGAGATTGAGGATCGGCCACCACAGGGCGCGCGGCGTGTCGATGACGCGCCGGTCGGAGAGGAATTCCTTGAGGTAACGACGCATCGGCCAGTAATCGGTGGCGTCGGGGGTCCCGAGATTGGTGAGCAGGACGCCGATCTTGCCGATCTTCACCGCCGGATGGCCCTGCGGGAGCGGGCCTACTGCGCGGAAATCCGCTTCGGTGCGGTGCATCATGTTCATGGACTTGATCCTCGGAAGACGTGCGGAACATAGGGAGTTTCCGCGAAGGGTCCAGAGGAAAGCTGAGCGGGAGAGGGCCGACTGCGGCGCGTGCGGTCATGCCGAGACCCGTCCCGTCGATCCGCGTCTTGTCGGGCTCGGACGCAAGACATGGATGCCCGCATGCGCGGGCATGACGGGATGCGGCCCGTCCCTCACCCGACCGGGCGTTCGTCGGCGATCACCTTGCCGTCGTTGGGCAGGCCGCCCAAGGGGACGAGCTCGATCTTCGCGGAGAGCTTGGTGACGGCCTTCACGCTCTCGCCGATCCCCTTCACCAGGGCGTCGGAGCAATCCCGCGCCTCGGCGCGGACGGTCATCACGTCCTGCTCGTTCTCGCGGGTGACGACGACGCGGAGCTTCGCGATCTCGGGATGGCGCTTGGCGACTTCGGCGACCTGTTCGGGCCGCACGAACATGCCCTTGATCTTCGCCGTCTGGTCGGCGCGACCCATCCAGCCCTTGATGCGGACATTCGTCCGGCCGCAGGGCGACGCGCCGGGCAATACGGCGGTGAGATCGCCGAGCGCGATGCGGATCACGGGATGGTGCGGATCGAGAAGCGTGACCACCACCTCGCCGACCTCGCCGTCGGGGACCGGGTCGCCGGTGCCGGGGCGGACGATCTCGAGGATCACGTCCTCCTCGAGGACGAGCCCTTCGCGCGCCTCGGTCTCGTAGGCGATCACGCCGACGTCGGCGGTGGCGTAGCACTGGTAGCCCGCGACGCCGCGGCGGGCGAGTTCGTCGCGCAGCGAGGGCGGGAAGGCCGCGCCCGAGACGAGCGCCTTGCGGATCGAGGAGGCGTCGCGCCCGGCCTCGGCCGCCTTGTCGAGGATGATCTTGAGGAAGTCGGGCGTGCCCGTATAGGCGACGGGCCTCAGTTGCTCGATCACGTCGAGCTGCCGGTCGGTATCGCCCGGCCCCGCCGGAATCACGATGCAGCCCGCGGCACGCGCGCCCTGATCCATGATGAAGCCGCCGGGGGTGAGGTGATAGCTGAAGGTGTTCAGCACCACGTCGCCCTTGCGGAAGCCCGCCGCGACGATCGCGCGCGCCGCGCGCCAGGGATCGGCCGACCGCGTCTCCGGTTCGAAGATCGGGCCGGGCGAGACGAAATAGCGGCCGTAATGGGAGAGGTCGGTCGCGGCGAAGCCCGCGAAGGGCGGCTTCTCCTTCTGGAGACCCGGGAGGAGATGCTTGCGCAGGATCGGCACCGCCGCGAGCGCGGCGCGGCTCGTCACGGATGCGGGATCGACGCCCGCGAGAAGTTCGGCCCAGCCCGGCATGGATTTGGCGGCGGCCAGCACGGCGGTCAGGCGGGCGAAGAGATCGGCCTCGCGCGCGGCGGGGTCACGGGTTTCGAGCGCGTCGTGATGCATCGCCGATCTCACGCCAGCCAGCGCTTGCGGCGCTTGTAGCTCTTCACGTCCTTGAAGTTCTTGCGGTCGCCGCCGGCGACGCCGAGATAGAACTCCTTGACGTCCTCGTTCTCGCGCAGCGCCTTGGCCTCGCCGTCCATCACCACGCGGCCCGTTTCGAGAATGTAGCCGTAGGTGGCGTAGCGCAGCGCGATGTTCGTGTTCTGCTCGGCGAGGAGGAAGGAGACGCCCTCCTTCTCGTTCAGCGAACGCACGATCTCGTAGATCTCCTCGACGACCTGCGGGGCGAGGCCCATGGAGGGCTCGTCGAGCAGGATCATGCGGGGCTTGGACATCATGGCGCGGCCGATGGCGCACATCTGCTGCTCGCCGCCCGAGGTGTAGCCCGCCATGGAGCCCTTCCGCTGCCTCAGCCGCGGGAAATAGTCGTAGATCATTTCGAGGTCGCGCTTGATCGCGGCATTGCCGTCCTTGCGCGTGAAGGCCCCCGTCAGGAGGTTCTCCTCGATGGTGAGATGGCCGAAGCAGTGGCGGCCCTCCATCACCTGAATGCAGCCGCGGCGCACGAGATCGCTCGGCGACATGCGGTCGACGCGCTCGCCCTCGAAGGCGATCGAGCCCTTGGTCACCTCGCCGCGCTCGGCGCGCAGAAGGTTCGAGATCGCCTTGAGCGTGGTGGTCTTGCCCGCGCCGTTGGCCCCGAGGATCGCCACGATGCCGCCGCGCGGCACTTCGAGCGACACACCCTTCAGGACGAGGATCACATGGTCGTAGATCACCTCGATGTTGTTGACCGACAGGATGAGGTCGGCCGCGGAGGCGGCGGCGGTTTCGGCGTGCTGAACGGCGCTCATGCGTTTCGTCCGTGGTTGCGGCGGAGGCGCCCCTTCTCCCCTTGCGGGAGAAGGTGGACCGCCGGAGGCGGGCCGGATGAGGGGTCTTGCAGATCTCCGGCATCGTCGACGAAGGGGCGCTGCGCGCGCCCCCTCATCCGCCCCTTCGGGGCACCTTCTCCCGCGAGGGGAGAAGGAAAGAACGACGCCCCGCCCGAGGGCGCGGCGTCGTTCTCCGGATCACGAGCCCTTCTGGCAGGCTTCCGTGCGCGCGGGCCAGGAATTGGCCGTCGAATAGTCCTTGGCGGCCTGTTCGAGCAGCGGGCGGACGCGGTCCTTCATGGGCTCGATCCAGTCCGAACCCTGAACCCATTTCTGGCCGTCCCACTGGCCGACGAAGACCTTGTTGTGGCCGGAATGGTCCTCGCAGGAGAGCTTCACGGGGGCCGCGAAGCCCGTCATGCCCATCTCCTTCAGCCGCGCGTCGGTGATGTCGAGCGCTTCGAGGCCGCGCCGTACGTCCTCGCCGTTCACGACCTTCTTGCCCGTGATCTTCTGGGCGTTGCGGATCGCTTCGGCGATGAGCATCGAATTGTAGACGCCGCGGTTGTAGAGGTTCTCGCCGACCTTGTCCTTCGGCGCCTTGGACAGGCCCTTGTCCACGACATGCTTCTGAATGTCCTGGATGACGGGGAAGTTCGCGCCCGAGGCGTGGAAGTTCAGCGCCTTGTAGCCCTTGGCCTGATCGCCGCCCGCGCGGGCGTCGTCGTCGCCGCCGGCCCACCAGACGCCGACCAGCTTCTCCATGGGGAAGTTGTTCTTGGCGGCTTCCTTGACGGCGGTGGGGTTCATCGCGCCCCAGCCCTGATTGTAGATCCAGTCCGGACGGTCACGACGGATGTTGAGCCAGACCGAACCCTGGTTCTGCATGTCGGCCGCGGCGATCGGATAGAGCTTCAGCTCGAAGCCGTACTGCTTCGACAGATTGTCGAGGATCGCGATGGGCTCCTTGCCGAAGGGCGCATCGAGATGGATCAGGCCGATCTTCTTGCCGCGCAGCTTGTCGAGCCCGCCTTCCTTGTCCGCCACGTGGCGGATGAAGACCGACGCGCCGTCCCAATAGGTGACGGGCGGGTTGAAGATCCACGGGAAGGTGTTGCCCACCGCCGCGGCCGACAGGCCGTAGGCCATGGACAGGACGGGGATCTTGTCCGCCGAGGCCTTGGGGATCAGCTGCAGCGTGATGCCCGTGGAATAGGGATTGTAGATGACCGCGCCCTTGCCCTTGGTGGACTCGTAGCATTCGACGCCCTTCTTGGTGTCGTAGCCGGTCTCGCATTCCTCGATCAGCAGCTTGACGCCGCCGATGCCGCCGTCGCGCTCGTTGAGCATGCGGAGATAGTCCGACATGCCGTCCGCGATCGGAATGCCCGAGCCCGCGAAGGAGCCCGTGCGGTAGGTGAGAAGCGGAACATAGATCTGGTCCTGCGCCTGAGCGGGGACCACGGAAGCGGTCGAGACGCCCGTGAAGACGGCCAGCGCCGTCCCGAGAGCGAGTTTGCGGATGTCCATAAAGTACCTCCCTGTCATCCGGTGAAGGGCCGCCGCCGTTGTCTCGGCGATCGGGCCGTCGTTCTCTGCAGCGCCGCCCTCAATAGGGGAACGGCCACATGCGAAGCTTCTGTTTCCCGATCTGCCAGAGCCGCGCCAATCCGTGCGGCTCCACGATCAGGAAGAAGATGATGAGCCCGCCCACGAGAATGTGGGTGAGATGTTCGGCGGTGGCCCCCGCGAGCGGGATGCCGATCGCGGGCAGGCCGAATTTCAGGATCGTCGGCAGGGTCGAGATGAAGGCCGCCCCGAAAAAGGCGCCGAGAAGGCTCCCGAGCCCGCCGATGATGATCATGAAGAGGATGTTGAAGCTCTGGTTGATGTTGAAGGCGTCGGAAGCCTCGCCGCCGCCGTACCAGAGGAACATCATCGCCGCGCCCGCCACGCCCGCATAGAAGGACGAGACCGCGAAGGCGAGGAGCTTGGTGTCGAGCAGCTTGATGCCCATGAGCTCGGCGGCGATGTCCATGTCGCGCACCGCCATCCAGGCGCGGCCGATGCGGCCGTGGACGAGGTTCGAGGCGAACCAGGTCAGCACGACGACGAGCGTCAGCAGGATGAAATAGCGCGTCTCGGGCGTCGCCCGCGGCCCCGTGATCGGAATGTCGAACAGCGTGCGCTGCGCCACTTCGATCGCGCCCGAGGCGTTGTAATTGTAGAGCCACGGGATGCGGACGAAGCACCATTGCAGGAAGAACTGCGCCGCGAGGGTGGCGACCGCGAGATAGAAGCCCTTGATGCGCAGGCTCGGAATGCCGAACACCACGCCGACCGCCGCCGAGAAGAAGCCCGAGACGACGATCCAGACGATGATGTTCACTCCGGGGAAGATCGTCGTCAGCTTGTAGCAGGCATAGGCCCCCACCCCCATGAAGGCCCCGGTGCCGAGCGAGATCAGCCCGGTATAGCCGGTGAGCACGTTCAGCCCGATCGCCGCCAGCGAGAAGACGAGGAACGGGATCATCACCGAGGAGATGAAGAAATCGCTCGCGAAGGCCGGGATCGCCGCATAGGCGACCGCGAGGATCAGCAAGACGCCGATCAGATCCTGGCGGATCGGAAAGACCGCCATGTCCGAGGCGTAGGAGGTCTTGTATTGGCCTGCTTCGCGATAGAACACGGTTGAACCTCAGATCCGTTCGATGATCTTTTCGCCGAACAGGCCTTGCGGCCGGAACAGCAGGAAGCCGAGGGCGATGAAATAGGCGAGCCAGCTTTCGATGCCGCCGCCGACCAGAGGCCCCCAGTAGAATTCGCCGATCTTCTCGCCGATGCCGATGATGAGCCCGCCGACGATGGCGCCGGGCACCGAGGTGAAGCCGCCGAGGATGAGCACCGGCAGCGCCTTCAGCGCGATGACCTGCAGCGCGAAGGACACGTCGGACCGCGCGCCCCACATGATGCCCGTGACCAGCGCGACGATGCCCGCCGTGAACCAGACGATGACCCAGATCTGGTTGAGCGAGATGCCGACCGACAGCGCCGCCTTGTGGCTGTCCGCCACCGCACGCAGCGCCCGGCCGATCCGGGTCTTCTGGAAGAAGAAGGCGAGCACCGCGATCATCAGCGCGGCGATGACCGCGGCCGCGACGTCGATCTTCTGAAACTGCACGAAGCCGCCGAAGGCCTTCCATTCGATCGCCCCGGAGGGGAGATAGAGCTCCTCCGTGATCATCCGCTTCGGATTGCCGCCGAAGATGAGTTCGCCGAAGCCGATCAGCAGATAGGTGATCCCGAAGGTCGCCATGAAGAGGATGATGTCGGGCTGGTTCACGAGCGGTCGCAGCACGACGCGCTCCACCGCCACCGCGATGAAGAACATCACGCCGAGCGTCACGAGCAGGGCGATCGGCGCGGGGAGGCCCATCTCGTGCAGACCGACGAGGGTCAGGCCCGCGAAGACGACCATGATGCCCTGCGCGAAATTGAACACGCCCGAGGCCTTGAAGATGAGCACGAAGCCGAGCGCGATCAGCGCATAGAGCACGCCCGAGACGAGGCCTTCCCAGACGGTCTGCACCAGAAGATCGGGCGCCGCGCCCATCTGGACGAAGGGGTCGATCAGGATCTTGTAGAGAATGTCCATCCCCGCCCCCTCAGTGCGGCACGCCGAGATAGGCGTCGATCACGGACTGGTCCGCCGAGACCTCGGCGGGCGTGCCGTCCGCGATCTTGCGCCCGTATTCGAGCACGACGACGCGGTCCGACAGGTCCATCACGACGCCCATGTCGTGTTCGATCAGGGCGATGGTGGTGCCGTATTGG
Organism: Hyphomicrobiales bacterium; assembly: GCA_027483795.1. GTDB lineage: Bacteria > Pseudomonadota > Alphaproteobacteria > Rhizobiales > Beijerinckiaceae > JAIXZO01. The sequence goes on from JAIXTT010000002.1 coordinate 29,336, forward strand.
GCGCTGACTTCGAGGATGAAGCGGCTCATGTCCGCCTTCTCCTCGAGGTTCATGCCCGCCATCGGCTCGTCGAGCAGCAGCAGTTCCGGCTCCATCGCGAGCGCGCGACCGAGTTCGACGCGCTTCTGCAGGCCGTAGGGCAGCTTGCCGACGGGCGTTTTCCGGATCGCCTGGATCTCGAGGAAGTCGATGATCTCTTCGACGAATTTCCGGTGCTCGATCTCCTCGCGCATCGCCGGGCCGTAGCGCAGGCATTGCCAGAAGAAGCCCTTGTTCATCTTGAGCGTGCGGCCCGCCATGATGTTGTCGAGCGTCGACATGCCCTTGAAGAGCGCGACGTTCTGGAAGGTGCGGGCGATGCCCTGCGAGGCCGCCACATAGGGGCGCATGCGCTTGCGGGCTTCGCCCTTGAAGGTGATCCGGCCCTGCTGCGGGTGATAGAAGCCGTTGATGACGTTGAGCATGGACGTCTTGCCCGCACCGTTCGGGCCGATGATCGCGCGGATCTCGCCCTTGCGGATGTCGAAGGAGACGTCCGTGATCGCCTTGACGCCGCCGAAGGCGAGCGAGACGCCTTCCACCGCGAGCAGCACGTCGCCCGCCATGATCCCCTGTCGTCCGTCTCCGGGCGCCCTCATGCCGCCTTCTCCGTCGCGCCCGTCTCGGCCGAGACGGGCCAGGTCCTGCAGTCGCGGATCTTCACCCGCGCGGAGATCACGCCCTTGCGGCCGTCCTCGAAGGTGACCTCGGTCGAAATGTCGGCTTCCGTCGCGCCGTCATAGAGCGCGTCGATCAGCGGGAGATACCGCTCGGCGATGAAGCCGCGACGCACCTTCTGCGTGCGCGTGAGTTCGCCGTCGTCGGCGTCCAGTTCCTTGTGCAGGATGAGGAAGCGCTTGATCTGGGCCCCGCCCATCATCGGTTCGGCGGCGAGCGAGCGGTTCACCTCCTCCACATGGGAGGCGATCATCTCGTAGACCTGCGGATGGGCCGCGAGCTCCTGATAGGAGCCGTAGGACACGTTGTTCCGCTCCGCCCAGTTGCCGACGGCCGTGATGTCGATGTTGACGAAGCAGGTGACGAAGTCGCGCCCGTCGCCGAAGGCCACGACCTCCTTCACGTTCGGGAAGAACTTCAGCTTGTTCTCGACGTATTTCGGCGGGAACAGCGCGCCCGTCGCCAAGCGGCCGACGTCCTTGGCGCGGTCGATGATCTTGAGATGGCCGGTGCCCGTCTCGAAGAAGCCGGCGTCGCCCGTCTTCACCCAGCCGTCGGACGTCATCGTCTCGGCCGTGCGTTCCTCGTCGCGGAAATAGCCGAGGAACATGCCGGGCGACTTGAACAGCACCTCGCCCGCTTCGGTGATCTTCACCTCGACGTTCGGGGCGAGCGGGCCGACCGTGTCGGCGCGGATCTGCCCGTCGGGCTGGGCGGTCACATAGAGGAAGGCTTCGGTCTGGCCGTAGAGCTGCTTCAGATTGAGGCCGAGCGACCGGTAGAAGGAGAACAGTTCCGGCCCGATCGCCTCGCCGGCCGTGTAGCCGACGCGGATGCGCGAGAAGCCGAGCACGTTCTTGAGCGGGCCGTAGACGAGCAGTTCGCCCAGCGCATAGAGGAGCCGGCCCGAAAGCGGCACGCTCTCGCCGTTGAGGATCTTCTCGCCGTAGCGTTTGGCGACGTCGATGAAGGCGTGGAACATCTTCCGCTTGAGAAGGCCCGCATCCTCCATGCGGATCATCACGCGGGTGAGCAGGCTTTCATAGACGCGCGGCGGCGCGAAATAGAAGGTCGGCCCGATCTCGCGGAGATCCTGCTGCACCGTCTCCGGGCTTTCCGGACAGGACATGCAGAAACCCGCGACGAGGCCCTGCGCGAAATTGAGATAGTGGTCGCCCACCCAGGCGAGCGGCAGATAGGCCAGCACCTCGTCGGTCTCGTCGAGCCGGTCGAAGACCACCGTGTCCGCGGCGGCGGCGATGCTGCGTTCCGCCGACAGCACGACGCCCTTCGAACGCCCCGTCGTGCCGGAGGTGTAGAGGATGATCGAGACGTCGGCGCCCTTGCCCTCGGCGATCGCGGCGTCGAGCGCGGCGCGGGCGGCGGGGACGGGGGCGAGCGCCTTGCGGCCGTCCTCGACGATCCCGTCGATCGCATGCAGGCGCGCATGGTCGTAATCGCGCAGGCCGCGCTCTTCGTCGTAGAGGAGACCCTCGAGCGCGGGCAGGCGATCCGAGATCGAGAGGATCTTGTCGACCTGTTCCTGAACCTCGACGGCGGCGAGCTTCACCTGCGCATGTTCGAGGACATAGGCCATCTCCTCGGCGACGGCGTCGGCATAGACGGGCACGGGGATCGCCCCGATGCACTGGGCCGCGAGCATGGACCAATAGAGCTTGGGCCGGTTCGACCCGACGATCGCGATCGTCTCGCCGCGCCGCAGACCGAGTTGCAGCAGACCGTGGGCATAGGCGCGGACGATCCCGTCGACCTCCTTCCAGGTCCAGGTCTGCCAGATGCCGAGATGCTTGTGCCGCATGGCCGCGCGGTCCCCGCGCAGCGCGGCGTTGCGGGCCAGCAGCTTCGGAAACGTGTCTTCGCGTCGAGCCGCGGTGTCGGCCACTGCGCCCTCCCCTTCGGCGGCCGGAGCCGCCCCGTATCCTCTCCCTGCCGCGCGGCCCTCTTTCGGGGCCGTCGTCGGTCCGGATCGCCGCGTCGCCGCGAAAGATCCGTCATGCAAGAAACTAATTCCGGCTCCGCGCTGCGCACAAGGCGGATTTTCGTCCGTCGGCGTCGACGGGGACACCGCCATTGGTCGCAGATCGGTGCGGGGATGCGCGGAACGGGGTTCCCCGGCGGCCCGTGGGCGTCACTCGGCGGCGAGGGCGCCGGGCGGCTCCCGCACCGTCCTGAAGCGTTCGAGCAGTTCCGCCTGCGCGGCCTCGGCCTCGGCGATATGGCGCTCCTTGACGTGCCCGAAGCCGCGGATCCGTTCGGGAACCGAGGCGAGCGCGACGGCGAGCGCGTGATTGTCGGGCGTGAGCCCCTCGAGGATCTCGGCGATCAGGGCTTCGTAATCGGCGATGAGCCGGCGCTCGGTCCGCCGTTCGTGGGTCATGCCGAAAAGGTCGAGCGGAGTGCCGCGGACGCGCCGCAGCGCGGCCAGGAGTTTGAACGCCTTCATCATCCAAGGCCCGAAGGTCGTCTTCACCGGGTTCCCCCGGGCGTCGCGGCGACCGAGGAACGGCGGGGCGAGATGGAATTCGAAGCGCATGTCGCCCTCGAAGGTCGCGGCGACCTGTGCGGCGAAGGCTCCGTCGGCGTAGAGCCGCGCGACTTCATACTCGTCCTTCACGGCCATGAGCTTGAAGGCGTAGCGGAGGACGGCCTCGGCGAGCGCGTCGGACCCGGGGACGCGGGCGGCTTCGACCGCCTTCACGCGTTCGACGAGCGCACGATAGCGATCGGCATAGGCGCGGTCCTGATAGGCGACGAGGAAGTCGACCCGACGCGCCAGACGCTCCTCGGGCGAACGGGAGAGCTCGCGGACATCGGTCGGCGCGAGCGCGGGCGCGACCATGGCCTCGACCGCCTTCTGGTCGAGCGCGGCGCGCCGCCCCCAGGCGAAGGCCGCCTTGTTCATGGCCACCGCCTCGCCGTTGAGTTCGATGGCCCTGACGATCGCCGCCGAGGAGAGCGGAACCTTTCCGCGCTGGAAGGCGAAGCCGAGGACGAACATGTTGGCGGCGATGGCATTGCCCATCAGCGCCGTCGCGAGGGCGGTCGCGTCGACGAAGGCGACGCCGTCGCGGCCCGCGGCCGTCAGCAGCGCCCGTTTGATGCGCTCGGTCGGCAGGGAGAAATCGGCGTCGCGGGTGAAGTCGCCGGGCATCACTTCGGCGGTGTTGGCGACGACGAAGGAGCCCTTGCGCAGGCCCGCCAGCACTTTGCGCGTGCCGGAGACGACGAGATCGCAGCCGAGGACGAGATCGGCTTCGCCCGCCGAAACGCGGATGGCGTGGATGTCCTCGGGCCGCGCCGCGAGCTTGACGTGGCTGTAGACCGCGCCGCCCTTCTGCGCGAGGCCCGCCATGTCGATCATGCCGCAGCCGCGGCCTTCGAGATGGGCGGCCATGCCGAGGATCGCGCCGATGGTGACGACGCCCGTGCCGCCCACGCCCGTGACGATGATCCCGTAAGGATGCGCGCCGAGCGGCTCGTGCGCGGGTTCGGGCAGATCGCCGGGACCGTCGGCCCCGAGCGGCGCGATCCGTTTCGGCTTGGCGCCGTGCACGGTCACGAAGGAGGGGCAGAAGCCCTCCGTGCAGGAGAAGTCCTTGTTGCAGTTCGACTGGTCGATGCGCCGCTTGCGGCCGAACTCGGTCTCGACGGGCTGGATCGAGACGCAATTCGACTTCACGCCGCAATCGCCGCAGCCCTCGCAGACGAGCTCGTTGATGATGACGCGCTTGTCGGGATCGGGGAACTCGCCGCGTTTGCGCCGCCGCCGCTTCTCGGCCGCGCAGGTCTGGTCGTAGATCAGCCCCGTGACGCCGGGCGTCGAGGCGAGATCGCGCTGGACCTCGTCGATCTCGCTGCGGTGATGGAAGGTGATGCCCGCGGGCCATTCGGTGCCGGGGGGATATTTGAAGGGCTCGTCCGAGACGAGCGCGAGGCGCTTGACCCCTTCGGCGGCGAGCTGGCGCGCCACCGCGTCGACCGTGAGGCCGCCCTCGTGCCGCTGCCCGCCCGTCATGGCGACGGCGTCGTTGTAGAGCACCTTGTAGGTCATGTTCACGCCGCTCGCGACCGCATAGCGGACCGCGAGCACGCCGGAATGGTTGTAGGTGCCGTCGCCGAGGTTCTGGAAGACGTGACCGCGGACGGAGAAGGCGGATTCGCCCACCCAGTTCGCGCCTTCGCCGCCCATCTGCGTGAAGCCGTCGGTCGAGCGATCCATCCATTGCGCCATGTAATGGCAGCCGATGCCCGCATAGGCGCGCGCGCCCTCCGGAACGACGGTCGAGGAATTGTGCGGACAGCCCGAGCAGAAATGCGGGGTCCGGACGGCGACGTCCGCGGTGGCGGCGAGCACCCGCTGCGCCTCGCGCAGCCGCGCGACGCGGGCCGCGAGGTCCTCGTCGGAGACGTAGCGGAGCAGTCTTTCGCCGATCGCGATCGCGACGTCGTTGGGGTCGAGCGCGCCCTTGACCGGGAAGAGCCAATTGCCCGCCTCGTCCTTCTTGCCGACGCAGATCGGCTGGCTCGCGGTGCCGTAGAGTTCTTCGCGCAGCTGCACTTCGACGAGGGAGCGCTTTTCCTCGACGACGACGATCATGTCGAGGCCCTTGGCGAAGGCCTTCAGGCCCTCGGGTTCGAGCGGCCAAGGGCAGCCGATCTTGTAGAGCCTGAGCCCGACGGCGTTCGCGCGGACCTCGTCGATGCCGAGATCGTCGAGAGCCTGACGGACGTCGAGATAGCTTTTGCCGACCGTGATGACGCCGATCTTCGCGTTCGGCCCGCCCGAGGTCACGATGCGGTTGATCGGGTTGGCGCGCAGGAAGGCGAGCATCGCGTCGCGCTTGTAGTCCTGCAGGCGGGCTTCCATCTCGAGGATGCCGTCGCCGCGCCGGATGTTGAGCCCGCCGGGGGGCATGGCGAAATCGGTCGGCGTCCTGAAGGAGACGCGGTCGAGCGAGCCGTCGACCACCGCGGTCGATTCCACCGTGTCCTTGACCGCCTTGAGGCCGACCCAGACGCCGCACCAACGGCTCATCGCATAGCCGTAAAGGCCGTAGTCGAGGATCTCCTGGACGCCCGCCGGGCTCAGCACCGGCATCATCACGTCCACGAAATGGAATTCGGACTGATGCGCGGTGGTGGAGGATTCCGCGGTGTGGTCGTCGCCCATGATGGCGAGCACGCCGCCGTGCGGGGAGGTGCCCGCCATGTTCGCGTGGCGGAACACGTCGCCTGAACGGTCGACGCCCGGGCCCTTGCCGTACCAGAGGGCGAAGACGCCGTCGTATCTGCCTTCGCCGCGCATCTCGGCCTGCTGCGAGCCCCAACAGGCCGTGGCGGCGAGTTCCTCGTTGATGCCGGGCTTGAAGACGATGTTGCGCAGCTCGACGAGCTTGCGCCCGTTGAGCAGTCCCTAATCGAGCGCGCCGATGGGGGAGCCGCGATAGCCGGAGACGAAGCCCGCGGTGTTCAGCCCGGCGCGGCGGTCGCGCTCGTGCTGCATGAGCAGCATGCGGATGATCGCCTGCGTGCCGGTGATGAAGATCCTGTCCTTGGACGGATCATATTTGTCGTCGAGAGCGACGTCGCGAAGCCGTGCCGTCTCGGCCGCCATGGCGGTTCTCCCCCGGTCGTCGCCGCATTGAACGCGGTGGTCCCTGCGGGACTCTTCGTACGACTTTTTTACGTCAGCAAGGCTGACATGAGGGAAGAGGGGCGTCAACGCGCCCGATCGCGCAAACCGCTTCCGCCGAAATTCCGCCGAACTCATCCGCGAGATGCGGATCGGTCGCGTCGATGCTACGATTCGCGGCCCTGCTTCGGAAGGAACGACATGCGGTTTCGCGCTCCGATCATCGCCGTTCTGGCCTGTCTCTGGACGCTTCCGGCGCTCGCGCATCCGCATGTCTGGGTGAAGGCCGCGGCGGAAGTGATCTATGCGGCCGACGGCAGGGTGACGGGCGTCAAGCATCGCTGGAGCTTCGACGAGGCCTATTCGAGCTTCGCCACCCAAGGGCTCGGCAAGAACGGCAAGCCGCCGACGCGCGAGGATCTCGCGGAACTCGCCAAGCTCAACACCGAATCCCTCGTCGAATTCGACTATTTCACCGTCATGCGGGTCGACGGCCGCAAGCAGCTCTTCGGCGCGCCGCGGGATTACCGGCTCGACTACGAGAACGGCACGCTGGTGCTCACCTTCACGCTGCCGCTGACCGCGCCCGCCAAGGCGTCCCGCGCCCTCGGGCTCGAAGTCTATGATCCGACATGGTTCGTCTCCTTCACCTTCGTCGAGACCGATGCGGTGAAGGCCCGCGACGGCTGCAGCGTCACCGTGACGCGGCCGAAGCCGCCGGAGACGATGCAGACGCAGAGCCTGAGCGAGAGCTTCTTCTCCTCCCTCTCCCCCAATTCCGATTTCGGCCTGCAATTCGCCAACCGCGCCGTGATCGCCTGCCCGTGAGCGCCGCAAGATGACCGACGCCGCCGTTCCCGCCCGCAAGCCCGCTCCCGCTCGACTGATGCGGACGCTCGCGATCGCCGCGGCGGCGCTGCTCGCGGTGGTGCTGATCGGCGCGGCGGCGGGCGCGCTGTTCGGCTTCGGCGCAGCGCCCGTACCCGCGCCGCGCAATCCGTTCGGCGTCGGCCTGCGCGAGGGCGGGACCGCCGGGAACGGCCTCGTCGCCTGGATCTTCGACGTGCAGAGCGCCTTCTCCCGCGCGATGACGGGGGCGCTGCGGGCGTTGAAGACGGAGGGCGGCGCGGCGTGGTCGCTGGTCGCGCTCGCCTTCGCCTATGGCGTGTTCCATGCGGCGGGCCCGGGCCACGGCAAGGCGGTCGTGGCCTCCTATGTTCTGGCGAGCGAGCGGGCGCTGATGCGCGGCCTGCGGATCTCCTTCGCCGCCGCGATGCTGCAGGCGACGGTGGCGGTGGCGCTCGTCTCGGTGCTCGCCCTGATCTTCGCGGCGACGGCGCGGACGATGACGCAGGTCGCGGGCTGGATCGAGACCGCGAGCTTCGCCGCCGTCGCGGCGGTGGGCGCGGTCCTGCTGTGGCGGAAGGCGGGAAGTCTCGGCGACCTCGTCGCGGCGCGGAAGGACGCGGCGGCGCTGGCGCATGCGCATGACCACGGGCACGCGCATCATCACCACGCGCACGATCACGCGCATCATCATCACCACCACCATCACGATCACGGGCATGCGGCCGATTGCGGCTGCGGCCATTCCCATGCGCCGGTCGTGGCCGAGAACGCGCCGCTGCGCGAGGCGGCGGGCGCGGTGCTCGCGGCGGGCCTGCGGCCCTGTTCGGGCGCGATCGTCGTGCTCGTCTTCGCGCTGTCGCAGGGACTTTACGTCTGGGGCGTGGTCGCGGCCTTCGCGATGGGCCTCGGCGTGGCGATCACCACGGGGGCGCTCGCCTCCTTGGCGGTGCTCGCCAAGGCGGGCGCGCGGCGGCTTGCGGGGGGCGAGGAGAGCCCGCGCGCGATCCTTGCGGTCCGGTCGCTCGAAACCGCCGCCGCGGCGGCCGTTCTGGCCTTGGGCGCATCGCTGCTGCTGGGATCGGCCGCGGCCTGAGGGCCGTCGTCAGGACGTCCCGGCGGGATCGTTCGCGAGATCGATCGGGCTGCCGTGCGGCGTCGCCCGGGCGGCGCGGTCCCAAGCGTCGCGGAGGCGATGCAGCCGCTCCTGCGTGGCCGCGCCCTTGCGCACCACGAGCTTTTCCAGCGTGGCGAGCCAATGGGCGTAATAGGTCTCGCCCGTATCCGGATCGCCCGCGGCCTGCGCCTCGCGGATCGTGCCCGACAGCGCCTCCGCCCATTCCGGCCAGGTGAACAATCCGCGCTCGTGCAGCGCGAGCGCCATGGCGAAGGCCTGCGCCTCCCACGGCTCGCGGAACACCGGCCCCGTCGCGTCGCAGGGGATGGTCGGGACGGCGGCGAGCGCAGCGGCGGCGGCGCTCATGCCGAGGCCTCCAGATAGGGCTCCCAACAGTCGACCATCACTTCGAGATCGGGCTCCGCGTCCGGACCCCAGAGTTCGCGGCCCGTGAAGCGCACGCCGTAGCACCATTGCGGGCGCTCGCCGAGGCCGTGGGCGTTGGTGTCGGGATAGGCGAAGACGCCGTGGACGGCGACGACGGTCCCCGTCTTGCCGCGGGCGTAGCGCGGCAGGCGCGTATGGCCGCGCGGATGCATCACCTTCGTCCGCACGACGTCGCCCGGGGCGAAGCGGGCGGGCGCGGTCTGCGGCCGGTCATAGGGCGAGCCGTTCGCAAGCGCCTTCGCCGCCGCGGCGGCGTCGGCGCGGGGCTTCCTCGTCGGGACGGGAGGCAGCAGCGCCCTCCCCGCGGTGAGTTCCTCGGCCGTGACCATGCCGCGCGCGGCGAGCATCTTGGCGAGCGCCTTGGTCCAGATCTCGTAATAGCTCGAGGTCAGATATTCGCCCGGCGGCAGCGTCTCGCGCGCATGTCGGCCCATGTCGAGATTCCACTCGCCGAGCGCGGCCGAGGCGAGCGTGATCGCGAGCGCGCGCTTCTCCCATTCGCCGTGAAAGACCGGTTCGTCGCTTTCCGGCCGGACGGGGCCGAAGCCCATCATGCCGCCGAGATCCTGAGCGCCGTTCATGCCGCGCCCTCCGGAATGCGGGCGAGGCCCGTGCCGATCATGGAGTCGCGGGTGACGCAGTCGGCGAGCCGCTCCTCGCTCCAGCCTTCCGTCCCCGCGGGCCGCATCGGCAGGACGAGGTAGCGCATCTCGGCGGTCGAATCCCAGACGCGGATCTTCGTGGAAGCGGGCAGCGTCACGCCGAAATCGCCGAGCACGCCGCGCGGATCGATCACCGCCTTGGAGCGGAAGGGCGCGGACTTGTACCAGACGGGCGGCAGGCCGAGGACGGGCCACGGATAGCAGGAGCAGAGGGTGCAGACGACGAGGTTGTGCAGATCGGGCCTATTCTCGACGACCTTCATGTGCTCGCCCTGGCGCCCGCCGAAGCCGAACTCGGCCGCGGCGGCCGTGCCGTCGGCGAGGAGCCGCGCCCTGAAGGCGGGATCGCTCCACGCCCGCGCGACGATCCGCGCGCCGTTGCGCGGCCCGATCTTCGTCTCGTAGGTCTCGACGATGAGGTCGAGCGCGGCAGGATCGACATAGCCCTTTTCGACCAGCACGGTTTCGAGCGCGCGGACGCGCAGCGCCGCCTCGGAGAGTTCCGAGCCGTGATCGTGATCGTGGTGGTGACCATGATCGTGATCATGCGGGTGGTCGTGATCGTGGTCGTCGTGCTGCATGGAGCGATGATGCCGCGACGCGATCCCGCGGGCAATGTTTGACGTGACCGGCGCAAGCGCCATGATCACGCCCGAACGGGAGAAAAAGAGAGCCATGAAGGCCGCCGATTTGTTCGATCTTTCGGGCGCGGTCGCGCTCGTCACGGGCGCGTCCTCCGGCTTCGGCGCACGCTTCGCCCGCGTGCTCGCCGCCAACGGGGCGAAGGCGGTGCTCGTCGCTCGTCGTCCCGAACCCTTGCAGTCCAATCTCGACGCGATCCGCGCCGCGGGCGGCGAGGCGATCGCGGTCTCCGCGGACGTGACGACGGAGGCCGGAATCGCGCGCGCCTTCGACGAGGCCGAGCGGGCTTTCGGTACGGTCACGATCCTGATCAACAATGCGGGCACGGCGCATGCCGCCAAGCTCGTCGACGAGACGCGCGAGGGCTGGGCGCGCGTCATGGCGCTCAATCTCGACGCCGTGATGTTCTGCGCGCAGGAGGCGGCCCGCCGGATGATCGCGGCGAAGAAGCCCGGCAGCATCGTCAACGTCGCGTCCGTTCTCGGGCTCGAAAGCCAGAAGGCGGTGGCCGCCTATTGCACCTCCAAGGCGGGGGTGCTGCATCTGACCCGCGTGATGGCCCATGAGCTCGCGGGCAGGGGCATCCGCGTCAATGCGCTCGCGCCGGGCTATGCGGTGACCGAACTCAATCGCGACTATCTGAATTCCCCCGCCGGGCAGGCGATGATCCCCGACATCCCGATGCGCCGCTTCGGCGAGGACGGGGATCTCGACGGCCCGCTCCTGCTGCTCGCATCCGAGGCCGGCCGGTGGATGACCGGCGCGTCCGTCGTCGTCGACGGCGGCCATGTCCTGCCGCTCTGAGGTTCCCGATGGATTTCACGCTGCCGCCCGAGATCGACGCCCTGCGCCTGAAGACGCGCGCCTTCGTCGCCGAGCATGTGCTGCCGCTCGAAGCCGACCGTGCGCATTACGACGCGCATGAGAACATCCGCGACGACGTGCTCGACGCCGTCCGCGCGAAGGCGAAGGCCGCGGGCCTCTGGGCGCCGCAGGCGCCGACGGAGTTCGGCGGCATGGGCCTGCCCGTCGTCGGTTGGGCGGCGATGTACGAGGAGGCGAACCGCTCGATCTTCGGCCCCGCCGCGCTGAACTGCGCCGCGCCCGACGACGGCAACATGAATCTCCTCGCCAAGGTCGGCACGCCCGCGCAGAAGGAGCGCTGGCTGCGCCCGATCGTCGAAGGCCGCGTCCGGTCCTCCTTCGTGATGACGGAGCCGCATCCCGGCGGCGGCTCCGACCCCGGCATGATGCTCACCCGCGCCGAGCGGGTCGGCGGCAAATGGGTGATCCGCGGGCGCAAATGGTACATCACGGGCGCGGGCGCGGCCGAGCATTTCATCCTCATGGCCCGGACGTCGGACGATCCCCGCAAGGGGCTCACGGCCTTCCTCTTCCACAAGGACCAACCCGGCTGGCGCATCCTCCGCCGCATCCCGATCATGGGACCGGAGGAGCACGGCGGGCATTGCGAACTCGAATTCGAGGGGCTCGAGGTCGAGGACGAGAACGTGCTGATGGGCGTGGGCGACGGGCTCAAGGCGACGCAGATCCGCCTCGGCCCCGCGCGCCTCACCCATTGCATGCGCTGGCTGGGCCTTTCCAAGCGCTGCATGGAGATCGCGGCCGAATATGCCGACCGCCGCCACGGCTTCGGCGTGCGCCTCGCCGACCGCGAGACGGTGCAGGTGAAGATGGGCGAGATCGCGCAGGACATCCAGATCGGCCGCCTGCTCGTGATGCATGCGGCCTGGCTGATCGACCGCGGCGACTTCGCCAAGAAGGCCGTCTCCATGGCCAAGGTCCATGTCGCCGATACGCTGCACAAGGCGGCGGACGTCGCGATCCAGATCAACGGCGCGCGCGGCTATTCGCAGGACACGGTGCTGGAGTGGATCTACCGCTATGCCCGGCAGGCCCGCCTCGTCGACGGCGCGACCGAGGTGCACCGGATGGTGCTCGCGGGCGCCTATGCGAAGGAAGAACAGGACTTCTGGCGCTGGGGCGCGTGAAGACACGCGCCCCTCGCCGTGATGCCACCGCAGGCGGGCATCCGCGCCGTCAGGCGATCTTCACCGCCGCCGCCGCCGCGATCTTCGCGGCGAGATGGACCAATGTCCGGTCCGACCCCGCCGGGCCGAGGATGGACAGGCCGATCGGCGCGCCGTCCCGTGAGAGCAGCGGCATCGAGATCTGCGGGAAGCCGGAGAGACCGGAGACGCAGAGAAGCCGCAGCGACTGGTTGCGCTGAACCTCGAGATCGGCCTCCGACGCCGCCATGAGCGCGCCGACGTCCGGCACGGTCGGGAGGATGATGACGCCGTCCTTGTCGAGAATGGCGGCGAGATGCTCGCGGAAGCGCTTCCGCACGTTCTGCGAATCCTTCACCTCCGGATGGCCGATCGCGCTCGAAAAGGCGAAGCGCTCGGCGATGCCCGGCCCCAGCGTGGGCTTGTGCCTGGTGATGAAGGGTCCGTGCGCCTGCCAGGCCTCGTGACCCTGCAGATAGCGGAAGGCCCAATAGAGCGCGTCGAAATCCGGCGCGACGACGCGCACGCGGCCGAGGGGCTCGCCCATGCGGTCGATGCGCGCCAGCACGGCGTCGAACAGGGGCTTCGCCAAGGGATCGGCCTGTTCGAAGAGATCCTCGGCGATCATGATGCGCGGCTTGCCGGGCAGCGGAGCGGGATCGTCCCCGAGGATCGCGTCGCCGACGCGGACGAAGGTCGCCGCGTCGCGCGTGAACCATCCGGGCGTGTCGAAGCTCTCGGCCAGCGGCATGGTGAGGTCGAGCGGCAGGCGGCCATGCGTCGGCCGGATGCCGAACAGGCCGCAATAGCTCGCGGGGCCGCGCACCGAACCGCCGGTGTCGGAGCCGAGGCCGATGTCGGCGAGCCCCGCCGCCACCGCCGAAGCGGAACCCGAAGAGGAGCCGCCCGGGATCCGGTCCGGCGCGGCGGCGTTCACGGGCGTGCCGAAATGCGCGTTCTTGCCGTTGAGCGAGAAGGCCAGTTCGACCGTGTGCGTCTTGCCCACGAAGCGCGCGCCCGCATCGAGAAAGGCCTGCGCGATCGGCGCGGTCTTCGTCTTGATGCCGGACAGCGCGAGCTTGTGCGGCTGGCCGCAGCCCGTCGGATAGCCCGCGACGTCGAAGATGTCCTTCACCGCCACCGTCAGGCCCGCGAGCGGGCCCGAGGACGCGTTGGCGACCGGAACGGCGGGATAGGGCAGGAAGGCCTGCACGGGATCTTCGGGGAGCAGCATCGTCGTCCTCTTGTTCTGGTCAGGCGAGATCGGTCCGGGCGAAGTCGTCGCCCTTGTAGAAAAGGGAAAGGCCATGCTCCTTCGCCGAGGCGTAGGAAAGACAGTCCCCGAAATTGAGCCGCGCGGGATGGCGTCCCTTGCCGTAGCGCGCAAAAGCCTCGACGGCGGCGTCTCCCGTGCGGTCGAGGACGGGCACGACCTCGATCGCGGCGCGTTCGAGAAAGCTGCGGACGTCGACGAGGACGTCGCGAGGATCCCTGCGGAGAAGCGTGGAAAGGATCGTCGCCGTCTCGAGAAGCACGACCGGGGAGGTCACGCGCATGGCCGCGGCGTCGAGCCGGTCCGTGAGCCCGTCGGCATCCGCTTCGCGGGCCATGATGGCGACGAGGACGGAGGTGTCCACGAACATCAACCCTCATGCCCCCACATCGCGTCGATCTCTTCCTTGGTCATGGCCCGCCCGCCCGGCTGCGCGCCCTCGTGCAACCTGTCGATGATCGGCTTGACGCGTTCACGCAGCGGAATCCGCGCACGCTCCTGCTTCACGACCTGCTCCAAGGCCTGGACCACCGCGTCCGACATGGAAACGCCGCGCAATTCCGAGAGTTCGCGTGCGAGTTCGTGGGCACGCGGGTTGCGGATCTGAAGCGTCATCGTTCGTCTCCCGTCCCTTGTTCCATACGCACGCATGACATCGTCCATACACTACGCTCGCCGGGCACCGGCGTGAAGCGGGATCACAGCCCCGCCGCGCCGCCGTCGGCCCGCGGATCATGATCGGCAGAGACCGAGCCGTTCTTGGGATCGCGCACGAGAATGCCCGCATGCCCGGCCGCGCTGCTGTAGGGCCGGCCGAAGCTCTCCACCGCGTGACCGGCCCGTTCCAGCGCGCGGATCAGGTCGGGATCGAAGCGGTCTTCGACCTTCAGCGTCGCCTTTTCCGCGCCCCAGGCGAGGGAGAGGGCGAAGCGCGGCCGGTCGAGCGCCTCGGAGATCGGCACGCCGTGCATCGCATGGCGTACGAAGATCTGCGTGCCGATCTGCGGCTGCGGATCCCCGCCCATCGAGCCGTAGGACATGACCCGGCCGTCGTCGAAGACCGCCATGGGCGTGTTGAGCGTGTGGAAGGGCTTGCGGCCCGGCTGCAGCGGGTTCTTCGATTTCGGATCGAGCGAGAAGGAGCGCCCCCGGTTCTGCAGCAGGATGCCCGTGCGCGGCAGCACGACGCCCGAGCCGTATTCCCAGAACAGCGACTGGATGTAGGAGACCGCGTTCCCCTCCGCGTCGATGCAGCCCATCCAGATCGTGTCGCCGTCGCCCATGGGCGGCAGCGGGAAGGGCGCGGCCTTCGTCCCGGAGATCGCCCCCGCCTCCTTCGCGAGCCGACCGTCCGTCAGGAAGGACTGCGGATCATGGGTCAGCATGGAGAAATCGGTCACCACCGCGTCGCGGATGCGCCAGGCGCGCTTCGTCGCCTCCACGAGAGCGTGGATATGCTCGAAGCTCTCGGGCTCCTTGTCGCCGAGCCGCGCGAAGGCGCCGAGCATCACGAGTTGCGCGAGCCCTTGGGACGGCGGCGGCTGATTGTAGAGCGTCGCGCCGGGGATCTTCGCGACGAGCGGTTCGCGCCAATGGGTGCGGAAGGCTTCGAGGTCCTTCCGCGTGACGAAAAGCCCGCAGCGCTCGAAGTCGCCCGCGATCTCGCGCGCGACGTCGCCCTTGTAGAAATCCGCGAGACCCGCATGGGCGAGTTGGTCGAGCGTCGCGGCGAGGGCGGGGAAGCGCCGGATCTCGCCCGCATCGTGCCGCTTGCCCTCGCGCATGAAGGCGTCGGCGAAGCCCGGCGCGGCGAGGCAGTTCGCCTCGTCCTTGAGCGCATAGCCCGCTTCGCCGGGCGTCATCGGCACGCCGTCCTTCGCGAAGCGGACGGCCTCGGCGAGGAGATCGCGGAGCGGCAGCTTTCCGCCCATGGCGGCGGCGAGCTCGAGAGCGCCCGCCCATCCGCCGACCGCGCCGGGCACGGTGAGCGCCGCATGCGCCCCGCGCGAGGGAATCACGTCGTATCCCGAAGCGCGATAGCGCTCGATCGTGGCGAGCGAGCCCGCCTGACCGGCCGCCTCGAGCGCCCGGACCTTGCCGTTCTTCTCGCGGACCAGCCAGAAGGCGTCGCCGCCGATCCCGTTCATGTGCGGATAGACCACCGCGACCGTCGCCGCCATGGCGACCATGGCCTCGACGGCATTGCCGCCCATGGCCATCACGTTGCGCCCCGTCTCGGCGGCGAGGATGTGGGGCGCGGCCGCGGCCGCGGTCGAGAAGACGGGGGTATCCTTCATGGGCGGGGGCTTCCGATCTGCTTGTCCGCGCACGGACGGGAGACGCGATTCTTGCGGTCGCGCCGCGACCGTTATAGTGCAATCGAAACGCTTCTGGAGAGATCGCCCGTGACCGGCTCGACGCGCTTCAACACGAAGAACTTCTGGACGCTGGTGAGCCTCGCCATCCTCGTCGGCACCGAGATCGTCGGCGTGGCGCTGGCGGCGGGCTGGGCCATCGCCGGATTGTTCGGCCTCGGGACCACGATCGGCTATGCCCTGATGGCGGCGTTCACGATGATCGGGCTCTACGGCCTCATGCTCTTCATGCGCAGGGCGGCCGAAGTCGAGCCCGTCCGCGGCTGACGCGGGCGACCGCGGCGCCCGCCCCCCTCCTCCGTATCGGAAGCCGCGCCGGGCGACGCCCGGCCGCCATGGAAAGCCCGAGGACCGTTCCCGCCATGAGTCTCGACCGCCGGACCTTCCTTCAGCTCTCGCTCGCGATGCAGGCCGCCGCCCTTGCCGGGATCGGCTCGGCGGAAGCGCAGCAATCGGCTCCCGTTCAGCTTCAGTTCGGGCCGGCGGAACCCTATGATTTCGAAGCCCTGAAGCGCATGGCGCGCGAGCGCGCCGCGAAGGATTACGTCGCGCCGCCCCGGCCGAACCCCGACATCGTCTCGAAGATCGACTACGACGCGCACGGCAAGCTCCGCTATCGGCAGGACGCCGCGCTGTGGGGCAACGGCGGCTCGGCCTACCCCGTCACCTTCCAGCATGTCGGCATGTTCTTCCCCAAGACCGTGAAGATGCATGCGGTCGAAGGCGGACGCGCCCGCGAGATCCTCTACGATCCCCGCGTCTTCATGGGCGGGCCCGATCACGTGGCGGCGAAGCTCCCGGCCCAGCCTTCGGCCTTCGCGGGCTTCTGGGTGCAGGAAAGCCGCAACGGCCCCGACTGGAAGAAGCTCGAACCTTGGGCCACCTTCCTCGGCGCGTCCTATTTCCGCGCGGTGGGCGATCTCGGACAGGTCGGCCTCTCCGCCCGCGGCATCGCGCTCGCGCCCGGCACCGGCACGCCGGAGGAATTCCCGGATTTCGTCGCCTTCTGGTTCGAGCCCGCGGCGAGCGACAAGGATCCCGTCACGGTCGGCGCTCTGCTCGACGGACCGAGCATCACGGGCGCCTATCGGTTCCGGATGCGGCGCGACAAGGGCGTGCTGATGGACGTCGAGGCCTCGCTCTTCCTCCGCAAATCGGTGGAGCGCTTCGGCATCGCGCCCCTGACCTCGATGTTCTGGTATTCCGAGACCGTGAAGCCCAAGGGCATCGATTGGCGGCCGGAAGTGCATGATTCGGACGGTCTCGCGATCTGGACCGGAACGGGCGAACATATCTGGCGGCCGCTCAACAATCCCGACCGGGTGATGGTGTCGAGCTTCGCTGACCGTTCGCCGAAGGGCTTCGGGCTCTCCCAGCGCGACCGCAACGTCGAGAACTATCTCGACGGCGTGCGCTATCACGACCGTCCCTCCGCCTGGGTCGAGCCGATCGGCGATTGGGGCCGCGGGGCGGTGCAGCTCACCGAATTGCCGACCGACGACGAGATCCACGACAACATCGTGGCCATGTGGGTGCCGGCCGAACCCGCCGCGGCGGGCAAGACCTATGATCTCAAATATCGGATCCATTGGTACGGCGACGAGCCCTTCCCCTCCCCGCTCGCCCGCGTGGTGGCGACGCGCATCGGCCGGGGCGGCCAGCCCGGCCATCCGCGCCCGGCGGGCGTGCGCAAATTCGCGGTCGAGTTCCGCGGCAAGCAGCTCGCGACGCTGCCGAAGGGCGTGCTGCCCGAGGCGGTGATCACGACGTCGCGCGGCAAGGTGAGCCTCGTGATGACCGAGGCCGTGCCCAACGACGTCCCCGGCCAATGGCGCGCCACCTTCGACGTCGCCGTCGACGGCAGGGAGCCCGTGGAGATGCGCTGCTTCCTCAAGCTCAAGGATCAGGTGCTGAGCGAGACCTGGCTCTATCAGTACCACCCGTTCTGAGGGGCCGTCCCCGGCGTACCGGGCCTCCATGCCTTCATCGCCCGAAAGGCGCGGATGCCCGCAGGCGCGGGCATGACGGCGCGTTCTACTCGGCCGGTTCGAAGCGGATGCGAAGCCGCGTTCCCGTCGCGGCGGCGAAGCGCTTGAGCGTCCTCGCCGAAGGCAGCGATCGGCCGCTTTCGAGCCGGGCGACGGCGCTCTGCGTCGTCTCCATCCGTTCGGCGAGCGCCTCCTGAGTCAGTCCCGCACCAAGCCGCGCCTCGATGAGGGCGGCCGCGAGCGCGAACTCCTCCTCGAGGCCTCCATATTCGGCACGATAGGCCTCGTCCCGCATCCAGCGGGCATGCAGATCCTTGATCCGGCTCATGCGACCTCCTCGGCCCGACGACGGGCGACGTCCAATTCGCGCCTCGGCGTCTTTTGCGTCTTCTTCAGAAAGGCTCTGACGACCACGACGCGTTTCCCGGCAGCGGTCACGTAGATCGCCCTTGCGATCCCGTCCCGACCGTTGAGCCGCAGTTCCCAAAGGCGCCCCTCGAGATGCTTGACCCGTTCGTGCGGGAGAGCCGAAAGACCGAAACGCTCGATCAACTCCGAAAGTCTCGCGAGCTGAGCCCGGACGTCGCGCGGGAGCGCCTCGATTTCGGCGTCGACCGTATGGTTCAAGGTTTCGACCGACCACATGAAATATCTCAAAAATGCGATGTCCGTGCAAGCTGCATCCGATCATCCGGACGGGACGGAGAAGCGCAAGCCTCTCCGCTTGTGTAACACTGTTGCATTTCTCTTGGCCGCGGCCGGGGGCGGCTGTATAAAGGGGCCATGGTTCATGCGCGTCCTCATGATCATGCCGCGGCGCATCGCGTCGGCTTCTCGCTGCTGAGGCTCTCGGCGGGCGAGCGGCTCGTCGGCGCCTGCGCCGTTTCGGCGCTGCTCTGGGGCGTCGTTTTCTGGGCGACCGCGATATGAGCCGCGCCGCCGCCTCCCCCGTCCGGCTGGAGAACGTGACGCTCGGCTACGAGCGTCGTCCGGCCGTGCATCATCTTTCGGGCGTGATTCCGGCGGGGAGCCTGACGGCCGTCGTCGGGCCGAACGGCGCGGGCAAATCCACGCTGCTCAAGGGCATTGCGGGCGCGATCGCGCCGCTCGAAGGCCGCATCGAGACGACGACGCGCGTCGCATGGCTGCCGCAGGCGGCCGACGTCGACCGCACCTTCCCGCTCTCGGTCTTCGATCTCGTCTCCATGGGCCTGTGGCGTCGTCACGGCCTGTTCGGCGGGCTCGGCCGCAAGGACCGCGACGCGGTCTCGGAGGCGATCGCCGCCGTCGGCATGACGGGCTTCGGGGACCGCGCGATCGGCACGCTCTCCGGCGGACAGATGCAGCGCGTGCTCTTCGCGCGCCTCCTGCTTCAGGACGCCTCCGTGATCCTGCTCGACGAGCCGCTGACGGCCATCGACGCCAAGACCGCCGCCGACCTGCTCGATCTCGTGCGCCGCTGGCATGCGGAGGAACGCACCGTGGTGGCCGTGCTCCATGATCTCGATCTCGTGCGGGGCATGTTCCCGCATACGCTGCTCATCGCCCGCGAGGCGGTGGCCTGGGGCGAGACGCGCGACGTGCTGACGCCCGAAAATCTCCTGCGCGCCCGCCGCATGGCGGAGGCGCATGCGCCGGACGCGGCCGCCTGCTCCCGCGCGGCCTGAGCCCGCGATGTACGACCTCCTGATCGCGCCCTTCGCCGATTTCGGCTTCATGCGCCGTGCGCTGGCGGGCGTGATGTCCCTGTCGCTCGGGGCGGGTGCGGTCGGCGTCTTCCTGATGCTGCGCCGCATGAGCCTCGTCGGCGACGCCATGGCCCATGCGATCCTGCCGGGCGCGGCGGTCGGCTATCTCGTCGCGGGGCTTTCGCTCGGCTGGATGACGGTCGGCGGGCTCGTCGCGGGCATGGCGGTGGCGCTGCTGTCGGGCCTCGTGGCGCGCACGACCGTGCTCAAGGAGGACGCCTCGCTCGCGGCCTTCTACCTGCTTTCGCTCGCGGGCGGCGTGACGCTGGTCTCGCTCAAGGGTTCGAACGTGGATCTGCTCCACGTTCTATTCGGCTCCGTCCTCGCGCTGGACGACCCGACGCTCTTTCTCCTCGCCGGGACCGCGACCGCGAGCATGCTCGCGCTGGCGCTGCTCTATCGGCCGCTGGTGCTCGAATGCGTCGATCCCGGCTATCTGCGCTCGGTGAGCGACGGCAGCGGCGCGATCGCGCATCTCGGCTTCCTCGCGCTGGTGGTCATGAATCTCGTGGCGGGTTTCCATGCGCTCGGCACGCTGCTCGCGGTGGGCCTGATGATGCTGCCCGCCATCGCGGCCCGCTTCTGGACGGACCATGTCGGCGGCATGATCGGCTGGGCGACGGGCTTCGGCCTGCTGTCGGGCACCGCGGGCGTCCTCGTCTCCTTCCATGTCGGCCTGCCGACGGGACCGACGGTGATCCTCTGCGCGGGCGCGGTCTATGCCTTCTCGATCCTGTTCGGCGCGCATGGCGGGCTCGTGATCCGCGCGCTGCCGCGCCGGCATCTCGAAGCGTGACGGCGTTTCTGCGGGCGGAAGGGCCGGCATTCTTCGGGGCGCCCACGATATAAGGCGGCGAACGTCCTTCTCCCCCGCGGGAGGAGGGAAAGGAAGACAGGCGACCATGACCGAGAAGATTCCCGTCACCGTCCTCACCGGCTATCTCGGCGCGGGCAAGACGACGCTCCTGAACCGCATCCTCACCGAGCCGCACGGCAAGCGCTTCGCCGTGATCGTCAACGAATTCGGCGAGGTCGGCATCGACAACGACCTCGTCGTCGGCGCCGACGAGGAAGTGTTCGAGATGAACAACGGCTGCATCTGCTGCACCGTGCGCGGCGACCTGATCCGCATCATCGACGGGCTGATGAAGCGCAAGGGCAAGTTCGACGC
>JAIXTT010000112.1 GCA_027483795.1 Hyphomicrobiales bacterium
CACGCCGCGCGCCTGGTGGATCGGAAGGGCGTCGTCGAAGGCCATCAGCACCTTCACCGCCGCGGGCTTCATGCCGAGGCCGTGCAGCGTGGTGTAGCGGCGGGCCTTGGCGAGATGCTTCTCGCCGTAGGCATCCGCGGCCCGGCCCGTCTTCGACGCGGGCGGCAGGATGCCTTCAGCGATGAGGAAGCGGATCTGCCGCGGCGGGACGCCGGCCTTCTGGGCCAATTCGGCAAGGGTCATGATCGCCTCCTGAACGTGACAAGAAATATGTCGGGTTCAGGGGCGCGTCAAGAACGTGACAAGAAAATTGTTTCGTTCAAAATGGGTCCCACAGCATTGCAGGTCTATCGAGGTCGAAATGAACAAGACCCCCGCCCTTGAGCTTTGGGAAACATGGTGCGAAGCACAAAAAATCGTAGAGCAGGCTGTGCCGCTTTTCTCTACCAATGAGAATCTTGAAGTTCACACAAGGACTGTAGGGTCGAAGTCAACACGCCGGGTGCTGTGTCGCCATCCGGAAATGGAACAGTTGATCATTCGAAATGTTGAAATATTACAGCATGACTGGGATAATCATAATAATGAATTTGATGGAATTTTATACATAATGTTCAGAAAAATCGACAATTTTGTTGTACCACTGTATATCGGAAAAGCAGAAACGTTTGGCAAAAAGGCCAAAAATTTTTCTGTTAATTTGATAAAGGTTCAAACGGATCGCTCGAAATTTGCAAGATGGGGAGATGGTTATGAATATCACATCGGAGATCTAAGTGCGGCCGTTTTGCGTGATCATTCTGCAGAAAAGATCATTCCCAAATATGTTAAATGGGCTAATTCACTGTTTGAAAATGCGCCTGCTGATAATCCGAAACTCCGGACCACCGTCTATTTTTGGACGAAAGCATGGAAGCCTTCAGATCGCGGGATTTGGGCGGAAATGCATCCAATGCGGCTTTCTTTTTTGGAATATCTACTTATCGGAGTGGCGAGTACAGCCTTTGGAGATGATTTTTTGAATAGCGAAGGACGGAATAGGTAACATTTTCTATTATGTTGTGCCCCCCGGGACCTCCTTCATCCGAGGTCGGGTTAAGACCCGCGGGACGGTTCTGTTCCACAAGCGAGCCGAAGCAGCGGAAAAAACCGGTGCACCCGGCATTGGCCTGCCAACAAATTATCGCGCAATTTCAATGGTATAGCCGTTCGTGTCTTCATTCTGACCGGCGCGCCATCCAACCCATCGAATCCAAAAAACTTTTTCCTTCTTCCTTTGCGCCGCCGGGCTTCGTTCCCGCTCGGGGCGATACCGGGGTCGCTTCGGCGAAGGCGGCACCGCTGCGTGCCGCGCGCACGGGCCGGAGGCGGCGCAGGGCCGGGGCCGGTTCCTTGCCGGTGACGTGACTAGTTGCGTTCACCTCCGAAGACGCTGCCCGGAGCGACGCCGCCTTCGCCGGAGTGACGGGTCCGGGGGGCGGCCGCAAAGACCCGGCTTGCAAGGCGCGAGAACGGCAGGCTCTGAAGCCAAACGTGCCCCGGACCCGTGAGGGTGGCGAAAAACAGGCCCTCGCCGCCGAAAAGTGCAGTCTTGACCTTGCCGACGAACTGCACGTCGAAACTGACGCTCGGCGTATAGGCGACCAAACAGCCCGTATCGACGCGCAGGGTCTCCCCCGGAGCGAGACGGCGTTCCAGAAGGGTGCCGCCGGCATGGACGAAGGCGAGACCCTTCCCCGACAGCTTCTGCATGATGAAGCCCTCGCCGCCGAAAAACCCGGTGGAAAGCCGCTCCTGGAAGGCGACATCGAGGCTGACGCCGCGCGCGGCGCACAGGAACGCTTCCTTCTGGCAGATGAGCGTGCCGCCGAGAGCGGACAGATCCATGGCCAGAATCTTGCCCGGATAGGGGGCCGCAAAGGCCACCCGGCGCTTTCGCGCATCCGCGTTCCGATAGACCGTGGTGAACAGGGATTCGCCCGAGATCAGCCGCTTGCCCGCCCCCACCAGCTTGTCGAAGATGCCGCCGGACTGCGAAGGGCCGGACCCGTCGCCGAAGACCGTATCCATCTCGATCCCGGTCTCCATGAACATCAGGCTGCCGGCCTCTCCGATGGCCGCCTCGCCGGGGTCCAGTTCGACCTCGACGAACTGCATCTCGGCGCCTTTGATCTCGTAATCGACGACATCGATCGTCATGAGAACCCCTTTTGAACGTCCGGCCGGATCTTGTTTCCGCTCACCGAAGATAGAACATGAAACAAGACGAGGATCCAGAAGACCGCCGGGTCCCGCCGCCCATCGGCCGATACCGATCAAGTCAACCCGCGCAGGCGCGACCGACAGCATCGTTTTCTTCTCGGCAAGCCGATGCAGGATGACTTCGTCGAAAGATTTCCTCTGCGCCGTGTATTTACATGTAACAGACTACGGAATACTATAAATGGAATATCAGCGTGGAAATCACGGAAAACAGGGAAAAAGAATCAAGTGAAAGCTGCGTTCACCTGCATGATTGTTTCCGCTTTATTCGGAGCCGCTCCTGCATTCGGAGCCGCTCCTGTTGAAGCGCCGCCCAAGGCGCCGGAGATGATCGCTCGCTGGCAGGATGCGAACAACCGATGCAGAGGCGGATCCGGCGACGACACCGACACATGGGTCGCTTGCGGACAACGCGATGTTTGGGACGAGATGCTCAAAAGATCGGGTTACTGCTACGGAAAGCGTGGCGAAGCCGGCCACCGGATGAAGTGGCATGTCTGCACGCCTTCGTCGATGCGCTGAACCGGTGACGGAAGGGGCGTTCCGGTTACGTCGATGCATGACGCCCGCATCTTCGCACGCGGGCCGGTCTTCTCCTGCCGCCGTCAGCGACAATGCGGTTTGGGGCCGAAAGTGCGTTCCAAAAACTCGACCAACTCGGTCTGTTTGGCCGCAATGATTTTGCAATCATAGGGCTCTTGCTTGATGGCGCCGACCAAGTAGATCGTCCCCGCGATCGCGAAGTATTCGCGCGCATTTTCAAGGAAATGCGATTTTTCCGCTTTGGCCGAATAAAGACGATGATCGATGGCCTTTTTGTATTGGGCTAAAACGACCGGATGATTGAAGTCCCAAAAACTGGAATCATAGGCATGAAGCATTTCATGCAGCAGAACTGGTTTGGCAGGATCGATGGGAGTCGTGTCGACGACGACATGTCCTTTCGGATCTTTCTTCGAGCGCCGGTAAACGGCGTTCGTTCCGCCTTTGGATAAAGCGGGATCGATGATCGTGGGAACGGTCTTGAAGAATTCCAGCATCTCCTTCGGGAGATTTGCATCCTCGATGATCTTGATCTGCTGTTGGTACGACGGCGTGAGGCTTTGCTTCTGCTCGGGCGTAAGGCGCGACATGTCGATGATGAAGCCGCGAAAGGGATCGGTTTGGGCGCCGGCCGGCACCGTCGTGACGAGGGC
Organism: Hyphomicrobiales bacterium; assembly: GCA_027483795.1. Taxonomy (GTDB): domain Bacteria; phylum Pseudomonadota; class Alphaproteobacteria; order Rhizobiales; family Beijerinckiaceae; genus JAIXZO01. Next base: position 3,459 of record JAIXTT010000112.1, read on the forward strand.
CGCGCAAAGGAAGAAGAGCCGGACTGCATGGATGCTCGGCGTCATGGTTGTGCTCCATCGGTTGCAGGGCGTCCCGGCGGATCCTCATTGACGAGGACCAATATCTGACGCACGCCGGGGAATTGATTGGCCCGCGGCCCGGCGACGGCAGGAAATGCCGTCAGAGCGTCTTTGAGGACGGCCTTCGCTCGTGTCTTCTCACCGAGGTGATGCAGGGCGCCGGCCAGTCGGATCTGATGGATCGGTTCCGCCTTGTCCAGTTCCACCGCGCGCAAGGCCAGCATTTTGGCTTCACGAAAATCCTTCAGTTCGGTGGCGACGTAAGCGGCATGAGAATAGGCCCAGACGGCTTGCGGGTTCGCTTTGATGGCGAGCGTGAATTCGGCGTAGGCAAGACGGAGCGATTCTCTGGATGCGGGCTTGCCTTCCGAAGGGCGCATGTAATCGAGGCCCAGCCAGATGCGACAGCCGGGGGTCAATTGGGGAAGCGCACAGGCTTTCTTGAACTGTTCGACGCCCCCGGCGCGATCCCCGGATTGGCGCAAGGCGACCCCTTTGGCGTTGTAGCCCAGGGGGCTGTTCGGATTGGCGGCGATGGCCTGGTCGGCATAGCCGATGGCCTCGGCATAGCGTCGCTGCCCGGATTCGAATTCGGACATGGCGATCAGCGCAGGAAAGAAGCGCGGGTCGATCGAAAGGGCTTCCCTCAGAAACTGGTCGCGATCCGGCCCGCCCCCGACGCCGGCCCGCAGCCACAAGGCGGCCTTTCTCTGGTCCGGATCGCCCGACGTGATGAGCGGACGCAGGACGTCGAGGGCCAGATCTCGTTTCCCCAGGCGTTCGGCCGCCAGCGCTGCACGCAGCGGGTCGAAATACACGAAGAGTTCCAGCGCCAGCGACTTGACGAGTTCATTCACGTCTTCGGACTTGCTGTCCTTGATGCGGTCGGAAGCGCCGCCGTTGACGATCCGAAGACGACCTTCGAAGACGGAGCCGTCTTTTTCCGTCCGCAATATTTCACCGGAAACGACGACCGGGTTCTTCTGCAGGACATGACGTACGGCCTGCTCGAGCGAACTGAGCGAAACCCCGCCGACGCTCGCCTCGATCCGGGTCTCCTTCTCGCTCGACATGCTGCTGAAGAATGCATTCTCGGGCCCTTCGATGCCCCCCTTCGGATTGGAGGCAGCGATGTTTCTGTAGGCGGTCAGTTCATCAAGAACACGTTTGACGATGATTTCGCTTTTATAGCCGCGCTCTTCAAGAGCCGCCGGGATTTCGATACGTTCGATGATGACCGGCGTGGCGCGCCAAAACGATTGCGATACAAAACCGAAGCCGAATAAAGCACACAAACTCATCATCAAAGAGGTGATGGTTTTCGATATACTGTGTATGAACTCAATCGTATTATTCAAGGCCATTTTTTATGCCTGCCTCTTGCCTTCCGCGTAAAATGATAAAAATCCCGAACACGACATGCAACACATTATTTACATGGCATGTTAGTATAACTGGATCGAGAGAACTGTCCGCATTCCGAAGAATCGAATTCGCGTGAAGCAAATCGGCCGATCGAGTTTCCGACCGACTGTGACGCAATGCTTTTCGAGTTCGAAGCGATCGGCATCCCTCGGGCGTTCATGATCCTGCGATCCGCGAATCTTCTGACCGCCCGCCTGACGTCGCCCCTCCGGGCTCATCCGGTCTGAAGATCGTTCCGGCCCGGCGAGTTCGAGAAATCGCTTGCGAAGCCGGCTCGGCCCAAGAAGGCGTCGGGACGGGTCGATCCGGGCGGATACCGCGTCGTGCAGGACCGCACCCGCTTCGAACGCGGTCGCTCCCTCAGAGCGCGAAACTCGCACGGAGCGCGATGAGGGCGCCGTTCACGGCGATCGCGGTCAGCACCAGCCCGAAGATGCGCGTCGTCGCTTCGATCCCGGTCGGACCGATGAAGTGCGAAAGCCGCGACGCCGCGAGAAAGGCGAGAAAATTGATGCTCAACGCGATCGCGGCGGTGCCGACGGTCCGGACCTGTTCGGCCACCGTCCGCGTGGCGTTGTCCGTCAACAGGACCACCGTCAGGATCGCGCCCGACCCGGCGATGATCGGCGTGGCGAGGGGGTAAAGCGCGCGTCGGACGATCGGCGTGTCGGGAGGGAAGGCGTCGATCTCCTTCACGAGACGGCCCGTCACCATGTCGATCCCGAGCAGGAACAGGACGATCGATCCCGCCAGTTGGAAGGACGCCATCGGAATGCCGAGCGCTTCGAGCAGAAGCTGACCTCCCGCGATCGCGACGGTGAGGATCGCCATCGCGATGACGACCGCGTGAAAGGCGACGCGCCGCTTCTCGGTCGCCGAAAGGCCGGCGGTGACGGCAAGAAAGACGGGAACCGTCGCCAGAGGATCAAGTATCACCACAAGGGTGACCAGTTCATGGAAGAAGTCGGACGGGAACGTGGTCATTTTCCTTGCGGTTCCTCACGAGGGACAAGTCGGATCGCGTTCCGCTTATAGAGGATCCTCCATCGAACGAAACGACCCGGCCGAACATCCGTCTCCCCGCCGCGCCGTTTCCCGACAAGACCGATCCTCGCCCGCAAAAACGGATCGCCTTGGTCCGAATTCGGCGATGAAGCTTTCCCGGAAGGCCCCTCAGGGGGACGGACGATGGCCGGGGACCGTTCGGGCGACCGGTCGTACGGACCCATTGATCGCATCCCTTATTTATAGTGTGATCAATAATCGTTCGGGCGACCGGCGTACGGACCCATTGATCGCATCGCTAATTTATAGTGTGATCAATAAAAGGTCGTCACTCGGAGATCGGATCCATGAAGACTCGGCGCCTCGGTTCGCTTTCGGTTTCGGCCGTCGGCTATGGTTGCATGGGATTGTCGGGCACCTACGGCGCCATCGATGAGAAGGACGCGATCGCCCTTCTTCGAAAGGCGGTGGATCTCGGGGTCACGATGTTCGACTCCGCGGATGCCTACGGGCCCTTCCGGAACGAGGAAATCGTCGGCGAAGCGCTCCGTCCGATGCGTGACCGGGTGGTGATCGCCACCAAATTCGGCCAGCAGATCCTGCCGGACGGCACGCGCCGGGTGAACGGGGCGCCCGATTATGTCCGTTCCGCCTGCGAGGCCTCCCTCAAGCGGCTCGGGATCGACAGCATCGACCTCTACTACGCCCACCGGATCGACAAGACGGTGCCGATCGAGGACACGGTCGGCGAGATGGCGAAACTCGTCGCGGAAGGCAAGGTGAAGCGCATCGGCCTCTGCGAGGCCTCGCCCGAAACGATCCGCCGGGCTCACAAGGTTCATCCGCTCACCGCCGTCCAGACCGAGTATTCGCTCTGGACCCGCGAGGTCGAGGAGCGGATCCTGCCGACATGCCGGGAACTCGGCATCGGGTTCGTCCCCTACAGCCCGCTCGGGCGCGGCTTCCTGACGGGCGGCGTGGCCTCGGAAGCGGATCTCGCACCCAACGACGTGCGCAAGATGATGCCGCGCTTCCAGGGCGACAATCTCGAAGCCAACAAGCGCGCCGTGGCGAAGGTCGATGCGATCGCCGCGGCCAAGAAGGTGACCCCCGCGCAGCTGGCCTTGGCTTGGGTTCTGTCGCGGGGCGATGATCTCGTGCCCATCCCGGGTACGCGCCGGCTCTCGGCGCTGCAGGAGAACATCGCGGCGACGGATCTGATCCTGTCGGCGGAAGACATCAGGGCGCTGGAGGGCGCCGTGCCGCTCGCCGAGATCAAGGGCGAACGCTACGGCGCTCCGATGATGGCCACTCTGGAACGGTGACGGAAGATGGTCCGGATCCCCTCGCAAGCGGGAAACGGACCACTCGGCCACACCGTCCTCCCGGCCGTCGTGGAAGCGATCACGACCCCGGCCGGCGCACGGATTGCGCCGCGCATCGAGCATCCCGCCGTTGCCGTGCCCGACGACGATCGGCGCGGCACCGCATCGCGCCTTCGATCATTCGGGCGGGAAGCGCTTGTCCGCGCGTCCTCGTTCGGCCGTTCGGACGTCGCCTCCGCCGATTTCGCGCCCGTTCCGCCGGGTCGCCGGGCCGTGTCCGCGAATATCGAAGGCGAGGCGGGCCATCCCGCGCGCCGGCGCCGCTCCGCCCGAGATACCCCGAGCCGCATGACGGGCGCCCTGCGCCGACTCCCCGGCGGTCTCGATCGTGATCCGTTCGACCCGCATCGGAAGCGCCTCTCGAATGATTCCAAGAGCACGAAAGGGCACGCATTCAAGAAATAACAAAATCGATTTAGAGAATTGTATATGCAACATATTCCATGAATAACGTATGAAGGACTGTCCGGGCACGCCGGCAGGCATGCAAAATCTGCGCGTCTTTTATGTATCGATCGCCTTGAGCTATCGAATTCATTGGTGCAGCCTCGACCGAGGACAAAAATGACTTCCGGGGGGATGCAGATGGCCAAAACGATCTTGCAAGACGGCATGAAGATCGACTGGGATGTCGAGATCCGGATGGACGACGGGATCGTCCTCAAGGCCGACATCTATCGCCCCGTCGAGGAGGGGCGTTATCCCGTGATCCTAACCTACGGCCCCTATGCCAAGGGGCTGCCGTTTCAGGAGGGCTATCCGAGCGCTTGGAACCGCATGATCCAGGAGCATCCGGACGTCGCTTACGGCTCGACGAACAAGTACCAGAGTTGGGAAGTCGTCGATCCGGAGAAATGGGTGCCTCACGGCTATGTCTGCGTCCGCGTCGACTCGCGCGGTTGCGGTCGGTCTCCCGGCTTCATCGACCACTATTCGCCCCGCGAAACGCGCGATTTCTACGATTGCATCGAATGGGCGGGCGTTCAGAGCTGGTCGTCCGGCAAGGTCGGGCTGAACGGCATTTCCTATTACGGCAGCAACCAGTGGCACGTGGCCTCCTTGAAGCCGCCGCATCTTGCCGCGATGTGCATCTGGGAAGGCTTCAACGACTTCTATCGCGACGGCGCCTATCACGGCGGCATTCTCTGCACCTTCTTCGCCAACTGGTACGACATGCAGGTGAAGACCGTGCAATACGGTCTCGGGGCGCGCGGGCCGATGTCGAAGATGAACGGCATGCTCGTCTGCGGCGACGAAACCCTGTCGGACGATGAACTCGCCAAGAACCGGCTGAGCTTCGGCGACACGATCCTCGCCCATCCCCTCTGCGACGATTGGCACAAGGCGCGCTCGCCCGTCTGGGACAAGGTCGACGTGCCCTTCCTCTCGGCGGCCAACTGGGGCGGGCAGGGCCTCCATCCGCGCGGCAACTACAACGGCTTCCAGTGGGCCGCATCGAAGGACAAGTGGCTCGAAGTCCACGGGCTCGAGCATTGGACGCATTTCTACACGGACTATGGTCGCGAGATGCAGCTGCGCTTCTTCGATCACTATCTGAAAGGCGAAACCAACGGCTGGGACAAGGGGCCCCGGGTCCGCCTCCAGGTCCGGCACGTCGACAAGTTCGTGGAGCGCCACGAGAACGAATGGCCTCTGGCCCGGACGCAATGGACGAAGTTCCATCTCGATCCGGAGAACCACACGCTGTCCACCACGCCGCCGAAGAAGGCCGCGAAGATCGATTTCGACGCCATGGGCGACGGCGTGACCTTCATGTCCGAACCTCTCGAACGGGATACCGAATTCACGGGTCCCGTCGCGGCGAAGCTGAAGGTCTCGTCCTCGACGTCGGACGCGGACCTCTTCCTCGTCGTCCGCGTGTTCACGCCGGACATGCGTGAAGTCACCTTCATGGGAGCGATCGACCCCCACACGCCGATCTTCCAAGGCTGGCTTCGGGCATCCCACCGCAAGCTCGATCCGACGCTCTCCAAGCCGTGGCAGCCCTACCATACGCATGACGAGAAGCAGCCGCTCCGGCCCGGCAAGCCCGTCGACGTCGACGTGGAGCTCTGGCCGAGCGGCATCGTGGTTCCGAAGGGCTACCGCATCGCCCTGAGCATCCGCGGCAAGGACTATGTCTGGCAGACGTCGACCGGCGCCAAGCTGTCGAACTTCAAGAACGAACTCACGGGTTCGGGGCCGTTCCTCCACAACGACCCGCGGGATCGTCCGCCGGAGATCTTCGGGGGCACGACCACCCTTCATATCGAACCGGATGCGGAGAACTTCGTTCTTCTGCCGCTCATCCCTTGAGGCTTCTCACCCCCGCCCTCGACGGCGGGGGGCCGACAAGACGACCGCGGCCGACCGGATCGCGGGGGGAGATATCCAAGCGGAGGAAGAAGAATGACGTTCACGCGCAGAAGAATTCTGGCAGGTGCAGCGGTCGCCGGTGCGGCCGCCGTCACCGGCGGTCGGGTCCGCGCCCAGGCGCAGGAGCCCATCCGCATCGGCCTGTTGACCGTGAAGACCGGTCCGCTGGCCTCGGGCGGTCTCGACATGGAGCGCGGGCTCCAGATGTATCTGAAGGAGCGGAACTACACGCTGGCGGGCCGCAAGGTCGAGCTCATTTCCGCCGACACGGCCACCAACCCGGCACAGACACGGACCAAGGCGCAGGAGCTCTTCGAGAAGAACCGCGTGCACTGCTTCATCGGTCCGCTCGCGGCCTTCGAGGCGCTCGCGATCCAGGACTACATCAAGGATCAGGGCATCCCGACGCTGTCCGTCGCGGCGGCCGAGGACATGACCCAGCGCAAGCCGAACCCCTGGTTCGTCCGGGCGACCTCGACATCGTCGCAATGCGCAAGTCCTTTGGCGGAGTATTGCGCCAAGGAACTCCGCTACAAGCGCATGATCACCATCGGGTCGGACACGGCCTATGGGCACGAGATGTGCGCGGGCTTCCAGCGCGTCTTCGAAGAGAACGGCGGCCAGATCGTTCAGAAGCTATGGCCCCCGATCGCGGTCCCCGACTATGCGAGCTACATCGCCCAGCTCAACCCGAAGGTCGATGCGATCTTCTCCTCGCTCGAAGGGTCCAACGGCTTCCGTTTCCAACGGCAGTTCACCGAATTCGGCCTTCAGGGCAAGATGGCGATCGTCGGCGGCATGACCCATCTCGACGAAGCCGTGCTGCGCAACATGGGCGACGAGGCCTTGGGGACGATCACGTCCTGCTGGTATTCGGCGGAACTCGACAACCCGATCAACGTCGCCTTCGTGGCGAACTTCCGGAAGGAGGCCGGCTATGACCCGGGCTTCTACGGGGCCGCGACCTATGCGAACGGCGCCGTTCTGGAAGCCGCCCTCAAGGCCGTCGGCGGCAAGGTCGAGGACAAGGAAGCGCTGATGAAGGCGCTTCGGGCGACCAAGGTGGACACCTGCCGCGGGCCCGTCTCCTTCGACGAGTACGGGAACGTGGTGGGGAACGTCTACATCCGCAAGGTCACGCGGAAGGAAGGACGCCTCGTGAACTCGGTCATCAAGACCTATCCGAACGTATCCCAGTTCTGGACATACGATCCGAAGGAGTTCCTCGCGCAGCCGGTCTATTCGCGCGAGTACCCGCCGGCGCGCTTCCTCGAAAAATGAACTTCCGAATCTCTGCGGGCGCTCTTCGGCTCCTCGGGAGCGCCCGCCTTTTTCGCCGGCCGGGCCGTCGCTCAGACCGCCGCGCAGAAGGGTCTGCGCCCGCGGAAGCGCTTCCGCTCCAGCCCCAGCCGGTCGGCCGCTCGATCGGCGGCGGCCGGATTGGCCTCGAAGGCGGCGCCCAATGCGATGTTCAAGGCCGCGGTCGCCGGATCCTCGCGCGGGGGCGCGCAGAAGGGGCATAGGCTCCCGCCTCTCCAAACGCCCGCGCGGCGAAGCGCGACGGACAGGAAGGTCTCCGTCCGGCAACCGGGGCACGGCTGTTCGAAGGGCGCCGGGCCGCCGCAGGGCGGCGCCAATGCGCCCTCGGCGCATCGCCAACCCGCCGAGGCGTAGCCGCAACCCGCTAGAGCATCGTCGACGGAAGCCACAGCACCAGTCCCGGAAAGATGGTGACGAGGAGGATCACGCCGAGCGCCAGCACCACGAAGGGCGCGGCGCCGCGGAAGATTTCGTGCATCGGAATGTCGGGCGCGATCCGGGCCAGAATATAGACGTTGAAGCCCACGGGGGGCGTGATCAACGCGATCTCCGTCAGGAAGGTCAGGACCACCCCGAACCACACCGGATCGAAGTCGAGCTGTCGGATGATCGGGAAGACGAAGGGCAGCGTCAGCAGGATCATCCCGAAGGCGTCGAGGATGCAGCCGAGGAAGAGATAGAGCAGCACGATCAGCGCCAGGATGACGTAACGGTTCGCTTCCAGAGCGCCGATCCATTCGATGACGCTCGTCGTCACCTGCGTCGCGACGAAAAAGCGCGACAACACGCTCGCCGCGATCAGAACCGCGAAGATCATCGCCGACAGCAAGGCCGTATCGACGATCGCGCCGCCGAAGCCCCGCAGATCGATGCGGCGCATCGCGACCGCGACGAACGCGGTGGCGGCGACGCCGACGGCGGCGGCCTCGCCCGGCGTGAAGACCCCCAGATACATGCCGCCGATCACGACGGCGAAGATGACGAGGATCGGCGTGACCTTGCCGAGCGAACCGTAGCGTTCGGCCGCCGAGAAGCGCGGCCCGGGCGGTCCGAGCGACGGGTCGATGCGGCAGCGGATCAGCACATAGGCCGAGAAGACGAAGGCGGTGATCAGTCCCGGCACGATGCCGGCGAGAAACAGCTTGCCGATCGAGGTCTCCGTCCAGAGCCCGTAAAGGACCATCAGAAGGCTCGGCGGAATCATGATCGCGATCGTCGCGGCGGAGGCCAGCGTGCCGGTCGACAGACGCATGTCGTAATTGTAGCGCCGCATCTCCGGCAGCGTGATGCGCGCCATCGTGCCGACGGCGGCCGAACTGACCCCGGTTACCGCACCGAAGGCCGCGCAAGCGCCGACCGACGTCACCGCCAAACCGCCCGGCAGGCGGCCGAAGAACTTGTAGAGGGCGTCGAAAAGATCCTCGCCGATCCGCGCTCGGCTCACGATCTGCCCCATGAGGATGAAGAGCGGGATCGAGGCGAAGAGGAACTCGCTGCCGGTGTTGAACGCGGTCGTGTAGAACTGGGTCGCCGCCTGTTCCAAGCCGAAGAGGTAGCTCATCCCGCAAAAGGCGACGAGCGTCGTCGCCCAGGCGATCGGGACGCCGAGGCAGATCATGACGATGAGCGCCATGAAGGCGATGTAGCCGACGGTCGAGAAATCCATCACTTGCCCTCCTCGGCCTTGCCCCGCTCCAGCGACGCCGCGACGATTCCCGCAAGCGACAGAAGACAGAGGGCTCCGATCGCTGCGGCCACGGGCCAGTGCGGGATCGAGATCGTCTGGCTCGCGACCCCGGACGCGATCATCTGCGGCAGTTCCCGCAGGGCCCTGACGCCGATGATCAGGACGAAAACGACCGCCCCGGCATATCCGAGCGCGTCCACCGCTCGCCGGGCGACTCGGGGCAAGCGGTCATAGATCAGGTCCATCCGGACATGGGCGTCGACCGACCAGGAATGCGGGAGCGTCAGGAAGAAGAAGAGAAGCAGGATGAGGCCCGTCGCGTCGATGACGCCGACGACGCCCCGCCCGGTGATCCATCGGAGCAGGACGTCGCCGGTCGTCAGCGCGGTCATGGCGACGAGGGCGAGCCCCGTCCCTTGGCGAAACAAGAAGCCGTTCAGTGTTGAAACAAGGCGCATCGCGGCCTCTCGTTCTCGGGACGGGGCGTCTTCTCAGCGACCGGGCATGAGCCCGGGCATGGGCTTGTCGAGAACCGCCTGCATCCGCTGGTCGAGCGTCATGGCGCCGTATTTCGTCCGCAGCGCCCGCATCTCTTCGACCATGGCCCGACCTTTGCGGCCCGCGTCCTCCTGCTCCTTGACCCAGGCTTCGACGACGCCGGCATAGGCGGCATCGACCTTGGCCCGGTCGGCGTCCGAGAACTCGATGAACTGGATGCCCTGCTTCTGCATGGCCTCGCGGGCGCGGCCCGCCTCGAGGTCGTAGTAGAGCTGGCTTTCCACCTGCGTCCACACCTGGAACCAGTGGTAGAGATAGGCCTTCACCGGCTCGGGCAGTCCGTCCCAACGCTTCGGGTTGATGCAATGCTCGTTCGGGTTGGTCCAGAGATCGACCTTGGTCCGATACTTCGCGATGTCGGTCAGCCGGAACAGCGGCGCACCCGCGTCATGCATGGGCGCGACGTCGATGACGCCGGACTGGAAGCCCGGATAGAGCTCGGAGATCTTCAGCGAGGTGGGAGCGAGAGCGAGCGAGGCGACCGCGGCGTTCGCGACCTTGCCGACGGACCAGGCGCGCTTGCCCTTCATCTCGTCGAAGGTCCGGATCGGTTCCTTGCTGAGAAGCTGCTGGGGCGGGGTGAGGCCGACCCGGGCCAGATAGACGTTCCGCTTCTCGAACACGTCGCGGAGATATTTGGCGTAGACCTCGTTGAACACCAGCGAGCCCGTGCTCGAATCCGTGAACATCTTCGGCAGCTGCACGCCGAAATGCAGGTCGAAGCCGCCGGGGTTCAGCTGCGTGTAGCAGGTTCCCATGTCGGCGATTCCCGAGGCGACGGATTCGAAGCCCCCGGTCTGAGCATCGGCCAGAGAGTTCGACCAGAAGGGCTGGACGGTGATCTTGCCGTTGGTGTCGGCCTTGAGCCGCGCCCACAGCTTTTCGTAAAGCTCGGGCGTAGCGCCCGCCTTCCCGAGGAAGGTCGAATAGCGCAGCGTGATCGCCGGGCCGTCGTAATTGAACGGCGTCGAGAGCTTCGCCTCGCCGTCGAGATATTTTTGCGCGAGAGATTTCTGCGCGGCGGCGGGCATGACCGCCGCGAGCAGCAGTGCTGCGCCGGCCGTGGCCGATCTCAACATGGACATGATCTTCCTCCCTTTGGATGACGGCGGCGTTACATCGCCGCGCCCGTGAATTTCAGAATGCAGACGCCCCTGTTCTTGTCCGAGACGAAGACGTTGCCGCGGGCGTCCACGATCACGTCCTCGGATTGGGTGACGAGCCCGGTGGCGGGCAGCGGGCCGAGCCGCTTCTCCGGATCGGGCGGGAGGAACCAGCCCACTTCGCGCGGCGTGCGCGGATCGGAGATGTCGTAAGCCCGCAGCCCGGCATTGAAGTAGGTCAGGAAGATCAGATCCTCGCCCTGATAGAGCACGTCCTGATACTGGGGCTGATGCTGGTTGTGCGGACCGAAGCGGCCGGGGCGCTCGTAGAAGTTCTTGTAAGGCGCGCCCGGGGGCGGGACCGGCTGAGGGAACAGCGAAATCAGCCGCGGCGCCGTCTCGTCCGAGACGTCGACGATGCCGGTGAAGCCCAACGGCTCGCCGCCCTGTTCGGCGATCGCTTCCGAATTGACGACCACCAGCGGCTTGCCGCGGAGCGGCACGGCCGTATGCCCGGCGATGAAGGCTTGGAACGGCGGCGAGAAGGGCAGATCGCTGACCTTGCGCGGATTCCTGATGTCCGAAATGTCGAGAATGATCAGCCCGCCCGCGCTGTAGGGCAGATAGGCGCGGTCGCCCTTCACATAGGCCCCGCCGTGCAGCAGCATCCCGAAAGGAACCCCGGGCTCGCCGCCCGCGACCCACTGGCCTTCGCGCCACCAGCGCGAGACCTCGACGGGGTTGGCCGGATCGGAAATGTCGACCGCCGCGTAGATGTGGCCGTCGTAGCCCTCGGGCAGTGCGGTGGCGTGCACGTATTTGCCGCCGTCGAAGTAATTGCGGTGGGTTCCCTTTCCCCCGGTCTTCCAATGGCCGACCTGCTTGGGATGTTCGGGGTCCGCGAGATCCCAGATCAGGATGCCGTCGCCGAAGGGCGCGTTCGGGTCGCCGCCCCAGCCGTCCATGATGCGCTCCATGGACGTCACCATCAGACCGTCCGCGATCTGCACCTGAAGCGTCCAGGTGTTCGGCGGCCCTTCGAGGAAGCGGATGAAGCGCGGGTTCGCGGGATCGGTGATCTCCACCACCGACCAACCGCTGTGCCAGAAATGCGCCGTGTAGAGGAACCAGCGGTCGCCGGACCTGTGGATCGCCATCTTGAACGCGGGACGATCCTCCAGCGGAATGTATCCGACGAGCTCGAAATTCTCGCCCATGCTGCGCTTTTTGAGGTCGTCGAGCATTTTCGCGTTCTCCTCGCTCACGGTTTCGGAATCGGCGGCGGCAGGTCAGGGCCGGCCCGCCCCGTTCGGGACCGCGAGCATCCCGCCGCCGCCGTGCCGATCACGACCGGTGACGGAAAGCCTCTTTCCGCCCGCGATGCGGCCGCGACGGAATCGTCTTCGATCATTTCGGAAAGGAGTCGGCGGTCGAAGGCGAGGGCGGTGAAACCCGCCGCGAGGAGCGGCTCCGCCGGAAACCGCGAGAGTCCCGAATGCGGCGTCTTGCAATGGCCGAGGAGGCTCGGGGCCGCACGATCCGCCCCGCCGTCGGGAACGCGGAAGGTTCCGTCGCGCGGATGGGTCGGCGTTGCGATCGGAACCCGTCGGAGCCTCATTCATCGCACCTGCCCGGCCATGACGGCCGATGCATCAGACTAGGAGTGCGCTAGGATCGCATTCCAATACCATCTTTCGCGGACTTCGATCGCAAAACGTTATCGCGGGCCGAGCCCGCGAGGCATCCTCGCGGCGTCCTTGCCGCGTCGTCCCGAGATGCCGACGAGCGGACGGATTTCATTCTCTCGGGGCTCCGACGGCCTGCGTCGATCACCCGTTGCTCCCGCGGCGCACACGCGCCATGCTCGGAAAAAAAGATCCGACAACCGCCGGACGATGATCGAGGGTCACGGCAGCGGCCGCCGACCGACGAGCGTCGCGGCGATCGGACCCTGAAACGACGGACAGGAAACGGACCCATGACGGACAAGAAGACCACCAAGCAATTCCGGCTCGAGGAGGCGACGATCTCCGAGATGCAGGCCGCCATCAAGGCGGGCGAAGTCACCTGCGTGCAGATCGTGCAGGGCTATATCGACCGGGCCCGCGCCTATAACGGCGTGGCCAGCGTGCTCGTCACCGAGGACGGAAAACCGGTCGCGGCGGCGACCGGCACCGTCCGGGCCGGCGCGCCCTTGTCGTTTCCCACCCGAACCGTTCCGGCCTCGGAGATCTTCCCCGATCTCGACCGCTACGAGGGCAAGCCGCTCGAATTCGGACGGATGGAGCCGACCATTTCCGACCCCTCGGTGCAGCAGCAATTCGGCATGGTCACCGGCATTCCCGACGGCACCCAGGTGAACGCGCTGTCGACGCTCAACATCCGCGGCGAACGATCCGTCGTCTGCCGCGGCGAATTCGATCGCCACCCGTCACTGGGCCCGCTGCCGCCCGGAGCTCCGGCGGTCTGCGAGATCTTCCGCCGCTATCCGGACGCGCTGGAGCGCGCGGCCGAACTCGACGCCGAATACGGCAGCAATCCCGACCTCGAGAAGATGCCGATGTACGGCGTCGTGTTCTCGTTCAAGGACCCGTTCGATTGCAAGGACATGCGATCGGTCGGCGGCGGCGACGCGGCCTATGACATCGACGTGCCGGCGCGCGACCATCAGCTGGTCGGCAAGCTGCGCGACAAGGGCGCGATCATCTTCGCCAAGGCGGTCAGCACCGAATACAACGGCCGCGCGGGCGACCCCGGCGGTGACCATCTTCCGGACCGGATCCTGCCCTCGATTCTCGGCTATCAGCGCACCACCTGGGGCGGCAATCCGGCCAATCCCTATGACACCACGCGGTCGGCCTCGCTCGGATCCAGCTCGGGATCGGCGCTCTCGGTCTCGACCAATCTGGTGATGGCGAGCCTCGGCGAGGAAACCCGGGCGTCCTGCCGCGGCCCCTCGAACCACAACGCCGTGGCGCTGATCCTGCCGCACAAGGCCATGCTGGGCTTCGACGGCGGCGCGGTCGGCGCCGACATCTACACCGACCGCACCGGCGTGATCTGCCGCTCGGTGTTCGATTGCGCCAAGGTGGTCGACGCCCTGGTCGATGCGGAAAGCGACGGCTACTACGATCCGCGCGATCCGTTCACCACGGTGCCGCGCTCGTCGATCCTGTCGACGCCCTATGTCGGCCACCTCGCGCATGGCGGAAGCGAAGGCGCGCTGGCCGGCGTCCGGATCGGCGTCATCCGGGAGTCCATGATCGTCCCCGAAGGATCGCTCTCGGAACGACCGATCGTCGACGCCGCCAATGCGGAGATCAAGACGATCCTGCGCGATCATCTGGGCGCGACGCTGGTGCAGTCGAACGATCCGCAGGCCGAAAACGACCCCGAACTCGAAACCATGCGGGTCGATTTCAAGACCGCGGTGGCGCGGCTGGTCTCGGTGTTCATGCCCGACCTGCTGTTCCGGCTGGGGGCCGACGGACAGCCCGTCTACAAGGAGGTCGCCGAGGCCGTCATCCCGACGCCCTTCGTCGCGGGCGGCATGCCGAGCCTCGCCTCGCCCGCCGTCGCCGCGGGCGCCGAGGCGACGTATCAGCCGCCGAAGATCTTCGGCAGCGGCACGATGAAGCCGATCGACTACTGCGTCGCCCTGACGGAAGGCAAGATCGCGCCGCCGAAGAACCTCGACATCCATTCGATCCAGGAACAGGAACTGGCGACCACGTTCCGCTTCCACATCCAGCAATATCTGATGCGGCGCGCCGACGACTGGGCCGCGAAGGGGTTCACCGAGACGCTCACGGATTTCGCCGCGCTCAATGCACGGTCGAAATTCTGGGGCGACGATCAGCGCTCCGCCTTCCTCAACTGGGACGCGCTGTCGGATCCGCGCAACCGGCTGGACGGTCGGCAGGGCGTCAACGAGCGCATCATGCTCCGCGAACTGCTGCGCCGGATCGACATGATGGTGCTGCTCGAGAACAAGCTCGACGGCTTCGTCAGGCTGCATTCCCCCTGGCCCCCCGGCAAGATCGGCCACGCCAACCAGCCTCGGGGCGGCATGCACAACATCACGCTGGAATCGTTCTTCGGCCCGAACGGCGGCCTGACCGAGATCCTGATCCCGGCCGGCTATGTCGACACCGCCTATGATCCGGTGTTCAAGCTCTCGGCGGATCGCAAGCGCTATGTGCCGACCGCCTCGACCGTCCCGACGCGGCTGGCCGCCCCCGGCCTTCCCTTCTCGCTGGTCTTCCGCAGCGAGCCCGGCAAGGAGGACGTCATCGTCCGCATCGCGTCGGCCTATGAGGCGGCTTCCCGCCGCCGCATCTCGCCGCCGGCTTTCGGTCCGGTCTAGTCGCCGCGACGACGGCGCCCGCGGCGGAAGCCGCGGGCGGCCGACCCGGACATCGTGCGGGAACCCGCGCCCGCCGCGCAGGCGCGGTGCGCAACGCTCGACCTAATTCAGGAGACCGTCGAACCAAGTCTTCCATGATGGAACCGCGACGGCGTAGCTGCCCCTGTGATCATGGGGACCGACGCTGACGGCCTCGACCTTGTCGCCCCCGAGCGCGCGTTGATAATCCATCGGCAGCCGGCCCAGCAGCGGCCGGAGAGCCTCGTCATTTTCGCCGTAATAGTTGCGCGTCAAGGTCTTGATCGGTCGGCGATAGGCTTGGTTTTCGATCAGGAGTCGGCCGAACGTGCTGGATGCAAAAAACTCCGCGTCGAAATATTCCTTATTGATCAGATCGGGAAGATTGCCGGGGATGTCCGCCGGATCGAACGGTTCCTGATCGTATGCGCGTCTTGAGACCTCATAATATTTCGCATTGATCAGCGAGCGCGCGAGGCCGGGCGCATCGTAATAATGCTCATAAGCGAACGCGCCGAGAATGAAGATCGAAACGATCCATGCCGCATCCATGGCGCGCGGATACAGGAGCGGCGAACTCATCATCATCCACAGATCCGCGGGCGCACAGGCCGTGGCGGCCGCCCTGACGGGAACGCCGAACTGCTCGAGCCTCTCCAGCATGGCCATCGTGACGTAGCCGCCTTGCGACCATCCCCCGAGAAAGAGATGCGTCCTCGTCTTGCCGAGGTCCTTCATCACGATGTCGGCGGCATCGATCAGATCGATCGTCGCCTGCTGATGGCTCCGTTTCACGAGAAAAGCTTGCTTCTCTTCCGAGAGGCCCATGCCGAGATAGTCCGCGGCGACGACCGCGTAACCTTGTCCCGCGAATTGAGCGATCGCCAATTCGGTTTCCGGTGATTGTTCGGGAAAGGAGGGGACCTGCGTCTTCAGATAGGCCGTCCCATGCTGATACGAGAAAACGGGAAGGTTCCTGTCCTGCGTATCGGGAACGGCGATGATCCCGCTCAGCCGTACGGGCTTGTTGTTCTTCTCGGGACATACCGACGGGTATCGGACGCGATAGATCCGAAGCGGATTGCGCGCCGGCGTGTACGGGACGTTCACGCCGGAAAAGGCCGGAACCGTCGTCGTCAGGATCCGGTTCGATTTCTCGATCGTCCGACTCTCGATCTCGACATAGGAAATCCCGCCGGGAAGCTCCTTCGCCTTCGGATCGGCAGCCGACACGCTCGCGCCCGCCGGGGCTGCAAGGCCGTTTTGCGAAGCCATCAGAAGAGGGCCGGCCCCGAGAGCAAGAACCATGTTGCGGCGATCAAGAGTGCTCATCGTCGGGCCCCACGCAAGACATCGGATCGATCCATACTCTCTCCTGCGGCTCCCGCACAATCATCGAGCCGAGGTCGAAGCGCGGCCTCCGGGAAGGCCCCGCTCCGAAAGCGCTCCCGCAACGGCGGAGAAGGAAACCCCCGCCCGTGACCGAAGGAAAGTCGGGTCTCGGTCACGGCCTCGTCGTCGGGACGGTCATGGCGGATTCGTTTCAGAAAACCCGGCCGCGCGCATCGACCTGCACCGTTTCGACGAAACGCCCGCCGCGATGCAGATGGACCCGGTCGAACAGATTGGTCACGACGCAGACATGATTGGGAATGATCAGAACGCGCTCGCCCACCTCGGGTTTTCGGGCGCATGCCGACAGATCGACATGGCCGTGCTCCTCGCTCAGGCCGTTGATCACGGCATCCGGATAGTCGCGCAGCAGGCCGTAGCCGGAAAGGCCGAGGAGATCGGAACTGAGCGCCTTCGAACCCGAATCCAGAACGGCCCTGTCCGGCGTCGGGCGGCTGACGACCGTTGCGGCGACGCCGACGGCGCAGTCGGCCGGCGTGCAGGCCCCGCGCGCCACCAATGATCGGTCATTGTAGATGTAGGTGCCGGGGCGATACTCGGTCACGACCGACCCCCCCGGAAACGACTTCATCGAAGGCGTTCCGCCCGAACTGACGACGTCGCAATGCCCGACGGCCGCCAGACAACCCGATTTCGCCGCAACCATGAAATCCTCGACCCGCTCATGGCCGTTCGGGGCGGGATAGGTCATCAGCCCGGCAAAGGTCAGGCCGGGGCTCCCGGCGATGATGCGCGCCAGCGCGACCGCGGCTTCGGGGTCTTGGACCCCGCAGCGCGCAAGGCCGGTGTCGCATTCCACGAGCACGCGCAGAGGCGTGCCGGCGTCCGCGAAGGCCTGTGACAGTCCGCGGACGACGACCTCGTTGTCGGCGACGACCGTGATGGTCGCGTCTTCGCTCAGACGGCGCAGACGTGCCAGCTTTTCGGCGCCGAGGATGTTGAAGGTGATCAGGACGTCACGACAGCCGGCATTCACGAAGACCTCGGCTTCCGAGGTCTTCTGGCAGGTGATGCCGGTCGCGCCGGCCCCGAGCTGCTTCCGCGCGAACCGGACGAGCTTGTGGGTCTTGATGTGCGGACGCAGCGCGACCCCGAGGCGGTCGAACTGCGCCTGCGCGGCGGCGATGTTGCGGTCGACGATGTCCTCGTCGATCAAGACGCCGGGCGTCTCGACGGCCGGGAATCCGGGCATGATCAACGCTTCTGCGGCATGTAGGCGACGGCCTCGATCTCGACCCGGATGTCGAGGACCAGCGCGGATTGGATCGTGGTCCGTGCCGGGCGCTTGCCCGGTTCGAAATAGCTCGAATAGACGCCGTTGAACCCGACGAAGTCGCGCGCGTCGGCGAGATAGATCGTCGTCTTGACGACATCGGCCAACGAGCAACCGGCATGACCGAGCGCCGTCTTCAGCTTCTCCATGACGACGCGCGTCTGGGTCTCGATATTGCCCCAGACGATTTCGCCGCGATCATCCGTCGGCACCTGCCCGGAAACGAACACGAAGTCGCCCGCGCGCACGGCGGGGGACAACGGCATCGAACTCAGCGCAGCTCCGAATCCGTCACCGCCGAGATGTTCGATCGTCATGATGATTCCTCCGTACCCGTGTTGGTTGCTTCATGGGATTTCCAACCCCAGTAGACGACCGAACTCTCATCGGTGTCCTGATCCTTGGCCTGCAGGATCTTGTGGATCTGCTCCAGACGCTTGACGCAGTCGGGGCCGCGAAGACGGCCGATGAGAATGGTGATCATCTCGATCATCATGGTCTGGGTGATATAGGCGTCCGTCCCCACCGGCATCGTGGCGTCGGCCGGCACGTCGACGGCGAGAACGATGTCCGCAAGGCGCGCCAAGGGCGTGTTCGCCCGCGTGATCGCGATGATCTTCGCGCCGCGCGACCGGCCCATGGCGACGGTCTCGAGGAGGGCGGGCATGCGTCCGACGAACGAGATGGCGACGACGGCATCGTCGGGCGAGAGGGTCGCGGCCGCCACGATCTGCAGATAGGCGTCGGTATAGCTCGTCGCCGTCAAGCCGAGGCGGAACAGCCGCGCCTGAAGATCCTGCGCGAGAAAATGCGAGGTCGCGCCGGTGCCGTAGCAATCGACGCGGCGCGCCTTGTCGAGCATTCCGGCGGCCGCGGCCAGAACCTCCGGATCGAGCGATCGATGCCACTCCGCCAGAGCCGCCAGCGTCGAGCCCACGACATTGTTGATGACCTCGGACGGCGTGTCCGAATTCCGCACGGAGCGATGCAGATAGGGCGTGCCGAGGGCCAAGGTCCCGGCGAGTTTCAGCTTGAAATCCTTGAGGCCTTCGCAGCCGACCGCCCGGGCGAAGCGAACGATGGTCGGCTTGCCGACATGAGCGCGGGCGGCGAGGTCCTCGACATTGCTCTGCACCGCCCGATGCGGATCGGCCAGCACCATCTCCGCGATGCGGCGATGCGCTTTGGACAGGTCGGGCATCGCCGCGCGGATGGTCAGCAGCACGTCGGGCGAGCGCTGTTCCGCTGCGACGAGTTCGGCTTCCACGGGAACGGTCATGTCTCTGACTTCGGGGCTTCGTGAATGCAGGCGAACCGATGATCCGGGCCCGCCGTCCGCATCGCCGGGACCGCCCCTGCGCAATCCTCCTTCGCCAGCGGGCAGCGCGTGCGGAACACGCAGCCCGACGGGGGCGAGAGCGGGGACGGAATGTCGCCCTGCAGGAGTTTGCGGGTGCGGGGAGCGTCCGGGTCGGGCTTGGGGGACGCGGCCAACAGAGCCTGCGTATAGGGATGGCGCGGACGCCGGCAGACCTCCTCCGTGGGCCCGATCTCCATGACGCGCCCCAGATAAAGCACGACGATGCGGTCGCACATCAACTCGATCACGTCGAGATCGTGGCTGATGAAGAGCATGGCCATGCCCGAGCGCCGCCGCAGATCCTGAAGCAGATTGAGCACCTGCGCCTGCACCGAGACGTCGAGGGCCGAGACGGGTTCGTCCGCCACGATCAGATCCGGCCGGACCGCGAGGGCGCGGGCGATGCCGATGCGCTGGCGTTGCCCGCCGGAGAACTCATGCGGGAAGCGGCCCGCATGCCCGGCGTCCAGTCCGACGGTCTCGAGCAGCTCGCCGATGCGCTTCGACCGCTCCGGCCCTTGCGCGAGCCCATGCGCATCCAGCGCCTCGCCGATGATGTCCTTCACCCTGAGGCGCGGATTGAGACTGGCGAAAGGATCCTGAAAGACCATCTGCATGCGCCGACGCAGGGGCCGCAGCTCACGCCGGCTCAGCCCGCCGATCTCACGGCCGTCGAAGGCTATGGCGCCCGCGGTCGGATCGAGCGCACGCAGGATCAGTCGGCCGATGGTGCTCTTGCCGGAGCCGGATTCGCCGACGAGACCCACGACCTCGCCGGGCGCGATCTCGAAGCTGACGTCCTCGACGGCATGGACGAGCGCCGGCGCTTTGCCGAAGCGCTTCGTCAATCCGCGGATGCTGACCAGCGGGGCGTCGCTCACAGATCTCTCCAACGAAAGCAACGGATCATGTGCCCGCCGTCCGACGGCTCGAGGATCGGATGGGCCGCGTGACACGGCGGTGCGGCATGAGAGCAGCGCGGCGCGAACTTGCAGCCGCCCGCAGCGGCGGCGGCGCCGACGGAGCCGGGGATCGAGGACACGACGCGGCGACCGTCGGCGCCGGTTCGGGCGCGAGCGGGCAGGCAATCGATCAGGGCGCGCGTATAGGGGTGACGCGGATCGCGGAACATCGTCCGCACTTCCGCCGCCTCCACCGCCTCGCCCGCATACATCACCGTGACGTCGTCGGCGATCTCGGCGACCACGCCCAGATTATGGGTGATGAACAGCACGCCCATGTCGTGCTCGCGGCGCAGGCGATCGACGAGGGCCAGGATCTGCGCCTGAATGGTCACGTCCAACGCGGTCGTCGGCTCGTCGGCGATCAGCAGGCGCGGATTGCAGGACATGGCCAGGGCGATCATCACGCGCTGGCGCATGCCGCCGGACATCTGGTGAGGATAGTCGGCGGCGCGACGCGCGGCATCGGGAATTTCGACGAGGCCGAGCATCTCCACGGCCCGCCGCATCGCGGCGGCGGACCCCGTTCCGGTGTGGTGACGAACCTGCTCGGCGATCTGCTCTCCCACGCTCAAGACCGGGTTGAGCGAGGTCATCGGCTCCTGAAAGATCATGGCGATCTCTCTGCCGCGCAGCCTGCGCATGCCTTCCGGCGGGAGTTTCGCGAGATCGCTCGTTTCGCCCGATTTCAGCCGATAGCGGACGGACCCGCCGCTGATCCCGCCCGACGCGCGCGGCAGCAATCCCATCACGGCCAGAGCGGTGACGGACTTGCCGGAACCGGACTCGCCGACGAGCGCCGTCGTTCGCCCCGCGAACACCGCAAGGTCGACGCCCCGTACCGGCGTGACGTTTCCCGCTTCGGTGCGGAAGGTCACCGCGAGGTTCTCGATCGCGAGCAGCGGCGCGGGCTGCGTCATCACAGCGCCTTCCTGAGCTTGGGATCGAGCATGTCGCGCAGTCCGTCGCCGACCAGCTGCAGGCTCAGAGCCGCAAGAACGATCGCCAGACCGGGGAAGAACACGACCCAGAAGGCCCGATCCGCATATTGCTGACCCGAGGCGATCATCGTGCCCCAAGTGGGAACGTCCGGAGGGACGCCCGCGCCGAGGAAGGACAGCCCCGCTTCCGCCAGCACCGCATAGGCGAAGATGAAGGTCGCCTGCACGAGAATGGGCGAGGCGACGTTGAGCAGGATATGCACCGTCAGGATGCGCGGGGTGGAAACGCCGAGCAACCGCGCCGCTTCGACGAAGGGCAGTTCGCGCACCACCAGCGTCGAACCGCGCACGACCCGCGTGACGCGCGGCGTGTAGACGATGGCCAGCGCCAGCACGACGTTTCCGGCCGAAGCGCCCAGGACCGCGACGAGGAAGATCGCCAGCAGAATGTCCGGCAGGGACATCATGGCGTCGACGATGCGCATGATGACGGTGTCGAGCGCGCGGAAATAGCCCGCCAGGAGCCCGAGGGTCGTTCCGGCCAGCATCGATGCCAGAACCACCGCCATGCCGATGCCGAGCGACGCCCGCCCGCCGTAGATGATGCGCGACAGCACGTCCCGGCCGAACTCGTCCGTTCCGAACCAGTTCGTCGCGCTCGGCGGCCTGAGCCGCTGCGTCACCCGCATTCCGGTCGGCGAATAAGGAGCGATCAGCGGCGCCGCGATCGCCGCGATGACGATCACGAGCAGGACGACGGCTCCGAACAGGACGAGCTTTCGCCGAAACAGGCGGTCGAGGAACAGTTTCGCGGCGGCGGGATCCATCGCCGAGCCTCAGGTTTCGACGCGCGGATCGACGAGCGTGTAGATCACGTCGATCGTGAAATTGATCAGGACATAGATGCCGGCGATGACGATCAGCGCTCCTTGGATGACCGGGTAGTCACGCCTCAGGACGGCGGAGACCACGAGATTGCCGATGCCGGGAAGGCCGAACACCGTTTCGGTGACGATCGCGCCGCCGACGAGCAGGGCCGCGGTGAGTCCGACCACCGTGATGATCGGCACCAGCGCATTGCCGAGCGCATGGCGCAGGACGATGCGGCTCTCGGGCAGCCCCTTGGCGCGCGCCGTGCGGACGAAGTCTTCGGACAGGACGTCGAGCATGCTCGCGCGCGTGAATCGCGTGATCAGCGCCGAATTGACGATGCCGAGAACCATGGCGGGGAGGACGAGATGACGAAGTCTCTGCGCGAGATCCGCTCCGGGATCGCCGTAGCCCGCGACCGGAAACCAGCCCAGGCGGACCGCGAAGAACTGGATGAAGAGAAGGCCGAGCCAGAAGCTCGGGATGCTGGCGGCCAGCATCGCCGACCCGCTGACCGTCTGGTCGGCGACCCGTCCCCGCCAGACCGCCGAAGCGATGCCGCAGGGAATGCCGATCAGCGAAGCGATCAGAATGGAGAACAGCGCCAGAAAGAAGGTCGGTTCGGCCCTTTCGCCGATGGCCTGCAGCACCGGACGCTGGAGGAAGATCGACTGCCCCAGATTGCCGGACGCGATCTCCTTGAGCCACAGCACGTATTGGACCGCGACGGGCCGATCGAGCCCGTAGGTCTTGCGCAGCTCCGCGATGTCGGCGGCGGTCGCCTGATCGCCCAGCATCAGGGAGGCGGGATCCCCCGGAGCCAGTCGCGTCAGGAAGAAGACCATGGTCGCGACGATGAACATCACGGCCAGCATTCCGGCGAGCCTGCGGGCGATTGCAGCGACCATGCATCCCCCCGTCGTTCGGATCGGCGCGAAGAGACCGCAGCGCGATGCGCTGCGGCGTGATTTCGACGTCGTCTCCGGCGCGGACTAGGCCAGATCGACGTTCCAGAACGCGGGCGACGGCATCGGCACCAGTCCGGTCATCCTCGCCGAGGTCGCGCTCAGCGCGGCGAAGTCGCCGACGCGGATGTACGGCACCTCGTCATAGACGACCTCCTGGACCTTGGCCCAGAGCGCACCGCGCTTGACCGGATCCGACTCCGCGTTGAAGGCGGCGAGGGACGCCGTCTTCGCCGGGCTGTCCCATCCGCCCGGAGCGCCGACCCCGAGCTGCGGGGGCGAGAGCATCGGCTCGGGCAGGAAGCTCGAATGCGTGACGTAGACGTCGTAGAGGTTGGTGTCCGCACGACGCTGCACCAAGGTCGCCCAGTCGACGACGTCGAGCTGCACCTTGAAGCCCGCTTCCTTCAGGTTCTCGGCCATCACCAGCGCCATGCGGTGATGGAATTCGAACTGCTTGGAATTCAGGATGCGGATGACGCTGCCGTCGTATTTGGCTTCCGCCAGGAGCTTCTTGGCCGCCGCCGCGTTCCCCTTGTCGTAGGCCGCGCCGCCCGCTTCGGAATGGAACGGAGACGCCTTGGGGAAATGGGCCGCCGTCGCCTTGAAGAACTTCTCGTCTCCGAAGGCGGCGAGCATCATTTCGGTCGAATTCAGCGCAAGCTGGTAGGCCTGACGGACCTTCTTGTCGGCGAAGGGGCCCTGCTTCGTGTTCAGGACGAAATACGGGAAGCCGTAAGGCATCACGAGCAGCGGCTTGATCGAAGGGGTCGACGCGATCCGCTTGTAGCTGTCCACCGGCAACTGCTCGGCGAAATGATACTGGCCGGCGACGACGCCCTCGACGCGCGTATTCGGGTTCGGCACCGGAATGAAGCGCAATTCGGCGATCTTGGCTTCGCGCTTGCCGGCATAGCCGTTCGCAGGCTCGCTGCGCGCGGAATAGCCGTCGAACTTCGTGAGGATCACGAACTGATCGGGACGGCGCTCCTGGAACTTGTAGGGGCCGGTGCCGACGAAGCTCACCAGCGGCGTCGCGATCGATTCCTTCGCCATGATCGCGGCATAGCCCGACGGCAGCGCCATATGCGTGAGCAGGGCCGGAACCGGCGCCTTGAGCGCGATCAAGAGCCCGTGGGTCCCTTTCGCCTCCATCTTGTCGACGCTGGCCGCGACGGCCTTGCCGCGGGGCGTCATCTCCATCCAGCGCTTGAGCGACGCGATCACGTCCTCGACGTCCAGATCGCGGCCGGAATGCAGCTTCACGCCCTTCCTGATCTCGATCTCGTAGCTCAATCCGCCGGCGCCGATCTTCGGCATGTCGGCCGCGAGCATCGGCTTCGGATTGAGATCGGAGTCCCACGTATAAAGGGACTCGTAGACATGCATCATGATCCCGGAGACGAGATCGGCGGTCGAGGCCATCGGGTCGAGGGTCTGCGGCTCGCCGATCATCGCGAGGTTCACGCTCTTGGCGCCCTGCGCAAGCGCGGAGCCGCCGGCGGGAAGCGTTGCGACCAACCCGGCTCCGGCGATGAATTTCGCGAGTTCGCGCCGGCTCCAGCCCTGCGGCGACGCATCCTTGTCCTGCTTCGACATCGGCTCCCTCCCCTGAACGCCCCCATTGAAACGAAGGGGCCCTTTGGATCGACATTGAAACTTTATTTCAATGACCAAGCCTGTCAAGCGACGCCGGTAGAGCTTCGAACCGACCCTCTCGGTCGACCGCCTCCCTTGTCCTATATTGCAGCGCAGCAAAGGTTTCCCGGGGCCGACTCTTCAAGAGAAACTCGGGCGCGGCCGACAATTCATGAAACAATGTTCCTTTTTCGGTTGATCTATCAAGCGCCTTTCGTATCCTCGGGCGGTGCGCCTTCCCGAATCCCGGAGCAACACGATGGCCAAGACCCTCATCCTGCGCGGCGGCCGCGTCATCGACCCGTCCCAAGGCCTGGACGGCGTGATGGACGTCCTCATCCGCGACGGGAAGACGGCGGCGACGGGCGTCGGTCTGCGAGCGGACGGCGACGTCGAGGTCGTCGACGTCACGGGCAGGATCGTGACGCCCGGCCTCATCGATCTTCACACCCACGTCTACGACAAGGGAACCTCGCTCGGCGTCGACGCCATGCGATTGTTTCATCGCGGAGCCGTCACGACGCTCGTCGACACCGGCAGCGCGGGTCCGGGCAATTTCCCGGGCTTCCGCTCGCACGTCATCGAACGCGTCCCGGTTCGGGTCTTGGCCTATCTCAACGTGTCCTTCGCCGGAATCTACGGCTTCTCGAAGCGCATCATGGTCGGCGAGTCCGGCGACATGAGGTTGATGGCGCCGATCGACACCGTCGAGGTCGCCGATGCCAACCGGGACATGATCATCGGCATCAAGGTGCGCGTCGGGCGCAATGCGAGCGGGTTCTCCGGCCTCGCGCCGCTGCAGATCGCGCGGCAGGTCTCGGATCGGCTCGGCATGCCGCTGATGGTCCATATCGACGAACCGCCGCCCATGCTGAACGAGGTTCTGGCGCTCATGCGCCGGGGCGACGTGCTGACCCATTGCTTTCGTCCCTTCCCGAACTGCGCCGCGACGCCGGACGGCAAGGTTCACGACTACGTGCTCGACGCGCGCGAACGCGGCGTGATCTTCGACATCGGGCACGGCATGGGGTCCTTCTCCTTCGCGATCGCGCGCACCATGCTGGCCAACGACTTTCCGCCCGACTGCATCTCCTCCGACGTGCACGCCCTCTGCATCGAGGGTCCGGCCTTCGATCTGCTGACGACGATGTCGAAGTTTCTCTGTCTCGACATGCCGCTCGTCGATGTCGTTCGTGCCGCGACGGTTGCGCCCGCAGCGGCCTTGGGACGCCCCGAACTGGGGACGTTCAAGCCCGGTTCCGTCGGCGATGCGTCGATCCTGTCGCTCGACTCCGGCGAGTTCGACTATGTCGACTCGGTCGGCGAAGTCTTGGTCGGCAAGAAGCGACTGAACGCTTTCGGCGTGGTCCTCGGCGGCGAATACCATTCCTGTCCGAAGCCGGAACGGTCGTAGCCGAACCGAACGGGTCCGACATTTCCTGCGATCCCGCTCCGGCCCGTCACGCCCCGATCACGGCGGAGCCTGCGGGCCCCGCGCGACCATGACCCCATGATCGGCCTCGCCGCGACCCCGGACATGTCTTCCGTCCGGAACCGCATCGCGGCCTGCGGTGCGCCCGCCTCAGCCCTTGAGATGCAGCGTTACCAGAACCACCGCGGAGGCCCCGTCGGGCAGGGTGGCGGAGAGGCGCAGCCAGGTCCCGAAATGCGCGACGCGGGCGAAGGTCACCTCGTCCGCCCTGCGGGGCAGGTCGAAGACGGTCCCTTCCGGCACCCAGCGCATCCCGTCGGGCGAGAGTTCGACCTGCGCCGTTCCGGGCGCGCCCGCGGCGTCATGGAGCGCCCTGACGAAGAAGATCGCCTCCCGGGCCCAGCCCGCCTCGTGCGGTTCGGTCGCGACCGTGCCGGACCAGGTCTCGTTGCGGGCGATGACCGCCGCCTGACTTTGCACCAGCATCAGAAATCTCCCGAGATGCAGACGGAGTCGAGATAGAGGGCGGCGCGCTTGTCCACGTCGGTCTCGACGAAGAAGGCGAGGTTCAGCATGCACCACAGATTGCGCATCGCGGGCATCCGGATCGGCTCGAAACCGGACATGTCGAAGACCCGGTCATTGCAGCGGAACCCGGTCGCCTGCATGGTTTCGAGATCGAAATCGAAGCACACATAGTGCCAATTGATCTTGGTCGGGATCTCGTTGTAGCAGAGCTTCTGCTCGCCTGCGGCCAAGTCTTCCCAATCTTCGGGCGCGAGATGGTAATGCGAGATCGTCTTGTTCTCGTTGCCGATCGGTTTGACTTCCGTCGTCCGGCGTTTGAACTGCCATTTCTGGACATGTTCGCCGTCGAGCGCGTTGAGGAAGCGCATATGCGGCATGATGCGGGCGCCGTCGGCGTCGGCATCGCCCGTCTGCAGGTCATAAAGGAAGCCGATCGAGCGGACGTCCGCCTCCGACAGCCGCAGCTCCGTCGCCTCGGGCTTGAAGGTGAAGTAGAATTCGAGCCGCAGCGGCCCCCGCTTGCGGAAGGTCAGCCGTTTGACGGTGACGTTCTGCGCGGCCTTGCGCGGCTTGGACGCCAGCTTGAGCGCATAGGTGCCGTCGAAGGAGCCATGCGAGCCGAAATCCCATTGCGGCAGGGTGGAGAGCATCGCCATCGAATGCTGGGCATAGCCGGGCAGCATGGAATCGAGGGAATGCTCGTAATTGCCGACGAGCTGCGTCCAGCCGCAGAAGCCCTTGTCGAAATCGTCGAAAGTGATGATCCGGGGCAGCGGGTCGAACCGCGAAAGCTTCGGATCGGCCTGTCGGAGCGCCGCCGCGAGCGCCCGCCCGTCCGCCTGCGAATTGCCTGAAGCCATGTCCGTTTCTCCCTGTCAGCCCTTGGTGGCGCCGGCGGTGAGGCCTTCGATCAGATGGCGCTGGCACAGCACGACGAAGACGAGCACCGGCAAGAGATGCACGGTGGTCGCCGCGAAAAGGACGCCCCATTCGACGCCGTCCAGCGAGCCGATCATCTCCGACATCACCAGCGGCGCGGTCTTCGCCTGCTTGGTCGTGAAGATGAAGGCGAAGAGGAACTCGTTCCACGCGTAGACGATGACGAAGATCGCCACGGCGATCATGCCCTGCCCGCAGAGCGGCAGGATGACCCGCCGCAGGATCTGCAATCCGGACGCGCCGTCCATCATCGCGGCCTCGTCCAGTTCGCGCGGGATCTGGTCGATGAAGGTGCGCATCACCATCGTCCCCATCGAGACGAAGAAGGTCGCATAGAGCAGGATCAGCACGAGATAGGTGTCGTTCAGGCCGAAGGCGTTGACGATCGGGAACAGCGGCAGGGTCGTGACGATCGGCGGCAGCAGCCGGAGCGCGATCATCGTGAAGGCCGATCCCGCGAGGAAGCGGCTCTTCCAGCGCGAATAGCCGAAGCCGGCCAGCGTCGAGACGGCGACGGCCAGAAGGGTCGCGCCGAGGGTGACGATCAGGCTGTTGGCGAGCCCGGCGAAGAAATCGCCCCATTTCGCCCAAAGCGACACGAAATTCTCGAGCGTCGGCCGCCAGCCGGCCTGCGGCGTCACGGAGAAGATCTCCTTCTCCGGCGTGAAGGCCGCCCCGACGATCAGCGCGATCGGTCCGACCGACCAGAGCAGGACGAAGGCGAGCGCGACGGCGCGACCGAGGCGGGCGAGAAAACGGCGCAGGGCGAGGGAGAGATCAGCCGTCATGGGCATGCATCTCCCGATGGAGTTTGCGCAGATAGACCAGCGCCAGCGCCAGCGACGTCAGCACCATCAGCCAGCCCGTGGCGGTGGCCGCGCCGAAATCATTGTACCGGAACGCCTCGAGATAGAGGTAGATCGCGACGACCTCGGTCTGTCGCGCCGGCCCGCCGCCCGTCAGCAGCCAGACCTCCGAGAACAGCCGATAGGCGAAGATGTAGCGGAACAGCATGGCGATGAGGATCGCCGGCATCATCAGCGGCAGCGTGATCCGGCGGAAGCATTGCCAGGCGCCGGCCCCGTCGACCCGCGCCGCCTCGTAGAGATCCTTCGGAATGGAAAGCCGCGCCGCATAGAGGATGATGAAGCTGAAGGGCAGATGCAGCCAGATGCTGAGCAAGGCCACCAGCAGCAGGCCGTGCATCGGCACGACCGACCATTCCAAGGGCGAGATCCCGAGGCCGAGCAGCCAACGGGTGACGAGCCCCGCCTCCGGGTCGAACATCGTGCGCCACATGACGACCGCGCCCACCTCGCTGACCGCATAGGGCGCGAGAACGCAGGCGATCAGCCATTTGCGGAAGGGGAGGCCGTGCGCGAAGAGCAGGGCCACGCCGAGCCCCAGCAGCAGTTCGACATGGACCACCACGAGGACCACGACGATCGTGTTCTTCAGCGCCCGCCAGAAATAGGGATCGGCGAGGATCTTCGCGTAATTGGCGAGACCGACGTAGACGGGCGACTGGCCGAAGCTCGACGCGTGGAACGACAGCCAGAAGACATAGAGGCCCGGCAGCAGGATCACGGCGGCCAGCATCGCCAGAGCCGGGATCACGAAGGGCAGCGCGACGCGCGGATTGCGGGAAGGGAGCATCGCCGCGGCCGTCACGCGTCCGGATGGATCATGCCCCGCAGGGCCGCGGCGTCGACGGTCACGCCGAGACCGGGACCCGTCGGGACGGGGAGCTTGCCGCCCGCGAGCATGGACGCCTCGCCGACGGGCGTCACGAGAAGCGCATCGCGCAGCGGATTGCCGAAGACCATGCATTCGAAGGTGACGCAATTCTCCGCCGCCGCCGCGAGCTGCAGGCTCGCCGCCACGCAGAGCGCGCCGGACCAGCCGACATGCGGCGCATAGGCGATCGAATGGCACCGGGCGAGTTCCGCGATCCGCCAGGTCTCCGTGATCCCGCCCGCGCGGGCGACGTCCGGCTGGATGATGCCCACGGCACGGTCCTCGACCAGCGAAAGCGCGTCGCAGGCGGAGAAATCGCTCTCGCCCGCGGCGAGCCGCACGTCGAGCTTGGCGCGCAGCATCCGATAGCCCTGTCGGTCCTCGGGGCGGACGGGCTCCTCGAACCACATATAGTCGTTCTCGGCCAGCACGCGGCCGACGCGCACCGCATCGTCGACGTCGAAGGCCCAGTTCGCATCGACGCTGAGGCCGACGTCCGGCCCGGCGAGCCGCCGGACGAGACGGATCCGGTCGATCGCGGCGGAGGCGGGAGCGCCGATCTTCACCTTGATCTGGGTGAAGCCCTGCGCCAGCGCGGCCGCGACCTCGCGCTCGACCGTCGCATCGTCGAACCAGTTGATCGACGAGGCATAGGCCTGGATCTCGCGACGGCCCATCCCGCCGAGCATCTTGTGGACGGGAAGACCGCAGGCCTTTCCCGCGATGTCCCAGAGCGCGATGTCGACGCCGGCCAGCGCCTCGATCAGCATGCCGCCGGTCCGGCCGGAAAGCAGGCTCCGCAGGGCGGCCCAATGGCGGCGACGATCGAGCGGATCCTCCCCCACCAGCATCGGCGCGAACATCCGGTCGATGAAGCGGGCATAGGCGCAGGCCCCCTTGCGGGCCAGACATTCGCCGAACCCGACGATGCCTTGATCGGTCTCGATCTCGACCACGACGATCTCGATGAAGCTCCAGTCGCCCTGACCGGTCCGCTGCGGGACCGGCAGCCGCGCGCGCAGCGGATGGGCCGTGACTCGGACGATCCGGCCGGCGAAGAGGCGGGCTTCGGCGGCTTCGCCGACATGTCCGGACGCGCGAGGCATGGGCCGCTCCTGATGACGAGACCCGTAAAACCTATCTGATAAGTTGGTGTGTTGCAAGGATGATGTCCTTGTGCCATCCTCCGCTCATGCAACGTGACGATGCCCTTGCCCGCTCCGCGGAGTCCCGGCCCGAAGACCTGAGCGCGATCTTCGGCGGCGACGACATCGCGCCGAGCCGCTTGGGCGACGCGGTCATCGAGCGGCTGACTCAGGCGATCCTCGACGGCCGGCTCAAGCCGGGCGACGCGCTGCCTTCCGAGGGTCGGATCGCCGCGCGGTTCGGCATCTCCAAGCCCGTCGCGCGGGAAGCGCTGCGCGAACTGGCCGCCATGGGCGTGATCCAGGTCCAGCAGGGCAAGGCCAGTCGCGTCCGCGCGATCGACAGCGGCCCTCTCGCCCGCTTCTATCGCTTCGCCATCGGGAATTCCCGGCAGGGGATGCTCGACGCGGTCGAGCTTCGCCGCATGCTGGAACCGCAGATCGCGCGCGTCGCCGCCGAACGGCGGACGCAGACCGACATCGCCGATTTTCAGGCCATTCTCGCACGGATGAAGGCGTCGCTCGGGCGGATCGACGCGTGGATGGAGGCCGATCTCGCCTTCCAC
Source organism: Hyphomicrobiales bacterium (assembly GCA_027483795.1). Lineage (GTDB taxonomy): Bacteria > Pseudomonadota > Alphaproteobacteria > Rhizobiales > Beijerinckiaceae > JAIXZO01. The sequence continues at coordinate 34,531 of JAIXTT010000112.1, forward strand.
AACCGGCTCGCCGTCATGACGCACAACGCGCTGATCGTGCTCCAGAGCAAGGGGTTGGAGCCCGTCGTCGCGCAGATGATGAAGCGCTTCAACGCGCGCGCCGAGCGGCGGATGCCGGATTGGGACGCCACCTTCCGGCGTCACGAGAAGGTGGTCGACGCGATCGTCGCGGGCGACGCCGCCGCGGCCGAGGCCGCGATGCGCGAACATTTCGAGGCGGCCGAAGCGGCCATCGCCGAACTCTATGGATCCAATCCGGCATCAGACCGGGATCATCGGGAGGACCAACATGCCTAGGCTCGACAGACGCGCCGTGCTGGCCGGCGCCGGCGCCGCAATCCTCGCTTCGGCGACCCGCGCGGGCGCGCAGGAGAAACCGCTGCAGGTCTTTTCGCACCGCGTGCACCGATCCGTCGCGGTCGGCACGCAGGGCGACGCGACCGCGGCCTGGACCGCCGCCACGAAGACGCCGGTCGAATGGACGACCTTCGACACCGGCCCCCTTCAGGAGCGCCTGTTCCGCGAACTCGCATTGCCCGAAACCGGCGTGGACGTCGGCTTCATCGTGAATTTCCAGGCCGTGCCGCGGATCGCGGCCCTGTTCGAACCGCTCGGTCCCTATATGGCGAAGGACCCGATCGAGGCCCCCGGCGACGTCTTTCCCGGCCTGATGAAGGGCATGGAGATCGGCGGCAACATGATCGCCATGCCGGTCCGCCACGCCTCGTCCGGACTGCATTGGAACGCCGAGATCCTCGCCGAACGCGGCTTTTCGAAGCCGCCCGCGACCTTCGAGGAACTGATCGAGGTCGCCAAGGCCTGCACCTATCGCCGCGCCGACGGCACGCCCTGCGTGGGCCTCTGCATGCCCGGCGTCACCTATCCCAACGTCGTCGACATCGCCCGCGCCTGGGACGGCGATTTCATCACGCCGGACTTCAAGGTCGTCGCCGACCAGCCCGGCATGCTCAACGCCATCCGGACCCTGCGTCTCCTGTTCGAGCAGGGCGCCTTCCCGCGCAACTTCACCACCCTCCTCCAGGAAGAAGTCGTCACCTGGATGCAGCAGGGCCGCGCCGCGATGGCCCTGCAGGGCATGGGCCGCAACCGCCTGTTCAACGATCCCGCCAAGAGCAAGTTCTCGGGCAAGATCATGACCGGGGCGGTTCCGATATCGGCGAGCCTGAAGAACAAATACGCCGTGGCGCCGGCCAAGGTGGAATTCTGGGGCATGGGCATCCCGAAGAACGCCCGCCGCAAGGATCTCTCCTGGAGCTTCATCAAGGCGATGCTGAGCCCGGCCGCCACGCTGACCATGGCGCTCAACGGCAACGGCCCGGTCCGCAACGCGACCTATGACGACCCCGCCTTCCGCAAGACGGTCGACTATGCCGATGCCGAACGCGAGGTGCTCAAGGCCTCGCGCATCCCGATCCCCGCCTTCGACGAGGCCTCGCGCGCGGGCGACATCTTCAAGGAGGAGGCCGAGGCCGCGGTGCTCGGGATGAAGACCCCCGAAGCGGCGATGGCCGCCGTGGTCGCACGCGTCAAGCCGCTGCTGCCGCCTTCGTAAGGCCGCGTCCGCGCGCTTGCGCCCCGGCTCCGACGAGACCGGGTCGCAAGCGCGCCGACCGCCGTCCCGGTCCCTGCATCGCCGCCTGCGCGCAAGGCGCGCGCCGCGGATGGCGGTGCGCATTCCGTCGGCATAGGATGAGATCCGAACTTCGGTAGCATCGCGTCGAGTCCTCGGATGATCTCGCCCACGTCCGCCCCGGCCCATTTCGTTCGTGCCGCCTGCGCCGTTCTCGGTCTGCAATGGCCGAACACGCCGACCGCCGCCGATGCCGGCGGAGACTTCCGGCTTCGTTTCGATGTTCTTCCGGGCGTCGTGCTGGCCATCGCCCATGAGGCGGATGCTGCAGGCTTCGTCGTTACGGCGACTTTCGAAGCGGCATCCGGCAGAAGCGACGTCGAAGCGGCCGTTCTGGCGCTGAAGGCCAACCATCTGCGCCCGCTCGGCGCCTGCTTCTCGATCGATCCCCGGACCGACCGTCTCGTGGCGACGCTCGTCGTCGACGCCGCCGCGATCGACCTCGTGACCTTCTGCGATCGCGTCGCGGGCTTCACGATCATGGCCGAGAACTGGCGTCGCATGATGGACGCTCCCGCATCCCGCGGCGCACCGCCGGGCGCCTTGACGACATGGCGCTGATGCGACGGGCGGCGGAGTTTCCGGATGTGCGGCCCCGCACGGCGTCGGCCGTGATCTTCGATCGAAATGAACACGAACGGTCCGGCGCGGCCGGACCGCCGTCACGACGCATGGAGCGAGAGCGATGATCGAGAAGATGACGGGCGGCTACCGGATCGCCGTCGCACCGGACCGGCTCGACGGGGTCACGCGCGCGGACGTCTCCGGCCTGCTGGACGCGGTCCGCCGGGATCCGAGCTTCGCCCGCGATCTGTCGAAATTCGAATTCAGCGTCGTCGAGAGCGGCAACGGCCGTTATCTCCAGCTGAAGGAGCAACCCGCCTTCGGCAGTTTCAAGGACGCCGCGGTCTGGGGCTCGGAGGAGCGACGGATGGAACGCGACGCCGCGCTCGCCGTCCTCGCCGGCGCCTTGGGCGACGACGCTCTGGTCGACGACATGTTCGCCCGCCTCGCGAAGGAACCGGAGCATGAGGCCGTCCGCAGCGCCGTCGAAATCGCCGCCCTTCATCTGCTGCCCGAGGAGCCGCCGGGGCCCGTTCCGGCTCTCCCGCAGAACGTCGACCTCTCCGAGGTGACCCAATATCAGGGGACGAACACCTGCTGGGCGCTGTCGACGCTGATCGGATGTCTCGAGATGGACGGGGGCCGGCAATTCCTCGACGAGCGCTTCACCAAGACGGGCTCGGACTATCGGCTCGAACTGAAGGACGGGCGGGTGGTGACGGTGACGCCCGACGACCTCGCCGCGATCGACCGTAAGCGCAAGGCCGCGAGCGCCTACCGGACCGACGACGTCCGGCCGCAATGGCTGCGGGCCTTCGAGGCCGCCTGCACGCGCATCGACGCACCGTACGAGGCCGCGGCCTTCGACCCCGCGCTGGGGACGGCCGATGCCGACTATCTCGCCGAACGGATCGGGCTCGAACCCGAAACCCTGCTTCCGGGGACGGTCGCGTGGGACGACGTCAAGACCCGGCTCGCCGACGCACGGGAGCAGGGCAAGGCGGTGCTGGTCGTGATGAGCGGCCACTGCCACGTCCTCGAAGGGATCGACGACGACGCCCTCGTGCTCAAATCGACCTTGGGCGGATCGGAGACGCTCGCACTCGGCGCCGCCGACCTGATGCAGCTCTCCCGGGAGCAACGCCCCGGCGATCCGATGTGGGAGGCCCCCGAGGTCGACTACCGTCTCGCCCAGATCTCGAAGACCGTCTCCTCCGAGGATGCGGGCAAGGCGTGGGGCGAGGGCAAGCTCGACATCTGCCTCATCGACCTGCCGAAACGGAAGGGTTCACATGAACGGAAACGGTGAAGAGGCGCCCTCGGGTCCCGAGTCTTCGAGCCCCGAGTCTTCGAGCCCCGAGTCTTCGGGTTCCAAGCGCTCGGCCGCCTTCGACGTCGTCGCCCTGGCCCGTCTGCTTCCGCCCGCAGCGGGCACGCTGATCTCCGACATGCGGCTCGTGGACTCTCCGGACGCCGGCCTCCGGCTGTTCCGCGCGAACGGTCCGGTGCCCAAGCATCTGCACCGCTTTTCCGACGAATATCTGATGGTCGTCCAAGGGCGCGCCACGTTCCGCATCGACGACGAGCCGGAAACCGAGCTGAAGCCGGGCCAAGTGGTCTTCTTCGAGCGCGGCACCTGGCACGGCTTTCCCCGGCTGATCGAGGAGCCCTTCGTGATCCTCGCCTTCGAAGTACCCGCCCGCGATCCGGCGGACGTCGTCTTCTTCGACCGGAAGGACCGCCCCTTCATCGAGACGACGGAACGGCCCGAAGAGCCCGGCGCGGGCGGATAGGCGGACCCCGCGATGCGCAGCCGCGCGGCGGCCGCGATCCGGGATCAGTCCCGGACCGACAGCATGATCTTGCCGATATGCGTGCTCGATTCCATGAGCGCATGCGCCTCCCGCGCCCGTTCGAGCGGGAAGGTCTCGTGGATCACGACCTTCGCCTTGCCCGCACCGTAGAGCGGCCAGACCTCGGCGCGGACGCGGTCGGCGATCGCCTTCTTCAGTTCGACCGAACGCGGACGCAGCGTCGAGCCCGTCATGGTCAGGCGGCGCAGCATGAGCGGCGTGAAGTCGAAATCCGCGACCTTGCCGGACTGGAGAAAGGCGATCTGGACGAGGCGACCCTCGAAGGCGAGCGACATCAGGTTCTTGCGGATATAGGGGCCGCCGACCATGTCGAGGATCACGTCGACGCCCTTGCCGCCCGTCAGTTCCTTGACCCGCGCCTGCCAGTCCTCGGCGCGATGATCGATGGCGACGTCCGCGCCGATCGAGCGGCAGAAGGCGCATTTCTCCGCGGACCCCGCGGTGGCGTAGACGGTCGCCCCCGCCGCCTTCGCGAGCTGGATCGCGGTATAGCCGATGCCGCTGGAACCGCCATGGATCAGGATCGTCTCGCCCGCCTTCAGCCGACCGCGCGTGAAGACGTTGTCATGCACGGTGAGGACGTTTTCGGGCAGGCCCGCCGCTTCGAGCAGGGACAGCCCCTCGGGGATCGGCAGGCAGAGCACGGCCTCCGCCACGCAATACTCCGCATAGCCGCCCGAGATCACGAGCGCGCAGACCTCGTCGCCGATCTTCGGCGTCGCGACCCCCTCGCCGAGGGCCACGACGCGGCCCGCGATTTCGAGGCCGGGGATCTCCGTCGCGCCCGGAGGCGGCGGATAGCCGCCCGCCCGCTGCAGGCAGTCCGGACGGTTCACGCCCGCCGCCGCGACCTCGATCAGCACCTGCCCGGGCGCGGGAGCGGGCACGGGGCCCGTCTCGACCTCGATCACCTCGGGACCGCCGGCGGCGGCGAAGCGGATGCGGCGCATGGATGTCGGGAGGGCCATTCGGAGCGTTCCTCGGGAAACACGCGGGGGTCCGCGGGCCTCCGCGGATCGGGCCGAGGTCTAAAGACGAACGACTTGTCGGGCAACTCGCTCCTCTGCATGATGCCCGCGCCCCCGCCGGTTCCGCGCGTCGCCGCAAGCGGACCGCCCGGCGAACGGGTTCCCCTCCACGAGGTTCAGCGATGGCTTCGGCCGCCCTTCTCGCGCAGCTCCGCGATCGTCTCGGCCCGCAGGGTCTCCTCACCGAGGAGGCCGACATGGCGGGTCACGCGATCGACTGGCGGCGTCTCTTCCCCGGCCGGCCGCTCGCCGTCGCCCGTCCGGCGGACACCGCGGCGACGGCGGCCGTGGTCGATCTCTGCCGCAGGCACGGCGTCGCGATCGTGCCCCAGAGCGGCAATACCGGCATGGCGGGCGGCGCGACGCCCGATGCGAGCGGCACGGAACTCGTGCTCTCGCTCGCCCGCATGAATGCGATCCGCGACGTCGATCCGGTCGGCATGACGATGGAACTCGAGGCGGGCGTGATCCTCGAGACGGCGCAGAACGCCGCCGCGGCCGCGGGTCGCCTGCTGCCGATCAGCCTCGCCGCCGAAGGCTCCGCCATGGCGGGCGGGGTGATCGCGACCAATGCGGGCGGCATCAACGTGCTGCGCTACGGCATGGCGCGGTCGCTGGTGCTGGGCCTCGAAGTCGTCCTTCCCGACGGCACGGTCGTGAACGGCTTGCGCCGCCTGCGCAAGGACAATGCGGGCTACGACTGGAAGCAGCTCTTCATCGGCAGCGAAGGCACGCTCGGCATCGTCACCGCCGCCGTTCTGCGCCTGCTGCCCGCGCCGAAGGACAAGGTCACCGCCCTGCTCTCGGTCCCCGATCCGCGGGCCGCGCTCGATCTCCTCGCCTGCGCGCAGGACGAACTCGGCGACACGATCTCCGCCTTCGAGCTGATGTCGGGCTTCTCGCTGCGTCTCGTCGAGACGCATTTCGGCCTGAAGCGTCCCGTCGCCGACGGCGAATGGTTCGTGCTGATCGAGGCGGCCTCGACCCTGTCGGGCCTGCGCGACGCCGCCGAGGCGGCGCTCGGCCGGGCGCTGGAGGACGGTTTCGCGCTCGACGGCATCGTCGCGGATTCGGGCCGGGGCGCGGCGGATCTCTGGCGGCTGCGCGAGCGCATCACCGAATCCGAGGCCAAGGAAGGCAAGAGCGTGAAGCACGACGTCTCGGTGCCGATCCCCCTCGTTCCGCAGTTCCTCGTCGAGGCGGGCGAAGCGCTCGCCGCGAAACTGCCCGGCGCGCGGGTCAACTGCTTCGGCCATCTGGGCGACGGCAATCTCCACTACAACGTCCTCGCCGACGGCCGGTCCTCCGAGGAAGTCAACGTCGTCGTCCACGACGTCGTCCAGCGCTTCGGCGGCAGCATCTCGGCCGAACACGGGATCGGCCGTTATCGCGTCGCCGAGCTGGAGCGCCGCCGCGCGCCCGCCGAACTCGACCTGTCCCGCCGCATCAAGACGGCGCTCGACCCGCTCGATCTCATGAATCCCGGAAAGGTCTTGTCCCGCGCGTCCCTTCCGCGAAAATGAACCGCCCCGCCGCCCGGCGGCGGACCCTGCAGGTCTCGGGAGAAAGCCGCGTGATCGGCTCCGATCGAATCGACGTTCTGGTCAGCGAGGTCGGCCCGCGCGACGGGCTGCAGAACGTCGCGGCCGTCATGCCGACCGCCGCCAAGATCGCCTGGATCGAGGCCCTGATCGGCGCGGGCCTGTCCGAAATCGAGATCGGGTCCTTCGTCTCGCCGAAGCGCCTTCCGCAGATGGCCGACACCGCCGCGGTCGCCGCGGCCTTCGCGGACGAGACGCGGGCGACGATCATGGCGCTCGTCCCGAACCTCGAGGGCGCGGAGCGCGCCTCGGCGGCGGGCGTCGACAAGGTCACGATCCCCGTCTCCGCCTCGCGCACGCATTCGCTCGCCAATATCGGCATGACGCGGGAGCAGGCGATCGGTCAGGTCGCGGCGATCCGCGCGCTCGCCGACGCGCGGGCGACCGGCCGCGCAAGGATCGGCGTCGAAGTCGGCATCTCGACGGCCTTCGGCTGCACGATGGAAGGCCCCGTTCCGGAGGACGACGTGATCCGCCTCGCCGTCGCGGCGGCCGAGGCCGGGGCCGACGTCGTGAACCTCTCCGACACCACGGGCATGGGCCATCCCGCGCAGGTCCGCCGCCTGTTCCGCAGGCTCGCCGCCGAACTCGGGGCGAAGGCGGGCGGGGCGCATTTCCACGACACGAGGGGCCAGGGTCTCGCCAATGTCGTCGCCGCCCTCGATGCCGGCGTCGTCACCTTCGATTCCTCGCTCGCCGGATTGGGGGGCTGCCCCTATGCGCCCGGCGCGTCCGGCAACATCGTGACGGAGGATCTCGTCTTCCTGCTCGAATCCATGGGCCTGCGCACCGGCGTCGACCTCGAACGGCTGATCGCCGCGCGGCGCGTGGTCGCCGAGGCGCTGCCGGGCGAGCCGCTCTACGGCCATGTCGCCGAGGCGGGCCTGCCCAAGGGCTTCGTCCCGGCATCGGCGGCGCGAGGCGGGGCATGACCGAGGCCGCGGGACCGCAAGGGGCGGGCGGCGGGCTGCTCGAAGGCGTCCGCGTCCTCGACCTCACCAATGTGCTGTCCGGGCCCTTCTGCTGCTATCAGCTCGCCCTTCTGGGCGCGGACGTCATCAAGGTCGAGGTGCCCGGAACGGGCGATCTCGCGCGCCGGCTCGGCGCGTCGCCGGAGCTCAACGACGCGCTGATGGGCGCGTCCTTCCTCGCGCAGAATGCGGGCAAGCGCTCGATCACCGTCGATCTCAAGACGCCCGGCGGCAAGCGCGTCTTCGAGCGCCTCGTCGCCACCGCCGACGTGGTGGTCGAGAATTTCCGCCCCGGCGTCATGGACCGGCTGGGCTTCGGCCATGCCGCGCTCGAGGCGATCAAGCCGGGGATCGTCCTGTGCTCGGTCTCCGGCTTCGGGCAAGACGGACCGCTGAGGTCCCGCCCCGCCTATGACCAGATCATCCAGGGGCTCGCCGGGGTGATGAGCGTCACGGGCGACGCCGAAAGCGCGCCCCTGCGCGTCGGCTATCCGGTCGCCGACACCATCGGCGGCCTCACCGCCGCCTTCGCGATCGCCGCCGCGCTCGTGCGCCGAGGCCGGACGGGAAAGGGCGAGACGATCGACGTCTCGATGCTGGAGGCGACCCTCGTCACCATGGGCTGGGCCGTGTCCAACTGGCTGATCGCGGGCGTGCCCGCCGCGCCCATGGGCAATCGGAACATGACCGCCGCGCCTTCGGGCACGTTCCGGACGGGCGACGGACCGCTCAACGTCGCGGCGAACCGGCAGGAGCAGTTCGAGGCGCTGGTCGAGGTCGTCGGCCGCCCCGATCTCGCCCGCGATCCCCGCTTCGCCGAGCGCGAGGCGCGCAAGCGCAACCGCGACGCGCTCACCGTCGAGCTCGAAACCGCCCTCGCGGCGCGCTCCGCCCGCGACTGGGCCGAACGTCTCAACGCGCGCGGCGTCCCCGCGGGCGAAGTGCTGTCGGTGATGGACGTGCTCGACCATCCGCAGGTGACGTCGCGCGGTCTCGTGCACGATTTCGACGCCGTGCCGGGGCTCGACCGCCCGGTGCGCGTCGTGCGCTCGGGTTTTCGGTTGCAGAGCGGCGATCCGCAACCCTCCGGCCCTCCTCCGCGCCTCGGAGAGCATACGGCGGAGATTCTCGCGGAACTCGGCTTCCGCGACTCTGAAATCACTGCGCTTTCGGCCGAAAAAGCGGTATGAAGATCCTACGGCGTACTTCCGGTCGGAGCGCGCGCCGCCGTCGCGGACCGCGATCGGCCGCCCCGAACGGAAACGACGAACCAACCGGTCCGCAAAGGGCCGAACCAGAGGGAGAGAAAACGAATGACCACTCGCCGTGACGTCCTCCGCGCGGGTCTCCTGGCCGGCGCCGCCGCCGGACTGGGCCTGCCCGTCTCGACGCCCGCCTTCGCCCAGGCCATCACGAGCCTCGACGTGTTCGTGCCCGCGGCCCCCGGCGGCGGCTGGGACGCGACCGCGCGCGCGATCGAAGCCGCGATGCGCGACGACGACATCATCAAGGAATTCAAGTTCGAGCACGTCCCCGGCGCGGGCGGCATGACGGGTCTGCCCCGCTTCATCAACGGCAAGAAGGGCAGCTCCAACGCGATCATGATCGGCGGCATGGTGATGGTCGGCGCCGGCGCGGTCGCCAAGAGCCCGGTCACCATCGCCAACGTGACCCCGATCGCCCGCCTCACCGGCGAAGCGCTCGTGATCGTCGTTCCCGAGGCGTCCCCGCACAAGACGCTCGCCGATCTCGTGGCGGCGCTGAAGAAGGATCCGAAGACCGTGTCCTGGGCCGGCGGCTCGGCGGGCGGCTCCGACCACATCTTCATCGGCATGCTCGCCAAGTCGCAGGGCGTCGATCCGCGCTCGGTGGCCTATGTCGCCTATTCGGGCGGCGGACCGGCCCAGGCCGCGCTGCTCGGCAATCAGGTGACGGCGGGCGTCTCCGGCTACGGCGAGTTCGAGGAGCAGATCAAGGCGGGCAAGCTGCGCGCCCTCGCGGTCTCCGGCGACACGGGCCAGTTCGGCGTCAAGTCGCTGAAGGAGCAGGGCATCGACGTGTCGCTCTACAACTGGCGCGGCGTGTTCGCGGCTCCGGGCATCACGCCCGCGCAGCGCACGGCGCTGGTCGGCCTGTTCGACCGCATGGTCGCCGGCCCCGCCTGGAAGAAGACGCTCGAGACCCGCGGCTGGGAGGGCATCTATCTCTCCGGCGACGCCTACGGCACCTATGTGAACAACGAGATCACCCGGATCACCGCGATCCTGAAGGATCTCGGCCTCGCCGCCTGAGGCCTGCGGACGGGGCGGTTCGAACCGCCCCGTCCTTTCGTCCATCGACCCGGGGGGGGCGCGCGATGAATCAAGGCGGCACGAAGATCCTGCCGAATCTTCTGGTTGCCGCGGGCGTTCTGGTGCTTGCGGGCCTCTCGGCTCTGCAATCACGGGAGATCCCGCCTCCGGTGCTGCAGGTGGCGGTCGGGCCGGGCGTCGCGCCCTGGTTCGTCACGGTCTTTCTGGCGGTCTGCGGGCTCGGCCTTCTGCTGGCGGCGCTGCGCGGCGGCTGGGCGCATGATCAGGACGGCACGATCACCGAATGGGGCCCTCTCGGGCTCGTCGGGCTCGGGCTCTTCGTCAATGTCGCGCTCATCGAGACGCTCGGCTTCATCCTCGCCTCCACGCTGATGTTCCCGCTCGTCGCCCGCGGCTTCGGCGGCCGCGCGCCGCTGCGCGATCTGGCGATCGGCTTCGTTCTGGCCTTGTCGGCCTTCGTCCTGTTCGATCGGGTGCTCGGCTACAAGATCGGCTCCGGCATCGTCGAATCCCTGATCTGAGCGGCGGAGCGTCATGAGCACCCTCGACAATCTGATGATGGGTTTCGGGATCGCGCTGACCCCGATGAATCTCCTCTGGGCGCTGTGCGGCGTCACCGTCGGCACGGCGATCGGCGTGCTGCCCGGCCTCGGGCCGGGCCTGACCATCGCGCTGCTCCTGCCGATCACCTACAAGGTCGATCCGACCGCGGCCTTCATCCTCTTCGCCGGCATCTATTACGGCGCGATGTACGGCGGCTCGACGACCTCGATCCTCATCAACACGCCCGGCGAAAGCGCCTCCATCGTCACCTCGCTCGAGGGGCACAAGATGGCCAAGCGCGGGCGCGCGGGCGCGGCGCTCGCCACCGCCGCGGTCGGCTCCTTCATCGCGGGCCAGATCGGCACGCTGGGCATCGCCTTCCTCGCCGAGCCCGTGGTGAATCTGGCGCTGAAATTCGGCCCGGCCGAATATTTCGCGCTGATGGTGCTCTGTTTCGTCACCGTCTCGGCCGTGCTGGGCTCCTACGCCCTGCGCGGACTGACGGCGCTGGCGATCGGCCTGTTCTTCGGCCTGATCGGCGTCGATCTCCAGACGGGGCAGGCGCGCTTCCATTTCGGCGTCATGGAACTGCTCGACGGCATTTCCGTGCTGATCGTCGCCGTCGGCCTTTTCGCGATCGGCGAGACGCTGCATCTCGCCGCGACGAAGCGGGAGGAGGAGAAGGCGCTCGAACTCGACGGTCCGGTCGGCATGACCAAGGAGGACTGGAAGCGCTCCTGGAAGCCTTGGCTGCGCGGCACCGCCTTCGGCTTCCCGATCGGCGCGATGCCCGCGGGCGGCGCGGAGATCCCGACCTTCCTGTCCTATTACACCGAGAAGAAGCTCACCAAGCATCCCGAGGAATTCGGCAAGGGCGCCATCGAGGGCGTCGCCGGGCCCGAGGCCGCCAACAACGCCTCGGCGGCGGGCGTGCTGGTGCCGCTGCTCACGCTCGGCCTGCCGACCTCGGCCACGGCCGCGATCATGCTCTCGGCCTTCACGAGCTACGGCATCAATCCCGGCCCGCAGCTCCTGCAGACGCAGGGCCCGCTCGTCTGGACGCTGATCGCGAGCCTGCTGATCGGCAATCTCATGCTGCTGGTGCTCAACCTGCCGCTGATCCGGATCTGGGTGAAGCTCCTGAAGATCCCCGCACCGCAGATGTATGCGGGCATCCTCGTCTTCGCGACCATCGGCACCTACGGCATCAGCCGTTCGGTCGTCGATCTCGTCCTGCTCTATGTCGTGGGCTTTCTCGGCTTCCTGATGCGCCGTTTCGACTTCCCCACCGCGCCCGTCATCATCGGCCTCATTCTCGGCCCGATGGCGGAGCAGGAATTCCGCCGCGCGATGACGATCTCCAACGGCGACATGATGATCTTCATCGACAAGCCGATCGCGCTGTCGCTTCTCGTGATCGCGGCGCTCGCCGCGCTCGGGCCGAAGCTCTGGTCGATGCTGACGGCCCGGCGCGGCTGAGGCGACGGACGAGGACGGTCGGGCGCCTGCGCCCGACACCCTATTCCACGGCGAACAGCGTCAACCGCATCGCCCGCGTTCGCACGGGCAGCAGGGCCGCATATTCCGGGCCGTCCGCCCATCGCCGCGCCTGCTCGGCATCGGGGAATTCGATCTCCACCACCGCGTCGAAATCGCCGCAATTCAGCTCGTTCCACGCCGTGAAGGACTTGGCGCCGCGATGGCGGATCACGCCTCCATAGGCGGCGATCGTCGCGCCCACGCCGCCGCGATAGACCTCGAAGGCGTCCGGATCGAGAAGCTTGATGAGCCCGATGATCTTCATGGTCATCCTTTCTCGCGGCAGGGCCGGGGCGAGGCCGATCGTGCGGCCGGCGACGGGGTTCGCGAGCGCTCCCCCCTCAGAGGCTCCGTGCCGCGGTTTCGATCGCGTCGCCGAGGCGCTCGACCAGCATGCCGATCTCGCGCTCGTCGATGATCAGCGGGGGACACAGCGCGATCGTGTCGCCGATCGCGCGCACGAACAGGCCGTTGCGCTCCGCCGCCTGCGCGACCGCCGGCCCGAAGCGTCGTTCCGGCGCGAAGAAGCGCCGCGGCGCGCGGCTCTCCACGAGCCTCACGCCCGCCAAGAGGCCGCGCCCGCGGATCAGGCCCACGACGTCGATCCCGCCGAGGCGGCGGCGCAGCGCATCGAAGAATACGGGCTCGAGCCGCCGCACCCGTTCGACGATCTCGTCCTCCTCATAGATGCGGATCGCTTCGCGGGCGACGGCCGCACCCACCGGATGGCCCGAATAGGTCATGGTCAGGCCGAACAGCGGCAGTCGGTCGCTCTGCGCCAGCATGGCCTCGAAGACCCGGCCGTTGATCAGCAGCGCCGAAATCGGAAAATAGGCGCTCGACAGTCCCTTCGCGCAGACCAGCAGATCCGGCGAAAGCCCCATCGTCGTGCTGCCGAACATCTCGCCCGTCCGCCCGAAGGCCGTCACCACCTCGTCGGCGACGAGCAGGATGTCGTAGCGGCGCAGGATCGCCTGAAGCCCTTCGAAATAGCCTTCCGGCGGCACGATCACCCCGCCCGCCGCGAGGATCGGCTCGGTGAAGAAGGCCGCGATCGTCTCCGGTCCTTCCGCAAGGATGCGCTCTTCGAGCTCCCGCAGGAGCCGCGCCGTGAAGTCCGCCTCGGTCTCGCCCGGCGCACCCTCGTCGAAGAAGTCCGGGCAGCGCACATGCAGGAAGCCGTCGAGCGGCAGGTTGAACTGGTCATGCGCGTAATCCGCGCCCGTCAGGCTGGCCGAGGCGATCGTGTTGCCGTGATAGGCCTTGCGATGGGCGAGGAATTTCCGCCGCTCGGGCTTGCCCGCGGCGTTCCAGTAATACCAGCACAGCCGCGCCGCGCAGTCGGCCGATTCCGAGCCCGAATTGGCGAACCAGACCCGCGCCGTCGGCATCGGCGCGATCGAGACGAGTTTTTCCGCGAGTTCGATCACGGGAGGATGCGAACGGCCGTTGGTGAGATGGCCGTAGGCGAGCTTCTCCATCTGCTCGCTGCAGGCCTTCACGAGGCGCTTCTCGCCGTAGCCGAGCGAGATGCACCAGAGGCCCGACATGCCCTCGATATAGTCCTTCCCCTCGACGTCGCGGACCATCACGCCCCGACCGCTCTCGATGACCTTGGGCCCGGCCTCCATGTGCCGGCGCAGATTGGTCAGCCCGTGCACCACCGACGCCTTGTCGCGCGCTTCGAGCGAATTGGGCCGGGGGTCGTCGGCGCGGAAGTCGGTCATGCGAGGCGTCTCCGAAGGGCCGGAAGGGGCGGAATCCCGAAACCGACGTCCGGCCCCTTGTCACGGGGATCGCGGCCGCCGGTCAAGACCCGGATCAGGCCCTTCGCATCTTGAAATCGTCCCCCCGTGACGAAGAATCCGCCCGCGGGACCGTTCCGTCCGAGAATCCGGCGGTCCGTGTCCCGGCGTCGAGAGCTTCGCATGAACCGTACGCGTTCGATCATGATGTTCCTGCTGCTGCCGCCGGTCGCGGCGATCATGGTCGCGGCCGCCGTCGCCCTCCTGTCGGCGCGCGAGGAACCGCGCGTCGCCGCGGCGCCCGTCCCCGCCGCTGCACCGCCCGACCGTCTCCGCATCCGGTGGGATCCTCGGCAGGAGCCGTGGGACGGGCTCACCCTCCTCAACGAAGGCCGCAGACCGCTCGAGGTCGCCGAAGTCCTGCTCAACGGCCGGGAGGACTGCCGCCTCCGCTTCGTCGATCCCGCAAAGACGCAGACCGCTCCCGGCTCCGTCGCGCGCATGGAACTCGTCGCCTATGCGCTGTTCTCGCTGAACACGGCGGGCTTCTTCTTCGACGCGCGCGGCGAACTCGCCCGCAACGCCGCCGGGTCCGCCGTCCTGCGCACGGGCGACCGCGCGATCCTCGTCAAGCCGCCGCGCTGCGGGGCGATCGTACGCGCTCTCGTGCGCACGGATCGGGGCACGTTCGAAATCGCCTTCGACCGGCCCTATACGGGGCGATGAATCCCCGGCCGCTCGGCCGCCGCCCTCATCGTCCTGCATGACCCCGGCGCAACCTGCGCTTTACATGCAGATCTCGGCTCGCCATGGTGTGCACCCCGCGACCGATCGCAGAGGCGGCGTTCATGCGTATCCTGTCCTTCCTGCTCGTCCTGCTCTCCGGCCCTCTTTCGGCCGCGGCGCAACCGATGTCCGACGAAGCCTTCGGCGCGCATGTCGCCAAGCATTTCCGGGACGGCCCTCCCGCGGGCGCGGCGACCGAAATCGCTCTGCGCGTGACGGCGCTGCCGACGGGCGAATTCGTCGCCGTCCGCGTTCCGGTCCCCGCGACCAAGGACGGCTGGGCGAACACGCATGTGCTGGTCGGCTGCGACGACCGTCCCGAGACCAAACCTTGGACGGCCTATCGGCTGACCGCAGGCTCCGACTTCGTCCATTTCGACGACACCGAGGCCTATGAGACGCGGCAGGCGCCGCGCTTCTCGATCCTCGTCAACGGCTGCAAGCTCGTCGAAGCGGCGGCGGCGGGCGAGCCGATCTCGGCACAGGAGCGCAATCTCACGCTCCGCCACTTCCATGAAAATCTCCATCCGGGGCCGACCTTCCTCTGCCCCGACGTCACGAAATGCTCGGGTCTCGCGCGCACGGTGCTGGCCGAGAGCGGCGGCGTTCATCGTCTGGGCCTCGCCGACATCGCGCTCGTCCAGCCCTATCAGGTGCTGCGTCAGGCCTTTCCCGCCGATCGGCAGAAGCTGAGGACCGAAAGCGGGGCCTTTTCGGAGGCCGTGGTCAAGGAATGCCGGATCCCGCGGCGGATCACGGCCGAGGACCCGCACGGCAATCCGGAGGGGACCGACCGCTTCGCGCCCTGCGTGGCGAAGGCCTATGCGCGGCAGCGGGGCGTCTGGCTCGCGGCGGTCGCCGCGGTCGGCGTGCCCGGCGCGACGGAGGAGGCCCGTCGCCCGGCGGAGGAGCACCGCTTCCTGCAGTTCCTCCTCAAATTCCACGGATATCTGCCCGAATCGACCCGGATCGACGGCGCCTACGGCGAGGCCACCCGCGGCGCGATCACGGCCGCGCAGACGGCGGCGGGCCTGCCCGCGGACGGCTATATGAGCGAGGCGCTGGCCGAGCATCTCCGCGGCAAGCCGTGACGGCAAGCCGCGGACGCGGCCCCGTCATCTCTTCTCGCGGACGCGGCCCCGTCACTTCTTCTCGCGGACATAGACGAAGGCGGGCTTGTTCTTTTCCTTGAGCTTCAGGCGGTCGCCGTCGAGGATCAGCGTCATCCGGCCCGTCGGCTTCTTGTCCTTCACGTTCTCGCAGGCGGCTCCGTCCTCGACGCCGATCTTTTCGACCGTGCAGCGGATCGAGCCCTTCATCACCTCCCACGAATTCTTTTCGATGGTCAGGCGGGGCAGGAACATCGCGGCGGCCGTGATCGTCTTGTCGCCCTCCGCGCCCTTCGGGAAATCGGGCTCCGCACGGGTCAGGTCGGTGCTGAAGGTCCAGGATCCGTCCGGCGAAGCCGGAGAGCAGGCGCCGAGCGCCGCCGCAAGAATCACGAGAACGGGGAGGGAGGATTTCACGGGCGAGGCTCCTGATCGAGGACTTGACCGGGGCAGATAGCGCAACCTTTCCGCTTGTCGATCACTCGATACACGACAGAGTCGCACTCGCCCGCGAGCCCGACCGCCTTATATCCCGAAGGCGCCGCCGCCGTACGGCTGTTGCTTTTTCGTGCACGATCATGCTTGGGAGAGAAGAGATGCCCGTGAATCGTCGTACAGTCCTTACCGGAGCCGTCATGAGCGCCGCCGCTTCCGCCCTGGGTACGCCCTCCCTCGCACAGGCCGTTCCGGCCGCCGAACAGGCCCCCGGCTTCTATCGCTACAAGGTCGGCGACATCACCGTCACCGCGATCAACGACGGTTACGGCGAGCGTCCGCTCGAAGGCTTCATCCGCAATGCGGATCTCGCCGCCGTCACCAAGGCCGCGGAGGCGGAATTCTTCCCCGCGCCGGGCCGGGTCCGCATCACCTTCACCACGCTGGTGCTGCAGACGGGCGGCAAGACCGTGCTGATCGACGTGGGCAACGGCGATGTCGGCGCGCCGACCACGGGCCGCTGGATGGGCAATTTCCGCGCGGCGGGCTTCGATCCCGCCAAGGTCGATACCGTGCTGATCAGCCATTTCCACGGCGATCACATCAACGGCCTGCGTCTCAAGGACGGGTCCGCCGTCTTCCCGAACGCCGAAGTCCTCGTCGGCAGCGAGGAATGGGACTTCTGGATGGACGACGGCCGCATGTCGCGCGCGCCCGAGGCCATGCAGGGCGCGTTCGGCAACGTGCGCCGCGTCTTCGCCCCGATGGCGGCGAAGGTCGGCCGCTATCAGGGCGGCAAGGAGGTCGCGCCCGGCGTCACCGCCGTCTCCGCCTTCGGTCACTCGCCGGGCCACACCTGCTTCGTGATCGCCTCGGGCTCCGCCAAGCTGATCATGATGTCGGACGTGACCAATCATCCGGGCCTGTTCGTGCGCAATCCCGACTGGTCCGCCGTCTTCGACATGGACGCCGACATGGCGCGGGCGACCCGCCGGCGCATGCTCGACATGGTCGCGACCGAGCGGCTGCACACCGCCTTCTACCACGCGCCCTTCCCCGCGACGGGCTTCGTCGCCAAGGACGGCGACGGGTTCCGCTTCGTTCCCGTGCAGTGGTCCTGAGGGCCGAGGGCGCGGCGGGCTCCGCCCGCCCGCTCAGCGGCGCGTCATGGAATCCCGCGCCGCGGCCTTGATCTCCCGCGCCGCCCGGTCGAGCGCCGGGCGGGCCCTGCGGACGAATTCGCGCAGGATCGACGCCCCCCGCAGCGCGCGGGGCGCCCATCGCCCGACGATCCCCCGCGCCGCCGCGCCGATCGCGCGCCCCCTGCGCCTCACCCGGACGAGCACCGCCTTCACCGCCGGCCGCCGAAGGAACCGCAGCACCACGGGCGGCAGGTCGAAGGCCGTCTCCGCCGGCCGTCCTTCATTGAGGACGAGCCCGGCCACGGTCGCATCCGTCACCTTCAACGCCTCCATCATCGCGGCGAGCATGGTCTCGTCCGTCCGCCCGGTCGCGCAGACGACGAGGACCGCGTCGCAGCTCGCCGCCGCGATCGCGGTCGGCACCGCCGCCGCCTCCGCCTCGGAAAAGGGCGCCGCCTCCACCACGATCGCTGCATGGCCCGCGAGATCCTCCTCGAACAGCCGCCGCAGCAGCCGCGCTTCGCGCAGCCCGTAGGCCGCGCGGGGATCCGGCCGGCAGACCAGCCGGTCGAAGCCCGCGGGGTCGCGCCTCAGGCCCGAGCGCGCGCCCCCGTCGCCGGGCGTCCAGCCGTCCCCGCCTTCGCAGGGCGGCGAGGTCAGATCCACGAGCACCGTGGCGAGCCCGCCGCGCGCCGCCCTCTCGGCGATCGCCGGAGCGACCTGCGCCGCCCCGGCCTCCGGTTCCGCCGGGCACAGGCCGACGACCCGCAGACCCCGCCCGATGGTCGAGGCATAGACCGTCTCGATTTCGAGGGAGTCGGGCGCGAGCATGGTCACAGACGCGAAAGCAACGCGACCAGAGTGACGCCCTGCAGCACGCCCGAAAGGGTTTCGGTGAAGCCGCGCCACTCGCTCTGTCCCTTGTTCGGCACATAGACGAGATCGCCCGCCCGCACCACGGGCACCTTGCGGATGTCGCCCGTCTTGGCGAAGGCGGGCAGGTCGAAGAGCCGCGCCTCCTCGCGCCCGCCGGTGAAGTTCACCACCACGATCCTGTCCTGCATGGCCTCGTTGCTCGGCCCGCCCGCCTCCGCGAGCAGATCGAGGATCGTCATCCGGTCGGCGAAGGGATAACGCCCCGGCCGGCCCACCGCCCCGAGCACCCGCACCGTGGATCCCGCCGAGGCCTCGTCGGTCAGATCCTTGGTCTTTTCGGGGAAGAAGACCACGTCGCCGGGCCGGACCTTCGGCAACAGCCGCTCGTCGCCCGTCTCCAGATAACGCTGGAAATTCACCGTGGTGGTCTGCGCGCCTTCGACGCCGCGATGCGACACCCGGACATTGCGCAGATCCGCCTGCAGCGTCGGCCCGCCCGCGACGCTGATGATGTCGAGAAAGCCGAGATTCGGGTCGAAGGCGTAACGGCCCGCGGCGACCACCTGCCCCATCACGTAGATCGACGCTTCGGGCCGCAGCTTCGTCCACAGCGTGCGCGGGTCCGGCGCGACCGTCGGACGCTCGGGCACGAAGATCACGTCGCCCTTTTCCGGGCGCGGCAGCGTACCGACCGCTCCGCCCCGGCGGATGAAGCCGTCGAGATCGACATGGATCGCCTCGGTCCCGCCGTCCTTCTTCTTCAGCACCCGCACGCCCGTGAGATCGGCGGTCGGCAGCGGCCCGCCCGCCAGTCCGAGAACCTCGAAAAGCGTCGCATCGTCGGGGGTCGGGAAGATTCCGGGCGTCTTGACCGATCCCACCACCTGCACCGGCCGTGCGGCCGGCCCGGTCGGCGGCGCCTTGGGATCGAACTCGGCCATCACGCTGCCCGCCAGCGGCGTGGCGGGCACGAACAGCATGTCGAGCGGTTCGAGCTTCGGCAGCGACGCCTCGTTCCCGTCGTCGAGATAGCGGCGATAATCGAAGACGATCACCGTCTCGCCCCGCCGCAGCTGCACGCGGTCGAGCTGGGCGCCCGTGAGCAGGCCGCCCGCCGCGGCGAAGGCGGCCTGAACGCCCGCATCGGCGGCCAGCTCCACCATGCCCGGGGACTTCACGAAACCCCCGACCGTGATCGGCAGACGCCGCTCGCGCAGCGTGATCTCGAGACGGCTCGGATCGCGGATGGTGAGCGCGAGCGCGTCGCGGATCAGGGTCCGGGCCTTCGACAGCGGCAGCCCGGCGATCCTTTTCGGTCCGACTTCGGGCAATTGCACCAGGCCCGCCCGGTCCACCGTGAAATCCCGGTTCAGCGAAGGCTCGCCCGGCAGCGCCACGAACAGAACGTCGCCCGTGCGCAGCACGGGTTCCTCCTCCGCGGCCGCAGGAACCGCGAGGCCGAAAAGCGCGACGGCGAGGATCGCGACGAGGCGGAGGAGCCGGATCATGAACCCGCCCCGTCCCGCATCGCGGCCGCGCGCGTCTCGGCGAGGTCCATCAAGGCGTCGAAGGCCGTCAATTCGTCGTGGGCGCGACGGTTCTGGCCCGCTTCCGAGGAGCGCCGCGCCAGCACATAGAGCCGCGAGGCTTCGGCGAGCTCGACGGCGGCGAAACGCCGCCCGCCCTCGCGTTCGAGCGCGACGAGCCGCGCCTCCCGCGCCGTGAAGACCGGGTCCGTCGCCGGGCGGCGTTCGGCGAGACCGCCGCCGGTCGCCTCCGGCCAGCCGATGCAGCCCGACGCGAGCCCCGCCGCGAGAAGGGCGAGGACCGCGCCCGTGCGGCGTCCGCTCATGCCGCCTCTCCGGCGCTGCGCTTGGTCTCGACGAGATCCATCATGCGCAGATGCGAGAGCAGGCCGAGCGGCTGACCCTTGGGGTCGCGCAGCAGCAGCGTGAGACTGCGGGCGCGCAGGCGCTTGTAGAGGAAGACGATCGCGCCCACCCCCGAGGAGTCGATGAATTCGACGCGCGAGAGATCGAGGACGACGTCCTCTTCGCCCGCGGCCAGCTCCTCGAAGACGGGCTTCAGGGCGGCGACGGCGGCGGCGTCGAAATCCTCTTCGATCGTGAAAATGCGCGGCATGGAAAAACCTCCTGAAAAAAAGACGGCGCGGAGGCGGTCTGCAACGCCCGTGCCGCCCGGCCGCCCGCGGTTCCGGCCGTTCCGCACGCCGCTTCGGGTCGCGTTTCGCGAAGCTCTTCGCGTTTCGCGAGCCCCGCACCCCTCGAAACGCACGGAAACCGGGCGGTCCGCGCCGGCACGAGCGTTGAAGGCGGAAGTCCGACCCGAGAAAGGCTTCCCATGCACAACCGCACCGTTCAGATCGTCCAGCACATGGCCCCCGGCGGCATCGAGAGCCTCGCGCGCGACCTCGTCCTGCATCTGCCGGGCGACAATCTTCTCTACAGTCTCGAGGGCGAGACGGACGATCTCCTGCGCTCATGGTCGGGGATCGGCGCGGCCGCCGATCGGCTGAACGGTTTCGGCAAGCGCGCGGGCATCGTGCCCCGCCTCGTCTTCCGCCTCGCCGACGAGCTGCGCCGCGTGAAGCCCACCGCGGTCTTCACCCATCACGTCGGCCCGCTGCTCTACGGCGGCCTCGCCGCCCGGCTCGCGCGGGTGCCCGTCGTCGTTCACGTCGAACACGACGTCTGGCATCTGCAGAACACGCGGCGCAGAAGCATCGTCGCGGCCGCGCTCCATCTCGTGAAGCCGCGCGTCGCGGCCGTCTCCGCCGCCGCCGCCGACGCTCTCGGACGCGCCGCCCGCGTCGGCGCCGTCCATGTGCCCAACGGCATCGATCTCATCCGCTTCCGCCCGGGCGACCGGGCCGCGGCGCGCAAGGCGATCGGCGTGCCCGCCGCGGGGCCGCTCGTCGGTTGCGTCGGCCGCCTCGAAACCGTGAAGGGCATGGACAGGGCCGTCGAGGCGCTGCGCCTGATGCGGCCGGAGACGCGGCTCGCCATCGTCGGCGACGGTTCGCAGCGCGGCGAACTCGCCCGGCTCGCGGCGGAACGCGGCGTCGCCGAACGCGTCCATTTCCTCGGCCTGCGCAGCGATCTTCCGCGGATCTATCCGGCCTTCGACGTCTTCTGCCTCCCCTCGCGCGCCGAGGGCCTGCCCTTGGCGGTGCTCGAGGCGCAGGCCTGCGACGTGCCCGTGGCGGCCTACGACGTGGGCGCGATCGCGGAGGCGGTCTGTCCCGCCACGGGACTGGTGGTTCCCGAAAACGACGTCCGCGCCATGGCCGAGGCGCTCTCCTCGCTCCTCGCCGCGCCGCCGCTGCGGCCGCCGCGCCGCCATGTCGAAGACCGTTACGACGCCCGCATCATGTTCCGTCGCTATGAAGAATTGAGTCATGCCGCATTTCATTGATCTCGCGCTTTTCGTCGTTCTGGGGCTCGTGCTCTGGCATCACCTGCTGCATCCGCCCGTGCTGCGGCTGCTCGCCCGCACGGTCCGGCCGCGGCCCGTCCCCACCCCCGATCCCGCGGCCGAAATCCCGCGCGTCACCGTGGTCGGCCCCCGCCCCGAACGGCCCGTCTTCGTCGGCCGGCTCGAGGACGACATCCCCTTCTATGTCGAGCGGACCTACGGTCTGCGGCCGGGCATCACGGGGCTCGCGCAGGTCAATCAGGGCTACGACGCCACCGTCGAGGACGTCCGGTCCAAGGTGCTGCACGATCACGCCTATGCCGTGCTGATCCGCACGCCCGGCTCATGGCTCAAGACCGATCTCGGCATCATCGCCAAGACCTTCACCGTCATGGTGCTCGGCAAGGGGCAGTGACGCGACCGGGGATAAAGGATCGTCAATTCTTTTGCTGCACGTTGAAGCTGTTTTCGTCCCCACGAAACACTTTCACGTGCAGCATCCCTTTTGATCGGTCCCCTCGCGTATGCGCCCGACATCGCCTTTCGTCCTTCTCGTGGAGGACACCTATTCGCTCGCCGAAACCTATCGCGCCTGCCTCAAGAGCGAATCCCTGACGGTCGAGATCGCCGGAACGGGCGAAGAGGCCTTCGCCGCGCTCGAGCGTCGCGAGCCCGATCTCGTCCTGCTCGACGTCCATCTTCCCGACGGCAACGGCATCGAGGTGCTCAAGCGCATGCGCGCGCTCGGCATCGATTGCGAGACCGTCGTCTTCACCGGACAGGCCTCGATCAGCACGGCGGTCGACGCCATGCGCGAAGGCGCGTCCGACTTCCTGATGAAGCCCTTCTCCGCGGAGCGTCTGCGCGAGACCGTGCGCGCGGCGCTCGACCGCAGCCATGCGCGGCGGCGCGGCGAACCCGCCCGCGGCGAGACCGAGGAGGGCTTTTCCGGCTTCATCGGACGCTCGCCCGCGATGCAGTCCGTCTACCGCATCCTGCGCAGCGCCGCGCCGACGGGCGCGACCGTCTTCGTCACCGGCGAAAGCGGCACCGGCAAGGAGCTCTGCGCCGAGGCGCTGCATCGGCTGGGCAAGCGCAGTCCCGGCCCCTTCGTCTCGATCAACTGCGCCGCGATCCCGCGCGACCTTCTCGAAAGCGAGATCTTCGGCCATGCCAAGGGCGCCTTCACGGGCGCGTCGGCGGACCGCAAGGGCGCGGTGCTGCAGGCGCACGGCGGCACGCTCTTTCTCGACGAGATCTGCGAGATGGATCTCTCGCTGCAGGCCAAGATGCTGCGCTTCCTGCAGCAGAAGACCGTCCAGCGCGTCGGCGAGGACGTCCAGCGCCCGGCCGACGTGCGCATCGTCTGCGCCACCAATCGCGATCCGCAGGCCGAGGTCGCGGCCGGGCGGTTCCGCGAGGATCTCTTCTACCGCCTCCATGTCGTGCCGCTCGAAATGCCCGCGCTGCGCGACCGCGGCGAGGACATCCTGCTGATCGCGCGCAACGCGCTCGCCCGCTTCGCCCGCGAGGACGGCAAGGACTTCGCGGGCTTTTCGCCCGAGGCCGAGGCCGCGCTGCTCGCCGCGCCCTGGCCGGGCAATGTCCGGCAGCTCCTCAACGTCGTGCGCAACGCCGTCGTGCTCAACGAGGGCCGGCTCGTCACCCTCGACATGCTGCCCCGCGACGTCCCGCCCGCCGACGGCGCGCTCCGCCGCGTCGAGGGCGAAAGCCTCGCCGAGGCGCTGCGCCCCTTCCGCGCCGCGCCGCGGCCCCGGCGCGAGACGATCGAGCCGCTCGAAACCGTCGTCCGGCGCACGATCGAGGAGGCGATCGAGGCCTGCGGCGGCAGCATCCCCAAGGCCGCAGCCGCGCTCGACGTCAGCCCCTCGACCCTCTACCGCCGGATCCAGGGCTGGCAGGCGGGCGAGCCCGAGGACCGCGCGGCGGGCTGAGAAGCCTTCACGCCGTCGGCCGTTCGGGCCGCCGCGCCCTGAGATCCACCCGCGTCAGCACCGGAACCTGCGCGACCGCCGCGAATTGCGCGGGTCGGCGCAGCGTGCGGTCGAGCAGTTCCGCGACCACCGCGAGGCCCGCGCCGAGCACGAGCCCGCCGATCAGCCCCGCGGCGAAGAACACCACGATGCCGGGATGCATGGCGACGGGCTCGTTCGGCTCGTCGATCACCTTGACGCGTTCGGGCTCCTCGAACTTGCCGAGATCGCCCGTCACGCGCGCCATTTCCCAGCGCTTGGCCAACTGGTCCGCGGTCTCTCTCGCGCGCGCGATGGAGCGTTCGTAGCGCAGGATCTGCTGCTCGATCGGCGCGAATTCCGAGATCGCCGCATTCGCCTCCTCGATGCTTCTGGCGATCAGCTCCACCTCGCTCGCCAGCGAGGCGCGGCGGAACTCCGCGTCCTGCAGCTTCTCCATCTGCGAGACGAGCAGCGGCACGGACTGCCGGTCGCCCGTCGCCGTGCCCGCGGCCATGTTCCAGAGCCGGTCGAGATCCGCCCCGCCGAGCTGCGCGCGTCCCTCTTCGAGCAGGGTCCGCCGTTCCCGTTCGAGCTCCGCGAGCTGCTGCTCGACGCGCCTCACCTCCGAATGCAGATCGGTATAGCGCGCCCGCAGCGCGAGCAGCTCCGAGCGCGCCTGCACGATCTGCTCCTCGAGCCGGCCGACCATGGGATTGGTCCCCGCGAGCCGCCGCCGCATGTTCTCGACGCCCGCCGTCGCCGCCGCGAGTTCGAGCGACTTGTCCTCGAATTTCTGCCGCAGCAGCGACAGCCGCGCGACGTTCGTGTTGAACAGCGCGGGCAGCTTGGCGGCATGCTGCATCTTGAAGGCGGCGAGCTCGTCCTCGAGCTTCTCCTGCGTCCGACGGCGCTCGAGGAACTGCGCTTCGAGGAAGCGCTCGCTCTCCCCCACCGCCGTGCGTTCGGGCGAGAGCAGACGCTCGACGAAGCGGTCGCTGATCTTCGAGAGCTTCTCCTGCAGCCTTTCGGGCGTCCTGCCCTTGAGCTTGAAGACGATGATGTCGGCGCCCTGCACGTTCATGGTCAGCGCGCCCGAGAGCGCGCCCACCGCCTCTTCCCGGGTCTTGGCGTCGGCGTCGGGCGGCAGCATGCCGAGATCGGCGAGGACGCGGCCGAGCACGTGCTCGCTGAACAGCAGCGCCTTCAGCGCGGGCCCGCGCTCCTTCATGTTCGCGCCCACGCCGAGATCCTTGAGGAACGGGTTCAGCTTCGCCGTCTCCTGAATGAGGATCGTCATGCTCGATTCATAGCTCTTCGGCACCGCGAGCGAGGCCGCGAGCGCGAGCATCGGCAACACCAGCGCGGGCGTGACGACGAGGAAGCGACGCCGGAAGGCGGCGTCCTTCACCATCGCGAAGATCTCGTGGATGTTGCGCTGCATCGGGCGTCGTCAGCGTGCGACCGCCGCCCGGATCTCGCGCGCGGGCACCGCGGGGTCGAAGCGCTGCGCGATCCTGAGATCGGCGGGCAGCGCCGCCGCGATCGCCTGCATCCCTCGCCGCGCCGCGAGCAAGGCCTCGAAATCCGTCGGATCGGCGGCCCCCGCCGTCAGCACCACGGCCGACGCGCCCTTCTCGCCGACGAGCCGCGACAGCGCGCCGAGGCCCGCGGGATCCGGCGGCTCCCCGATCCTGAAGCTCACATGCCCCGCGCCCGACGGAACGGCGAAGGAGCCGTCCGACCGCGGCCCCGGCGCGCCCGTCCCGTCGCCGGGCAGGATCGAGCGCAGGCGCAGCGTCGGGGGTTCGACGGGCAAGGGCGCGACCGAGGCGGGCGCGACCGAGGCGGGCGCGACGACCGGCGGGGGTGCGGAAGAGGGCTCCGGCATGCCGAGCAACCGGTCGAGCGTCAGGCCGGGAACGGGCTTGTCGACGGCGGCGTCCGGCCGGCTTCCGCTCCGGGCCTCCTCCTTCGTCTCCTCCCGCAACTCCTGCGGGATGCGGATCACGACGGGTCCGCCGCGGTCCGCGGCCCCGGCATAGGCCGCTTCCGCACGGATATGGGCGGGCAGATAGTCGATCGCGTTTCGCGAAATGCAACCCGAGGCCGCAAACGCAGCCCCGCACAGCGTCGCGATCCGCAAAGAAATCCGGTGTTTCATCGTCCCTCCGGGCCTTGGCCCGGAGGGAGGTTCAAGCGTCGTGCCAAAGCCGCGGCATCGCGGCGGAAACGGTCGAGTTCGGCATCGGGAATCTTCGCCGCCGCCGTCCAGATCTTGCCGAAACGCGAAACGAGCTCGGTCCGGAGCGCCGCGGCTTCGGGCTCGGGGCGTCCGTCGAGCCATTCCATCCAGCGCCGGTCGAGCACCCCTTCGGCGAGGCGGAACAGGTCGCGATGCAGGTCGCCCGTGCCCGCGCAGGGCTCGGTCGACGGCATGAAGATCTGCACGTCCCCTTCGCGCCCGTCGGTCGGGTCGAACGGATCGGCGGTCGGCATGCGCGCATGCCATTGCAGATAGCGTTCCGCCCCGACGAGCTTGGTCCAATAGCCCGCCGCGAGCCGCGGCCGCCCGGCATTGTAGAGCCAGACGCGCGGCCCCAGCGCCCGCAGCGCCTCGATCCGCGCCGGATCGATGCCGAAGCCGGGATTGACGATCGCCACGTCGAGCACGCCCGCATGGCGCACGTCGCCGGGATTGTTGAGCTGCGCGCCGAGCAGCGCGCGCGGCGCCGCGGCCCGCATCGCCGCGGCGATCTCGACCGGCTTGGGGCCCTTCGCGCCATCATGGTTGGAAGGCTCGTCGGCGATGCTCCAGACGGTCTTCGGCAGTCCCGCCGCCTCGCTCTCCCGGTCGAGCGTCGCCGCGAGCGCGGCCGCGCCCGCAAGCCCCTGCGCCGCGACGGCCCGCTTGAACGGCGCATAAGCGAGCCACGGCCCGGCCGTCCCCTGCTCCGCCGCGATCCGCGCATCGGCGAGAAAGGCCGAACGGTCCTGCGGGGAAGGGGTGGAGAAGGCGGGCGCGTTTCCGGTCAGTCCGAAGCGCCGCAGCACCGCGAGATCGCAGGCGAGCCGCCGCGCCCGCGCCTCCCGGTCGCCGCCGAACCAGGCGAGATGCGGCGGCTCGTCGAGATAGAAGCCGACCGGGGCCGGCGTCGGCGGCAGCCGCACCGGCAATATCTCCGCTTCGAAGGGGATCGTCCGCCGGATCCCCCGCGCGACGAAGACGATCTCGCCCCGCCGGAGGCCCGGCTCGGCGTCCGGCGGCACATGCACGACCATGTCGTAGCGTCGCGGCCGATCCGTGCGCACGGGCAGAACGGAAACGTCCGCGCGCAGGATCTCCTCGGCCGGGACCAGCACGTTCCGGCCGACGTCGCGGCGTTCGAGCCGGACCTGCGCCGCATGGAGGCTCGCCGGAAGCGGCCGTCCCGACCATGCGATCGACGCCGAGACGCGCCGCTCCTTGCGCGAGGTCAGCGCGAAGGCGGCGAAGGCCGGCCCGCCCGCCGCGCCGACGAACCGGAGCGGCTCCGTCGGATCCTCCCCGTCGAGCGCGAAGACGGGGATCGGCGGCCCCTCCTCCTCCGGCCGGATCGTCCAGGCCGCGCGATGCCATTCCGCCCGCCGCGCCTCGACCTCCGCAAGCGCCGCCCCGTTCAGGGAGGCGGGTTCGACGAGGACGGCCGAAAGATGCCGCGCGCCCGGGCCCTCGCCCGACAATTCGATCAGCAGGCCCTCCCCCGGCCGCGGCTCGACCTCGACCGTGACGCGACCGCCCCGATGCGCGCCGTAGAGCGTCCAGGCGTCGTCGCCCGGCCGCCATTCGCGGTCGCGTCCGGCCAGATAGCGCCGGGTCAGCCATTCCTCGGGCGAAAGGGTCTCGTCCCGCACCACGCGTCCGGCCACGACGATCCGGCGGCGCAGCGGATGCGGCAGAAGCTCCCATTCGCCGGGATCCTCGGTCCAGAGCGTCACCCGCAAGGGTCCGCCCGGCACGGCGAGCCGGACCGTCCGGACGCCGTCGATGCCGCTCGCCGTCAGCGGATCGACCCCCGGCCGCCGGATCGCCCTCATCCGCTCCCCGGCAAGGCGCGGATCGCCGGGCGCGACCCGTTCGAATCCGGGAAGCAGCGGCGCGTCGACGGGGCCGAAGGAGAACCCCGAAGCGCCGCCGGGCAGTCCGCGGGCGGGCTCCGCCCGAAGCTGCGCGGTCACGGGGGAAAGCCCCGTGCGGAACAGGATGATGCGCCGCAGGGCATCCGTGCGCAGCGCCCTTCCGTCGGTGCTGCGCAGCCCCGTGACGGGGATGTCCCAGCGGAACGGGCCGGGCGCGGTCGTCCGCTCGATATTGGCGCGGCTGCCGTAATCCGTGCTGCGGTCGTCGTCGATGCGCAGCACCAGCGTGACGGGTTCGGTTCCTTCGATCCGCCCTTCGACGACGAGGACATGCCCGCGGTCGAGGCCGAAGGTCCGGCCGGGGTCATGGGCGAGCGGAAGCCGCGCCGGGCCCGCCGACGGGATCTCCGCAAAGGCCGCGCCGCATCCGATCGCGAGCGCCGCGACGACGATCGCCGGCAGCCGGAACGGTCTCATCCGAGCCGCTCCAGCGCGTCCGCCACCACCCGCGCCCGCGCGGTCCAGGTTTCGTCCGCGACCCGCGCCCGCCGCGCCGCCCGGTCGCCTTGATCGGTCCGCACGGCTTCGAGCGCCGCGACGAAGGCGTCGGGGCCGCGGACCGTCGCGACATGCGCCGCATAAGGCGCGAGCGCCGGGAAGGGGGTCGAGACGACGGGCGTCCCCGCCGCGAGATATTCCCGCAATTTCAGCGGGTTGCAGGCGCGGATCTGGGCGCAGTCGCGGAACGGGAGCATCGAGGCCGTCCAATGCGCGCTGTAGCGGGGCAGGTCGGCATGCGGCCGCGGGCCGAGCAGCCGGACATTGGGCAGTTCCGCGAGTTCGTCGATCGCCGTCAGGACAGGCCCGACGAAGCAGAAGGTCCAGCCCGGCAGCCGCCGCGCGGTCTCGGCGAGCAGCGGCACGTCGATCCAGTCGGCGAGCGCCCCGTAGAAGCCCGCCACGGGTCCTGCGGGAAGATCCTCGGCGCGCGGGACCGGAGAGGCGAAGAGATCGAAATCGACCCCGTGCTCGACGAGCAGGGTCTTTTCCGCCGGGAACCGCGCGGCGAGCGCGGGGCTCGCGGCGATCACGAGATCGGCCCGCGCCGCGAGGCGTTCCTCGTCGCGCAGCACCGCGGCATGATCGACCCCGGCGAGCCCGCCGAAATCGTCGCCGCAATAATAGACCACCGCGCTTTCCCCGAGCGCTCCCGTCACCGCCGCGGCCGTCGGCAGGGACGCCCAGAGGATCGGCCGGGAGGCGCGGCCCGCGAGCCGCGGGCGGATCTGTCGCGCCAGCGCGCCGCGATTGATCGCCTCGGCGATCCGGCTCCCCGGCCAAGGCAAGGCGAAGGGGGACAGGACATCGACCGGATCGGACGGACGGGCGCGGTCGCCGGCGGGCGCCCCGCCGCGACGGCCCGCCGCCATGCGCAGCTTCTCGACGGCCCGCCCTGCGTCCCGCAGCGAGAAGCGCGGGCGACGCAGCCCGATCGAATTGACCCACAGGACCCGGCGGTCCTCCGCCAGACGTTTGACGAGATGCTGGGTGGAACTGGGATGACGCCCCCAATCCTCTCCGAAGACGACGAGGTCACGCGGCACGGTCGGCCTCCCGCAAGGGCCGGATCACCCGCGCCGGAACGCCGCCCGCCAGCACCCCCGGCGGCAGGCTCTTCGTCACCACGCTTCCCGCCGCCACCACGGTGCCGCGACCGATGGTGACGCCCGCCATGACGCTCACGCCGGTGGCGAGCCAGACGTCGTCCTCGAGCACGATGTCGCCGACCTGATCCTCGGTGTCGGGCAGGCCCGCGGCGCGGTCGGCCGGGTCGAGCGGATGGCCCGGATAGCCCGCGAGCAGCGCGCGGCCCGCGAGCCGCACATTGTTCCCGATCACCACGCGGCGACCCACGGCGATCGTGGTCTGCCAGCCGAGATCGATGTTGGAGCCGACGATCAGTTCGGGAATTTCCGTCCCGTTCGAGCGGCCCGTGATCGTGACGATCCCGGACACGCGGCAATCGGAGCCGAAGCGCATCCGCACCGGCCCGATCACCAGCGGCATGCCGCCGTAAAGATGCAGCCGCGGCGCGGGACCTTCGAGCCGGGCGCGGAAGAGCGGCGTGTACCAGAGCCCCCGCAGCGTCTCGTGCAGCAGCGTCGCGGCGATCCGATGCAGCGCATAAAGCGGCCGGTGGATCGGCCGGATCACCGGCAGGGCCCAGGCATGGCGGGCGCGGGCGAGCCGCAGCAGCAGGGCCGCGACCGGATGGTCGCCGCGCTTCACCCAGCGGCGGAGGGCGAGGGAGGCGTTCATTCGTCGGTCACCGCCTTGGCGAGGTTGCGAGGGCGGTCGACGTCGATGCCGCGACGCACCGCGAGATGATGGGCGAGGAGCTGGAGCGGCACCGTCGAGACGATGGGCCGGACGAAGGCCGGGCAGAGCGGCACCGTCAGCGCCGTGGTGATGCAGTCGGCGAGGCCGAGAATGGCCGCCCGGTCCCCCACCACGACGATGCGCCCGCCCCGTGCGGCGGCGCGGCGGAGATCGACCGCGAGGCGCGCGAAATCGGGACCGGAAGCGGCGGGCGCGACGACGGGCAGATCCCGGTCCACGAGCGCCATCGGTCCGTGCTTGAGTTCGCCCGCGGGCAGGGCCTCGGCATGGATGCAGGCGATCTCCTTGAGCTTCAGCGCGCCCTCGGCCGCGACGGGCAGGAGCGCGCCCCGCGCCACGAACAGCGCGCTGCGCGCCCTGTCGAAATGCGGCAGCACTTCCATGACCGCGGGCTCGTTCTCAAGCGCGAGCGCGATCCATTCGGGCACCCGGTCGAGCGCGGCGCGGTCGCGGTCGATCCTGCGGGGGTCGACGCCGCGCAGCTCCCCCGTGCGCAGCGCCAGCCGCGCAAGAACCTGCAGCGCCGCGGTGAAGCTCTTGGTGGCGCAGACGCCGGCTTCCCGGCCCGCCGAGGCGGGCAGCACGACGTCGGCCTCGCGCGCCAGCGTTCCGCCCGGTTCGTTGACCACCGCGACCACGGGAATCCCCGCCTCGCGCAGGCGCATCATGCAGGCGACGGTGTCGGAGGTCTCGCCCGACTGGGAGACGAGGAGGCCGATCTCGTCGTCCGCCTCGGACGGGGGCGCGTCGCGGAATTCGCAGGCGACCTCCGCCTTGGCGGGCAGGCCCGCCACCGTCTCGAACCAGCGTTCCGCGATCCTCGCCGCGCAGGCGGAACTGCCCGCGCCGATGATGCGGATCCGTTTCAGCCGGGCGGGGTCGAGCCGGTCGAAATCGGCGAAGCCGTCGGACCGGCCGTAGCGTTCGGCGACGGCGCGGGCCGCGAGCGGCTGCTCGTGGATGTCCCGGTGCATGGCCGATCCGGTCTCGCCGGGGATGAACCCCGGCATCTGGGCGTCCGTCCGCGCGGGCGGCGGGAAGGCGAGGGCCGTCATGGATGCTGATCCTCCGTCCCCCGGCCCGGTGCAGGAGACGGGCCGGCCCGCCGGCCCGCCCGGATCGTCCGGAAATCAAGGATTCGGCGGGGGCCGCGGCGGCGCGTCCGTTGCAGTTCCGGAGAGGTCGTTCGCATATCGCGAAGCCGCGGCGGCGAGCGCGAGCAGGATGTAGGGCGGCCAGAGAAAGCCCTGCGTGAGGAAGGTGCCGGAGACGCAGAAGCCCGTCAGTCCCGCCACGATCGCGAGATTGATCGCGAGCGCCTCCTGCTGCCGCGACCCGTGGACCTCGAGCAGACGCCGGCTGCGCAGACAGGAGAGGAACACCGAAACGAGCATGAAGACGAAGGTGAAGATCCCCGGAAAGCCCGTGGAGGACAGCACCTCGAACCAGGTCGAGTGAACGGTATAGACCTTTCCGGTCCAGACGGGGACGTAGAAGAAGTAGTTGGTCGTGAAGTTCTCGATCCCGACCCCGGTCAGCGGCCGGGCCAGCGCCATGCCCCAAGCGGCCTGCCAGGCATAGAGCCGACCCATGGCGCTTTCGTCGATCCCGTCCTCATGGGCGCCGCCCGAAGCCCGGCTCGAAATCCCCGCGACGGCGGCGAGGCCGATGAGGCCGATTCCGCCCAAGGAGCCGAGCACGACCTTCGACTTGATGACGCGGTTGGCGACGATGCCCGTCACCGCCACGGTCCCGAGCAGTCCGCCCCGGCTCTGGGTGGCGATGATCGCGGAGACGATCATGACGTAGATCAGCAGGCCGAGGATCTTCCTGAACACGCCCGTCCGGACCGTGAGATGGGCGAGCGCGAAGCTCATGGGGAAGAGCAGCACCAGCGAGAGATCGTTGGGGTCGCCGAGCAGCGAGCCGATGTCCCGCCCGATCGTGACGCGGGTGCCCTCCACGAGGCCGATCTCGTTGGCCTTGTTGTAAAGCGTGACGGAGGACACCGCGACGCCCGAAGCCAGCATCACGTTGGCCACCAGCGCGAAATCCTTCGGCGTCCTGATCAGCCAGGCGATGGCCAGCGTCATGATGCCGATCTTCACATAGGTCGAGGTCCAATACCCCATCGCCCGGCCCGTATCGGTCGCGAGGACGACGCCGACGGTGACGAGCATGAAGAAGGTC
Organism: Hyphomicrobiales bacterium; assembly: GCA_027483795.1. Lineage (GTDB taxonomy): Bacteria > Pseudomonadota > Alphaproteobacteria > Rhizobiales > Beijerinckiaceae > JAIXZO01. The sequence continues at coordinate 66,824 of JAIXTT010000112.1, forward strand.
GCGAAGACCGACAATTCCCGGCACCAGAAGGGCCGGATCGAACGCGTCATCACGAGATGCCAGAACAGCACGAAGAGCGTCGGCAGCGCGATCAGCTGCGGAATGCGCAGCGGCGACAGCGCCGGGAACACCTCGTGGATCCGGAAATAGGAGAAGACGAGGAAGGCGAGGCAGAGCACCACGGGCTTGCGCAGGGCGAAGATCAGGAACAGCGGCGCGAGACCGAGCCCCGCCGCGACGAAGGGCGTCGGCGCGACGAGCATCACGAGCCCGGCGACCGCGCTGGCGGCGAGCGCGATCGCGATCTGGCCGGGCGGGCTCGTCCAGAAGCCCGGACGGACGAGGTGAACGATCATGACGCGGGTTCCGGAGACCGGCCGGCCCGCACCGTGCAGGCGACCGGAAGCGAAGAGTCGCGTCGGAAACAGCAACGGCGGTGCCGGCATTCGATCTTCGCTGATTCGAAATGATGCTTTTCGGAAGATTTCAGATGATTTCTCGATCTTTTCGCCGGGTTTTCGCGGCGCTTTCCGAGGACTTTGCCGAAGCTCGGGCCTGCGCGTTCCGCGTCGCGGAACGCAAAACCCCGGCGTCGGACTCTCGCGGAACGGGAGATGCCCGATGCATGTCCTGACCCTCGAAACCCCTGTCACGCTCGAAGGCGTCTCCCTGGCCCGTCGCCGGATCGCCCGCAGCCTGCGCGAACTCCGCTTCGACTCCGGCCTGATCGAGGATCTCGCCCTCGCGGTGGCGGAACTCGGAGCGAATCTGGTCCGCCATGCCGCCCCCAGGCCCGAACGCCTCAGCATCTCCGCCCAGGTCGACGGCAGCGCGATCCGGTTGGAAATGGCCGATGACGGAGGCGCTTGGCCCGAGCTCCCCGGCCGGCTCGATTCCGCCCGGCGGATGATCGCATCCCGCGACGCCGAAGGCGGCCGCGGCCTGATGCTGGTCGCCCGCGCCGTCGATCGCTGGGAGTTCGAGACGGGACCGGACGGCAATCGCCTGAAACTCTGGCGGCGCATGCATCGCCGCACGCCGCTCGTCCTGATCGTGGAGGACGACGCCGAACTGCTCGATCTCTTCACTTGGCAGATCGGATCGGCCTGCCGCGTCGTGACGGCGGGCGATCTCGACTCCGCCGCTCGCGTCCTCGATTCGTTGCCCGTGGACTGCGTGGTGACCGATCTTCATCTCGGCACGGAGAGCGGCAACGGGCTCGTCGAACGGCTCGAAAGGGATCCCGAACGCCCGCCGGTGCCGATCGTGGTCGTCACCGGCGACGGCGACCGCAGCGTCCATGCAGGCTCGCTCGAACTCGGCATCGAGCGCGTTCTGACGAAGCCCGTCAGCGGCGCGGAGATCATGGCCGCGATCCGGACGGCGATGGTGCGGGCGGCACGCCAGCGCGCCCGCCTGATGCGGCATTTCTCGGCCGTGCTCGACGCGCTGCTCGCCGATCGCCTGCCCGAAAGGGCGGCGGGTTTCGAAATGCGTTCCCGCTCCGCCGCGGCCGCCCTCGGCGGCGGAGATGCGGTGCTTCTCGTGGATCGCGGCGGCGAGCGACGGATCGTCATGCTCGACGCCATGGGCCACGGGCTCGGTGCCAAGGCGGCCGCGGTGGCGCTCGTCGCGATGGCACGGACCCTCGAGACGACGGCCGCCCCGCGCAGCTGCCGCGAATTCGTGAACGGCCTCTCGGCACTCGTCGAACAGGAAAGCGCCATGGCGGGCTTCGTCGCGACGGCGCTGGTGATCGATCTGCGCGACGGAGAAGCCTCGATCGCGAGCGCGGGTCATCCCCGACCGCTGCTCGTCAAGGCGGGGGGAAGCGCGGAGACCGTGGCCGTGTCGGGACCGCCGCTCGGCCTCATTCTGCCCGAAGTTCCGACCGAAACCACGATCCGGCTCGCTCCGGGGGACCGGCTGTTCCTCTGCAGCGACGGCGTCGACGCCTATGGCCTCGCCTGCGGCGGCCCCCCGCCGGACTGGCTCGTCGAACCGCTGGCGCGCCGGGGAACCGGCATCGCCGAGACCGCCGACGCGGCCGCAGCGGTGATCGTCGAACGTCTGGGGCCGGATCCGGAGGACGACTGGTCCTTCCTTCTGCTCGCGCCCGAAAAGAGGGATCCGCCCGACCGTCCGATTTGACGTCCGAGCCCGAACAGGGCACTTGACGGCCGAACGGGCGGGATCCCGATGACGACCACTGCACGCATGCTTCCGGCTCAGGCCCAAGGCCCGAGCCTCGCCTCGCTCACGGAGCGTTGCCTCGCGGCCGCCCGCGACGCCGCCGACGTTTCGGCGGGTCGGCGCGCCGTGGTCGACATCCTGCGCGACGAGGTCGCCCGCGGCCGAGCCGAAGCCGAAGCCGTCCTCTTCGCGAAGAAGGACGGCCTCGCCTGCGCCGGGCATCTGTCGGGCGTCATGGATGCCTGCATCAAGGCGCTCTTCGCGGTGGCGACGAACGTCTTCTACCCCGTGCGCAATCCGTCGACGAGCGAACATCTCGCCGTCGCCGCCGTCGGCGGCTACGGCCGGGGAACGCTCGCGCCGGGCTCGGACATCGATCTCCTGATCCTCCTGCCCTACAAGAGCACGGGATGGTCGGAAAGCGTGGTGGAGGTGATCCTCTATGCGCTATGGGATCTCAAGCTCAAGGTCGGCCATTCGGTCCGGACCGTCGACGAATGCATCCGCGAGGGCCGCACGGACCATACGATCCGGACCGCCCTTCTGGAGGCCCGCTTCCTGACCGGGACGGAGCGCCTCTACACGGAATTCGCACGCCGCTTCGACACCGAGATCGTGCAGTCGACCGCCGCGGAATTCGTCGCGGAGAAGCTCGCCGAGCGCGAGCGTCGCGTGTCGCGGGCGGGCTCGTCGCGATATCTGGTCGAACCGAACGTCAAGGACGGCAAGGGCGGCCTACGCGACCTCAACACGCTGTTCTGGATCGCGAAATACGTCTATCGCGTGAAGGGCCCGGCGGAACTGGTCGCCGCCGGCGTCTTCGCCTCGGAGGAGCGGGAACTCTTCCATCGCTGCGAGGAATTCCTGTGGCGCGTCCGCTGCCACATGCATTTCGCGACGGGGCGGGCGGAGGAGCGCCTCTCCTTCGATCTGCAACGCGTCATCGCGGAGCGCCTCGGCTATGCCGGCCACGGCGGACTGTCCGGCGTCGAGCGCTTCATGAAGCGCTACTTCCTGATCGCCAAGGACGTCGGGGACCTCACCGCCATCCTCTGCGCGGCGCTCGAAGCGCGGCACAAGAAGCCCAAGGCGATGCTCGACCGCTTCGTCGGCCGATTCCGCCGGCGTTCCGGCGCCCTGCGCGAGACGAAGGACTTCGTTCTCGAAACCGAGCGGCTCACGGTGGCGAACCCGGACGTGTTCAAGTCCGATCCCGTCAATCTGATCCGGCTCTTCCGCCTCGCCGACAAGCTCAACCGGGCGATCCATCCCGACGCGACGCGGCTCGTGACGCGTTCGTTGGGGTTGGTCGATGCGACGCTGCGCACGAACCCCGAGGCGAACCGACTGTTTCTCGAGATCCTCACGTCGCGGAACGCGCCGGAAGTGGTACTGCGGCGGATGAACGAAACCGGTCTGCTCGGCCGCTTCGTCCCGCAATTCGGCCGCATCGTGGCGATGATGCAGTTCAACATGTACCACCACTATACGGTGGACGAGCATCTGCTGCGGTCCCTCGGCGTGCTGGCGGCCCTCGAAAACGGGCATCTCAAGGACGATCTTCCGGTCGCCAACGAAGTCCTGCCCACGATCCGAAACCGGACCGTCCTTCACGTCGCGCTGTTCCTGCACGACGTCGCCAAGGGCCGACCCGAGGACCATTCCGTCGCCGGCGCCCGTGTCGCGCGGCGGATCTGCCCGCGTCTCGGCCTGAACGACGCCGAGACCGAAGCGGTCGCCTGGCTGATCGAGCATCATCTCGACATGTCGACGACGGCCCAGAGCCGCGACCTTTCGGACCCGCGGACGATCGAGACCTTCGCCGCCACGGTGCAGACGCTCGAACGCCTGAAGATGCTCCTGGTGCTGACGGTCTGCGACATCATGGCGGTCGGCCCGGGCGTCTGGAACGGGTGGAAGGGCCAGCTCCTGCGCACGCTGTTCTGGGAAACGGAGATCGTGCTCGCCGGCGGGCATTCCAGCATCGACCGCGCGGGCCGCGTGGCCGCCTCGCAGGACGAGCTTCGCCGCGCGCTGCCGGGCTGGAGCGATTCCGAGATCGACGCCTACATCGCGCGGCACTATCCGGCCTATTGGCTCAAGGTGGACCTGCCGCGCCGCGTGAAGCATGCGGGCTTTCTCTTCGCCGCCGAAAGGAACATGCGTTCGCTCGCGACCGAGGTCTCGACCGACGCCTTCCGCGGCGTGACCGAACTCACCGTGGCCGCGCCCGACCATCCGCGCCTGCTCGCGATCATCACCGGCGCCTGCGCGGCCGCGGGAGCCAACATCGTCGATGCGCAGATCTTCACGACCACGGACGGGGCGGCTCTCGACACGATCTTCATCTCGCGGGCCTTCGAACAGGACGAGGACGAGCTCAGGCGCGCCGCCCGCATCGCGCACGGCATCGAAAGAGCCCTCAAGGGCGAGATCCGGATCGCCGAAGCGGTGGCGGCGAAGTCGCCGTCACGCCCCGCCTCCCGCGCCTTCCACGTGGTCAGCGAGGTGGCGATCGACAACGCCGCCTCGAACCGCCACACGGTCCTCGAAGTGGTCGGGCTCGATCGGCCGGGGCTTCTCTACGAACTCACGACCGCGTTGGCGAAGCTGAACCTGAACATCGCCTCGGCGCATATCGCGACCTTCGGCGAGAAGGCGGTCGACGTCTTCTACGTGACCGATCTGACGGGTTCGAAAGTGCTGCATGCCGGCCGCCAAGGCACGATCCGACGCATGCTGCTCGACGTGCTCGACGGCGTGCAGCCCGGGTGACCGCTCTCCCGCGCCCCGGAAAGTCTTGATTTTCCGCGCCCGCGGACTGATATCGCGCATGCATCCATGACCACGAACGAGGCCGAGCGACCGCCCATGTCCGACCCGAACAAGCCCGCCGACACCGAACGCGACCCCGCCCGCGACGAAGCCCCGCCCGCGGAGTCCGCCGCCGCCGAGGCTGCGGGGACGCCGGATCAGGCCGAGGCTCTCGCGACGGAAAACGCGGCCTTGAAGGACCGCCTCCTTCGCACGCTGGCGGACATGGAGAATCTCCGCCGCCGGACCGAGAAGGAGATCGCGGACGCCCGCGCCTATGCGGTGACGGGTTTCGCGCGCGACATGCTGAACGTCGCCGACAATGTCCGGCGCGCGATCGAAAGCGTCGCCGCCGAGGATCGCGCGGCGCACGGCGTCAAGCCGCTCCTCGAAGGGATCGAGCTGACCGAGCGCGACCTCCTCAACACGCTCGAACGCCACGGCATCCGCCGCATCGAGCCCAAGGGCGAGCGCTTCGATCCGAACCGCCATCAGGCGATGTTCGAGATCGACGATCCGAATGCGGTCGCGGGAACCGTTCTGCAGGTCATGCAGGCGGGGTTCTCGATCGGTGAACGCGTCCTCCGCCCCGCCCTCGTGGGCGTCGCGAAGGGCGGCCCGAAATCGTCCGATCCGGCCTGATCCGTTGATCGGTCCCGATATCGGCTTCCTCGTCGAGCGGATCGGCGTCGCCGTCTTCGCCCTTTCCGGCGCGCTCGTCGCCGCACGGAAGGGCATGGATCCTTTCGGCTTCGCGTTGCTCGCCACGGTCACGGGCGTCGGCGGCGGCTCCCTGCGCGACGTCCTGCTCGGCCGACCCGCCTTCTGGATTCAGGATCCGACGGACCCGGTGATCTGCGTGGCGGTCGCCTTGGCCCTTTACTTCCATGGGCGGCGGCGCGGCCTCGCCTTTTTCGGCGGCGGAGGGCGGATTCTGGTGTGGGCCGACGCGATGGGGCTGGCGATCTTCGCCGTCGTCGGGTCGGCGACGGCCTTGGCGGCGGGCGCGCCGCCGATCACGGCGGTGGTGCTGGGTACGCTCACCGCGACCTTCGGCGGGATCATCCGCGACATCCTCGCGGGCGACGTGCCTCTCGTCCTTCATCGCGAGATCTACGTCACGGCGGCCTTTCTCGGAGCGGCCGTGCATGCAGGCGCCGTCTCGGCGGGACTGCCGGGCTTCATTGCCGGGGCGGCGGGCATCGGCTCGGCCTTCGTGCTCCGGGCGTTGGCGATCCTCAAGGATTGGTCGCTGCCGCCCTATGTCGAAGCCGGACGCTGAAACGGGGTCACCCTGCGCAGCGTGAGATTGAGACGCCCGCCCTTTTCCAAAAGGGTCGAGGAGCCGGGGATCAGCCGGTCGACCCCGTGGAAGGCGAGCCGAGCCTCGCCGCCGAAGACGAGGACGTCGCCCGAGGCGAGGCGGAAGGAGCGAGTCGGATCCCGGCGCGAGATTCCGCCGAGCCTGAAAACCGCCGTTTCGCCGAGCGAGACGGACAGCACGGGCGCGTCGAAGGTCGCCTCGTCGCGATCCTGATGGAGTCCCATCCGCGCGGCCGACGAGTAGAAATTCACGAGACAGGCTTCGGGCGGAGCCGGACAATCGGCCAAGGTCTCCCATAAGGCGAGGACGCGGCCCGGAATCGGCGGCCAGGGGAGGCCGGTCTCGGGATGCGACGGCACGTAGCGGTAACCCGCTTCGTCGGCGACCCAGCCGAGCGCGCCGCAATTCGTCATGCGGACGGAGAGGGGCGCGCCGGTGCGCGGCATCCGCGGCGTGAAGAAGGGCGCGACCGCGGCCGCGCCCCTGAGTTCGTCGACCATTGCCCGCTGTGCGGGCGGGTCGAGGAGGCCGGGGTAATGAATGACCCCGGGCCGAACGGCGAGGCCCTGCGGCTTCGCCGTCACCGGATCAGGCCTGCTGCACGCGCTGACGATAAAGCGCGGCGAAATCGATCGGGTCGATGAAGAGCGGCGGGAAACCGCCGTTGCGGACGGCGTCCGCGACGATCTGGCGCGCGAAGGGAAAGAGCAGGCGCGGGCATTCGATCATCACGATCGGGTGGAGGCTTTCCTGCGGCACGCCGGTGAGGCGGAAGATTCCGGAATAGGCGAGTTCGAAACCGAACAGCAGGTCGGGAGCCTCGCCCGCACGCCCTTCGAGCGTCAGTTCGACCTCGAAATCCGTCTCCGACAAGGGCGTGGCATTGACGTTGACCGAAATCGAGATGTCCGGCGCCTTGGTCTGCGGGCCCAGCGAACGCGGCGCATTCGGGTTCTCGAAGGAGAAGTCCTTGATGTACTGCGCGAGCGCGTTGAGCGTCGGGCCCTGTTCCTGATGGGCGCCGTTCGGGGCGTCGGTCATCGTCCGTTTCTCCTGATGCGGGCCCGCCCCGGCGGGGCCGAGTCCCCGTGAGCGAGGGTCGTGCGGGGCTAACACGCCCGCAGCCCTCCGGCAAGAACGCGGAAAAATCGGTACGCGGACGAGCGGCGCCGTCATGTTGTGATCGGACGGCCGAGCCCTATATCATCGCGACGAAGCGCAGTGCGGTGCGCGGCATTTGAAGGCCGACGATGCAGGATTCCTCCGATTTCGCCACGATCATCTTTCTCGGGCTCGCCGCCTTCGTGATCTGGCGGCTCTATTCCGTGCTCGGCATGCGGACCGGGCAGGAAGGCAAGCCGATGGACATGATCAGGCCCGCCTCGGGTTCCGCCGAGAGCAAGGTCGTCCAACTCCCGAATGCGAGGCCCGCCCCCGAGGAGGAGCCCGTCGTCCAGATCGATCCCGATCGCTGGCGGGGCTTCGCCGAGGCGGATTCGCCCGTAGCGGAGGGTCTCGACGCGATCGCCGCCGCAGAGGGCGGCTTCGACGCGCGCGGCTTCCGCGAAGGCGCGAAGGGCGCCTATGAGATGATCGTCACGGCCTTCGCGGGCGGAGACCGCCGCATGCTGCGGGACCTCCTCGCCAAGGACGTGTTCGAAGGCTTCGCGCAGGCGATCACGGACCGGGAGAAGCGCGGCGAGACGGTCACCACGACCTTCGTGTCCATCGACAAGGCCGAATTCGTCGACGTCCGGATGCGCGGCCGCACGGCCCAGATCACCATCCGTTTCGTCTGCAAGCTCATCACCGCCACGCGCAACGCGGAAGGCACGGTGGTCGACGGATCCGCCGACAAGGTGGTCGACGTCGTCGACGTCTGGACCTTCGCCCGCGAGACGGGCAGCCGCGATCCGAATTGGAAGCTCGTGGCGACCGAAGCCGGTCAGTGACGCCGTGCGGAGCGCGTCCGGGCCGGGCGGCGCGCGGCTGAGGCCTTCGGCGCTGTTCGCCTCGCCCGTCTGGGCGGCGGACGATCATGCGGCGGCCTATGGCGGCTTTCTCGAAACGGCTCGCCGCATTGCGGCCGGGGGCGATGCGCTCCGGACGGGGCGCATGCCGCGCCCTTCGCTCCTGCGGGTCTGCCGGGCGGCGGCGGAGGCGGGGCGTCTGGGCCCGGCCGCGGCCCGCGCCTTCTTCGAAACGCGGTTCCGCCCGCTCGACGTCCTGCCGCCGAACGGCGAAGCCTTTCTCACGGGCTATTACGAGCCGGAAATCCCGGCCTCGCCCGTCCGGACGGACGCGTTTCCGTCTCCCGCGCTGCGGCCGCCCGACGATCTCGACCGCATCGCGCCCCAGCCCGAACGCTCGGCCATTCTCGACGGAGCGCTCGCCGGGCGCGGGCTCGAACTCGTCTGGCTGGACCCGATCGAGCTGTTCTTCGCGCAGATCCAGGGCTCCGCACGAATACGCTTTCCGGACGGCAGGCGCATGCGGCTCGCCTATGCCGGGCGGAACGGTCGCCCCTATCGCGCGATCGGCCGGATCGTGGTCGACGAAGGCCATGTTCCGCGCGAAGAGATGACGATGCAGCGGCTCAAGGCCTGGCTCCGCGCCGATGCGGCGGAAGCCGACAGGGTCATGCGGATGAATCCGTCCTACGTCTTCTTCCGCCTCGTGCCGGACGATCCCTCGCGCGGTCCGGTCGGGGCGGCCGGCGTGCCGCTGTCGCCGATGCGCTCGATCGCCGTCGACCGCACGCTCTGGAGCTACGGCACGCCCTTCTTCCTGTCCGCGGACCTGCCGGAACCCGAGGGCGGATCCTCGCGCTTCGACGCCTTGACGGTGGCACAGGACACCGGAACGGCGATCACCGGGCCCGCGCGGATCGACCTGTTCTACGGTTCGGGGCCCGAGGCGGGTGAACGGGCCGGCCTCGTACGCCATTCCGGAAGCCTGACCGTCCTTCTGCCGCGGAGCGGAACATGACGGGCCGTCGCCGCCGCACGCTCACCGGGCCCGAAATCGAACTCTGGCACCTCGTGACGCGTCACGTGGAACCGCTGGCGGGACGCGAGCGCCCCGCGCCGCCGCCGGGCGACGCCCTCCCGACCGCCCCCGCTGCGCCCCCCGGAACGACCGCGGAGCCCGGCGGCCCGGCGGCCGCAAAGGCGGCGGGCGGGCGACGCACCGTGCCGCCGCCCGCTCTGCCGCCCTTGGCGCCGCTCGAGCGCAAGCTGAAGCGCGGCCTCGCCCGCGGCACGCATCCTGTCGATGCCGTGCTCGATCTTCACGGCATGCGGCAGGACGAGGCCCATGCGAGGCTGCGCGCCTTCATCGCGCGGTCGCGGGAAGCGGGCGCCGTCGTCGTGCTCGTGGTCACGGGCAAGGGCGCAAGAGCGGCCGAGAGCGGGGGCGCGGGGGAAGAGCGGGGCGTGCTGCGCCGCATGGTGCCGCATTGGCTGCGGATGCCCGATCTCCGACCGATGGTCATGGGCTTCGAGGAGGCCGCGCCGCATCGCGGCGGAGCGGGCGCGCTCCATGTCCGGCTGCGGCGTCGCGGCGGCCCGGAGGATCGGACATGACGCCCTTCGGCGCGAAGATGCGTGCCCTGCGGGCGGAACGGGGCGTCTCGCTCAAGGAGATGGCCGATGCGTTGGGCGTCACGCCGACCTATCTCTCCGCGTTGGAGCACGGACGACGGGGAAAGCCGAACTGGGCCTTCATCCAGCGCGTGATCCATTTCTTCAACGTGATCTGGGACGATGCCGAGGAGATCGCGCGGCTCGCCGACATCTCCCATCCGCGCATCGTGATCGATACCGCGGGGCTCGACCCCGCCGCCACCGCCTTCGCCAACCGGCTCTCGCGGACGATCGACAGGCTCGACGGGCCTGCGCTCGACCGCCTGCGCAGAACGCTCGAAGACGCCTTGGAGGAGACCCGGATCGACCCTCCGGCTTGACCGCCGCCCGATCAGGGTGCGACACCGCGCGCGTCCGCTTTCAAGGAGCCGCCATGACTCTCCGCTACGACGTTCTCGGCCTCGGCAACGCCATCGTCGACGTGCTCGCCCGCACCGAAGACGATTTCCTCGTCGCGCACGGGCTTGCGAAAGGTTCGATGCGCCTGATCGAGGAGGCTGAAGCCGAGCGGCTCTATGCGGCGATGGGTCCTGCGAGGATCATTTCGGGCGGCTCGGCGGCGAACACGATCGTCGGCGTCGCATCGCTCGGCGGCTCGGCCGCCTTCGTCGGGAAGGTGAAGACGGACGAGGTCGGCCGACTCTTCACCCACGACATCCGCGCCGCGGGCGTGGCCTTCGACGGGAGCCCCGCCGCGGACGGCGCCGCGACCGCCCGCAGCTTCATCCTCGTGACGCCCGACGGCGAGCGGACGATGAACACCTATCTCGGCGCCTGCCGCGATCTCGGACCGGACGACGTCGATCCCGACGCGGTGCGCGCCTCGCGGATCGTCTATATGGAAGGCTATCTCTGGGATCCCCCGGCGGCCAAGGACGCTTTCCGCAAGGCCGCGACCGTCGCGCATGCGGCGGGCAATGCGGTCGCGCTGACGCTTTCGGATTCCTTCTGCGTCGACCGCTATCGCGACGAGTTCCTCGGCTTGCTGCGCGACGGCTCCGTCGACGTGCTCTTCGCCAACGAACATGAACTCAAGAGCCTCTACGCGACCGCGGATTTCGACACGGCGCTCGCGGAGCTCCGGAATGAGAAGGTGCTCGCGGCGGTGACGCGTTCGGAGAAGGGTTCGGTGGTGGTCGCGCGCGGCGAGACGCTCTCGGTCCCGGCGCATCCCGTCGAGAAGCTCGTCGACACGACGGGCGCGGGCGACCTCTTCGCCGCGGGCTTCCTCTACGGCCTCGCCCGTGGCGCAGCGCATGTCGACTGCGCACGCCTCGGGGCGCTGGCCGCGGCCGAGATCATCCAGCACATGGGCGCGAGGCCCGAAGTCCGGCTGAAGGATCTCGCCGCCGAGAGCGGCTTCGCGCTCTGACCGGTCCGACCTCGACGGCGCGGATCAGCGCCGTACGAAGCCGACGATGTCCTTGACCGCGTTCATGGTCTCGCGGGCGATGACGCCCGCGCGTTCCGCGCCGTCCACGAGGATCGCGTCGATCGATGCGGGGTCGGCGACGAGGCGCTTCATCTCCCCGCCGATCGGGCCGAGCTTGGCCACCGATAGGTCGACGAGCGCCGCCTTGAAGGTCGAGAACTGCCCGCCGCCGAACTCCTTCAGCACCGCTTCGCGCGTCGTGTCGGCCAGCGCCGCATAGATGCCGACGAGATTGTCGGCCTCGGGGCGGTTTTCGAGCCCGGCCTCTTCGGAGGGCAGCGGCTCGGGATCGGTCTTCGCCTTGCGGACCTTCTGGGCGATGGCGTCGGCGTCGTCGGAGAGATTGATGCGCGAATAATCGGACGGATCCGATTTCGACATCTTCTTCGTGCCGTCGCGCAGGCTCATCACCCGCGTCGCAGGGCCTTGGATCAAGGGCTCGGGCTGCGGGAAGAAGGCGTCGCCGAAACCGTGCTTCGCGATCGAGGGTCCGAAATCGTTGTTGAACTTCTGCGCGATGTCGCGGGCGAGTTCGAGGTGCTGCTTCTGGTCCTCGCCGACGGGGACATGGGTCGCGCGATAGACGAGGATGTCGGCCGCCATCAGCGCCGGATAGGCATAGAGGCCGACCGAGGCGTTCTCGCGGTCCTTGCCCGCCTTCTCCTTGAACTGCGTCATGCGGTTGAGCCAGCCGAGGCGGGCCACGCAGTTGAAGATCCAAGCGAGTTCCGCATGTTCGGGAACCTGGCTCTGGTTGAAGACGATGTGCTTCTTCGGGTCGATGCCGCAGGCGATGAAGGCCGCCGTGACTTCACGGATGGAGTTGCGCAGCGCGTCCGGATCCTGCTGAACCGTGATCGCGTGGAGATCGACCACGCAATAGATGCAGTCATGCGTGTCCTGCAGCGCCACGAATTTGGTGATCGCGCCGAGGTAGTTGCCGAGGTGCAGATTGCCCGTCGGCTGCACGCCCGAAAACACGCGTTCCTTGAAACCGGCCATTGGCGAAGTCCTCTCGTTCGGCCGGGCTTATCGCAACGGTCGCGTCTTCACGCAAGCGGAGCGGGCGGGCGGCGGAAATCGGAGAGGCGCAGCGCGCCCGCGGCGAAGGCTGCGACGGCATAGACGGCCGCCCCGCCGCAGCACAGAAGCGCGAGCGCGCCGACGCGCATGAGCGTGCCCGCATCGGCGGCGAGCGCGGCGTCGAGACGCCCGAGCCCGAAGACGACGGCCGCGGACATGGCGGCGGTCGCGAGGCTGCAGCGCACCAGATGCCCGGCCGGGCTTCGGCCCGGCGTCCACAGACCCGCCGCGACCAACCCCGCGACGAGCACCGCACATTGCACCGCCGCCCCGACCGCGATCGACAGCGCGATGCCGCCCGCGCCGAAACCGCGCAACGCGAGCGCCGCGACGAGGCCCGCCGCGAGGCCCGCACCCGTGGCGGCAAGGGCCGGACGGGGCGTCTCCCGGGCGAAGAAGGCGCTCGAAAGCACGCGCGCCGCGACGGCGAAGGGCAGGCCCGCCGCCATCGCGGCGAGCGCCGATGCGGTGGCCGCCGCGTCCGCGGCGGTGAAGGAGCCGCGCTCGAACAGGATGCTCGCGATCGGTTCGGCAAGAAGCGCGAGCCCCGCCGCCGCCGGCAGTCCGACGAGAAAGGCGAGCGCGAGCGCCTTGTCGATCGCAGCGGAAAAAGCGGCCGAGCGGGCCGCATGACGGGCGAGTTCGGGAAGAGCGACGATCCCCGCGGCGGCGGCGACGAAGCCGAGCGGCAATTGCGCGACGCGATCCGCGTAATGGAGCCGAGAGACCGTGCCCGGCAGATCGGAGGCGACCTGCATCGCGATCAGCACGGCGAGCTGGGTCGAGGCGGCCACCACGAGGCCGGGACCGGCGAGGGACGCGAGACGCTTCACTTCCGGCGACAGGCGCGGAAACGACAGGACGGGCGCGCGGGCCGAGCGCATCAGCGGAGGCAGCACCATCGCCGCCTGCACGAATCCGGCCGCCGCCGATCCGGCCGAGAGGATCGCCGCGGCACGCGCTTCGTCCCCGCCCGCGATCTCGTCGAGCGCGAGAAGAAGTCCGACGAGCAGGGCGTTCACGACGACGGGCGACCACGACGCCCAGCCGAACCGCCCTTGTGCCACGAGCAGAGCCGAGGCGAGCGAAGCGAGGGTCGCGCCGATCACCAGCGGGAACGAGAGGCGAAGGCATAGTGCGGCGGTCGCGGCTTCGGGCCCGCCGGAAAAACCGGGAGCGAGAATGAAGACGAGGACGGGCGCGGCGATCTGGACCAGCGCCGTCAGCGCGACGAGACCGAGCGCGAAGGTCGACAGGGCCTCGCCCGCGAAACGCCGTGCGGCTTCGTCGCCGTCGCGTCGGGCGACGGCCTTTTCGACGGGCACGACGCCCGCATGCAGCCCGCCCTCGCCGAGCACGCGCCGCACGAGGTTCGGGATGCGGAAGGCGATCGCGAAGGCGTCGGCCGCTGGGCCCGTTCCGAGCAGCGCCGCGGTGAGCAGGTCGCGCGCGAAGCCGAGCACGCGCGAAGCGGCGGAGGCGAGACCGACGGTGGCGGTGTCGCGGGCGAGGCTTTCGGACGGTTCGGTCGAGGTCGGCGGGGTCAGGGGCGCGGGTCTCCGGAGGTCTTCGCTTCGCCCGATGCGGGAGACGGGATCACGTCAGAGAATGTAGCGGCTCAGATCCGCATTCTTCGCCAGATCGCCCACCGACTTCGTCACCAGTTCCGCGTCGATGACCACCGTCTCGCCCGCGCGGTCCGGGGCGGTGAAGCTGATCTCGTCGAGGACGCGCTCCAGAACCGTCTGGAGACGCCGCGCGCCGATGTTCTCGACCGTGGAATTCACCTGCACGGCGATCTTGGCCAGAGCGCCGATCGAGTCGTCGGTGAAGGACAAGGTCACGCCCTCGGTGCCCATCAGCGCGACATATTGCTTGATCAGGCTCGCCTCGGTGTCGGTCAGGATGCGACGGAAATCGTCCTCGTCGAGCGGGTTCAGCTCGACGCGGATCGGCAGGCGCCCCTGCAGTTCGGGCAGGAGGTCCGAAGGCTTCGAGACATGGAACGCGCCCGACGCGATGAAGAGGATGTGGTCCGTCTTCACCGGGCCGTGCTTGGTGGCGACCGTCGTGCCCTCGATGAGCGGAAGAAGATCGCGCTGTACGCCCTCGCGGGAGACGTCGCCGCCCTGCCGGCCGTCGCGGGCGCAGATCTTGTCGATCTCGTCGAGAAACACGATGCCGTCGTCTTCGACGGCGCGCAGCGCGTCCTGCACGATCCGGTC
>JAIXTT010000073.1 GCA_027483795.1 Hyphomicrobiales bacterium
AGAAGATCAAGTCTGCATAGGTCGATCGAGGGCGCTTATTTTTAATGCCGATACGGTTTTGCATGATGAGTTTGCGCGATTTAAAGATGACCCGAAATGGAGTATGAAGGGCCAATATATATTAAGAAAAAATAATGGAATAAAAATTCAAAAAATAAGCGAGCCGTATTTTGTCTTACGAGAAGCAATTCATGCGCTCCATGAGTATTCATCAAATTACTTCCATTTTGTCGTCGAGGTGATTCCGCGTTTGATCGAAGGAATGGCAGTCGCACGCCAAAATACGCCCATTCTGATAGATGCCAATCTGCCAAGAACATTTCACGAGATAATTGAATGCGTAAATCATCGTGCAAATCCTCTTGTTGAGATAAGGCCGGGTGAGACGATCAAAGTACAAAAACTTGTATATGCTTCTGATATGAATACAATACAAGATATATATTATTCAAAGCGCGATTCAATGTACACAGATATTAATAAAGAATATCTTTTACATATAAGAAATGCTGTATTTTCGTTCATGAAGTATTCGGAAATACGTCCTTATAGAAAAATATACATCAAACGGATGTCTGGAGCGCGTACTGTCATGAATTCGGAAGCGCTTGAGCAAATGTTGATTGAGCAGGGATTTGAGATATTCATCCCTGAAACGCATTCATTCCGAACGCAAGTACGTGTATTTAAACAAGCATCACTTATAGTAGCAGCAACTGGCGCTGCTATAACTAACATTATGTGGTGTTCCCCGGGAACAAGAATTTTTATCCTTGCTGCGGAACATCCGTCAACAGTATTTGATATATGGGAAAAATTAGCAGAAGTTTCCGAGGCCACGGTGAATATTATTTTTGGATCACGTGCCTTTCGTATTTCCGGACGATATTCTGTGCATGACGACTTTTTCGCTCCGCTAGAAAAGCTTCGTCGAGCGTTAGAAGAAGCGCGCGACGATTAGCTGATACGCGGTGACCTGCCACTGAGTTTTTACTCCAGACGGAGTGAGAGTCCGGGCCTTCGAAGGACGGACATATGAAGCGAGCACGGTTCACGGAAGTGCAGATCATTAGCTTGCTTAAGGAGCACGAGGCCGGCGCAAAGACCGCGGATCTGGCGCGCAAGCAAGGCGTCTCGGAAGCAACGCTCTACAACTGGAAGGCCAAGTACGGAGGCATTGACGTCTCCGAGACCTAGCGGCTGAAGCAACTCGAGGACGAGAACGCGAAGCTGAAGAAGCTGTTGGCCGAGCAGATGCTCGACGTGGCCGTCTTGCGCGAGCTGCTCGCAAAATAATGGTAGGGCCCGCCGCCAAGCGCGAAGGTGTCGCGCATCTGCAGGCCGTGATGGGCCTCCTTCTGTCCGAAGACATACCTCAGGGTGGACCACTTCGATGGGGGTGGATCAGTATTATTTGCGATGCTTCCGTGAGCCGGTGTCGAGTGTAGCGTTCCATGTACGCTTAGCCTCGAGAAAACGAGCGATCTCGCGTCTGCGTTCGTTGCGACTCAAAATGCGCAGGGTCGTTCCGAAGAAAATCGCGAGAATGCCTACGATACCCGTTGCTACCGCGGCGGTCGCCGTCGTGCTGTAAGGATGCCCCGTCTCGAGGAAGCCTGTTATGACACGCCACCCGAGCAGTGCGGAGATGGGAAGTGCCGCGGCCGCGACGACCGTGAAGGGCTGAAGCGGTGAGAAAGCGATCCAATTATTTAAGGCGAAAGACAGGATGCGAATACCATCACGTAATGTATTGAGCTTAGATTCCGAGTCCCTACCGCGCGCTCGGTAGTCAATCGGCACTTCGACGATATCCGATCGTAAGTAGGCAGCCAGCACATTCAGCTCAGTCTCGATCTGGAAACCGCTTGAGCGTATGTCGAGCTGCTCGACGAGGGGGCGAGACATGATCCTGAGGCCGGACAGAACGTCTGTATAATGTTCTTGTGCGAGAAGCGAAATCACAGCAGTAAGAAGTTTGTTTCCCAAATTGTGACCTGCGCGTGTGTTCTGCGCGGCGTATGCACCATTCGATACGCGGTCTCCGACGGTCATGTCGTGGCGGCCCGCGACGAGTATATCTAAGAGACGTTTGGCTTCCTCAGCTGGGTAGGTGGCGTCCCCATCCGTTATAACGTAGACGTCCGCGTCAAGGCGGGATAGCCCCGTTTTGACAGCGTAACCCTTGCCCTGCCGACGCTCGAACAGGAGCAGATCAGTTTCTGGATTGAGTGCCTTTCTTGCTTCGTCGGCAGTGGTGTCCGTCGAGTTGTTATTAACCACGGCTACACGCGCGTGTGGAAAGACTTCCTTGTATTCTCGCACTGTTGAAGCGATCGCAGCAGCTTCGTTATAGGCCGGAATGATGATGCCGACGCGCATTAGGGCTCTCGTTTCGGTCTGGAAGTGTTAATCTCAGGCCTTATACTCATATCGAATGCATAAGCTCGTGTTAGAACAAAAGATGGGATCGCGCACAATAAAGCGGCGATGGCAAAACCAGCTTTATCACCGAGTTGCTTGTTCCACAAGAGCCCGACAACTTCCCTGCAGAGTGGAGCCAGTAATGACACTAAACACATAACAGTTAGATTTATGATCACGAATCGATAAAAGCGCCCCTGCATCGAGAAGACTATGTGCTTCTGTATTATGAAGTTTAGGCCAACAAGTATTGTGTAAGAAATAATAGACGAAATGCCGTATTGTAATCCGTCATTGCCTCCTAATAATATGAACAAAAACTGCTGTAAAAATAATGATATTATTCCCAAAAACGCTCCGTTGACCATGAATTTGGCGTATTGTTTATACATAATGTAGCCTTGAGATTTAGTGTCCATATAGCGAATCAATCGGAAGGGCCTATCGACATGAAAATATTTGA
The DNA here is from genome assembly GCA_027483795.1 of Hyphomicrobiales bacterium. Lineage (GTDB taxonomy): Bacteria > Pseudomonadota > Alphaproteobacteria > Rhizobiales > Beijerinckiaceae > JAIXZO01. Next base: position 2,888 of record JAIXTT010000073.1, read on the forward strand.
GCTAAAGGGTCCCAATCGTATTCCGGTCCATCCGATGTTTCCACGTCTGCCGAATGGAACAAGTGTTTGAAGGTGGCGGTACGAAATGAGAGTCAAATTTTCTTCTTTTGTCCACGCCATCTTATTGGTAAATTTGCAAGCAACGTAAAAAGCGAGTTTAGAGTAGTGAACAAAGGGGAGGCACGTATGATGTTCGATAGGGAAATATTTGTTTGGAACACTTATAAAAACGCGATCTGCAACTCTGCTGAGCTCAGATATAAAGAATTCCTGACTAGACTTGCTGCCGACGTGCTCTAAAACAGCATTTGCAGCCGCAATTTCAAACGATTTGTCTTCAAACGGCAAGCGTTCATTTTCCGCTATCTTGATGTAGCGTACTTCAGGGAATGCATGGCAAAATTCTGCGGCATCGCCCAAGCCGCACGCCGTGATGTTTTTTTTATAAGGGTATTTGCGCTCTAAAGCATTGGCTCCATCGTTTATTACATCAGACACACCAACGTCTAAAATCCTGTCGGAACTGTTGGGATGCATTTCCTTAATAAAGTCAGCATAAATCTGATCGCGTGCGAATATTAGTAAGCGCTCATTGAAACTGTTGCGCGGGACAACTTGATAGTAGACACTGTCGACAAGATTGGGCATCTGCTACCATCTCCGAGACATAATTCTAATGGATTTACGTTTTCTAAATACACGATAAATTCGGTAACTGCAACCGGTCCACTGCCTCTTATCATTTCCAATCTTAGGTTTGCGTTCGGGAACAAGAGGCACCGGAATTTAAGGTGGGTGACGTGCACCCCTGATTGGTGCCGATCAGAAGTAGAGCCCTAGGCTTTGATGGCTCATGGTTGATGGGATGGCAACGGGGTTGGGGGCATGCACCCAACCCCGTTTGCCGGCGATCTCAGCGGGGGTGCGTCCGCCCAGTTTGGAGTGCGGCCTGATGGTGTTGTAGTCGTGCTTCCAGGTGGCCAGGATCGATCTGGCGTTAGCCGGCGATGTGAACAGCGTCTCATTGAGGCACTCGTCACGCAGCCGGCCGTTGAAGCTCTCCACGAAGGCATTCTGCGTCGGCTTGCCCGGCATGATGTAGTGCCATTCCACCTGACGTTCCTGTGACCGGCGTAGGATCGAGGTCGAGGCCGAGCCTGCGTTCGGTCTCGTCGCGAAAAGCGATCATCTCCTTGAACTTACAGCCGGTATTGACGTGCGGCACCGAGAACGGCAGCCGCCCCGGCCAGAACGCCTTCAGCGCCAGATGCAGCAGAACCGCCGAATCCTTGCCGGTCGAATACCGCAGAACCAGCTTCCGAAACCCCAACAACACCTCCCGGAAGATCGAGATCGATCCGGATTCCAGAGCCCGGAGACGCTTTGAGAGCAAAGAACTCCGGTCAGAAGCTTTCCTGGTAAGGCTCGAGGAGCGGCCTCTTCCTCATCTCCATCATGCAGCGGCGACTTTGTATTTGGTTCTTGCCGCTTCGGAAAGATAGTGGTTTGGGACGGCTATCCTTTCTTTACCACCCTCCCGTCGATCGTCCTCTTCCACTGAGAGTTGCGCCCTCCGGGCATGGGCCTCCGCGCTCTTCGTGCCCCGAGGTGCCTTGCCCTGATGCGCTCCGTTTTGGCGATGGCAGGAACGTCGCGCGTTGCAGTTTTCCCGGCGTGGCAGGGCGAACACAGGACCTGAAGGTTTTCTTCGGTATCCGCCCCTCCGAGTGCGAGGGGGACCACGTGATCGACCTCCCAGCGCGTTCCGGGCGTGAGGAGACGGTCGCAGGCTTTGCATCGTCCTTGAGCGACGAGGAAGAGTTCGAGCCGCGCCCGTGTGGAGAGGCGTCTGCGGATCATGGCGCGCCCCCTTCCGACATGCCCGGTGGCCCCTTGTTCGGCCCACCGCCCGCATCCTGAGCGATCCGTTTTTCGTGACGCGCGATGATGATGTCGGCGGAGAGCCTGACGTCGCGCGGAAGATCGTTCAGGCGTGATGCGAACTCCTCGACGATCTCGGAGAGGGTGTCGGTATCCCGTGCACAGGCGAGAGCGTCGTCGAAGAGATCGAGGACGGAAGCGCCGTCCTGAGCGGGCGATCGACGATCATCGGGCTCGACCCTGTATGCCCCTTGGGTGCGAGGCTCGGGTGGCCTCCGGGCATCTCTTTCCGTCGAAGTCGCGTCTGCCCGTCGGGCATCACGTTCAGCCGCCCTGAGGGCATGTCCGACGCCTGCCCGTCGGGCATCCTCGTCCCCTGCCCGAAGGGAATCCTCGTCCACTGCCCGTCGGGCATCTCCGACGTCTGCCCGTCGGGCATCCTCGTCCCCTGCCCGGAGGGCATCGTTGTCCCTCGGATCCGGCGCCATCGCGATCGGATGCGGCTTGAGGCTCTTCGGCTGCCGGATCGACCACCCGTTCCGAAAGCGCAGACGAGAAGCTTCCTTCGACAGATGCCGCCGCAAGTCGAGCGAGCGCATCGGAGGCAGGGGAGGGACGGTTTGCGGAACGTGCTGCGCCTCCGTGGTCTCCTCATCGTCCATGTTCCTTGGCTCGACGTCCGCCGCGATGACGTGAACCCTTCTCGTCTCCTCCTCGATCTCCTCTCGCAGATAGAGGCCGCCCAGAACGTCGGCGAAGGCATCTCGGAGTGCGAAGGCCCGCGCCCGCATCTGCAGCATGCGGCGCGGATAGTCCGTCCAAGGTCCCGCCTTGCCCCACAGACGCGCGCGCTTGGCGTCCTCGACCGAGAAGGTCCGGATCAAGGGTTCGACTTCGCCTTTCCTCATCACCTCGCAGACGGCCGTCCAGTTCACGGGGCCGTCGCCCTCGATCCGCTCGACGATCCTCTCGGCGAGGCCCGATGCCCTGACGAGAGCCAAAGCTCCGTCGCCCCAGATGGTCGGACGTCCGTTCACGACCGCGATCCTCTGCAATGCCGCGAGAGGCGTCAGGCCGACCTCCAAGCCGTGCAGGATGGCGACCATGCATTGCTCGGGCGTGTCCATGCCCTTGGGCGCCATGCGGGCCGCATGGACGGCCTGTGCGATGCGCATGGTCTCCTCGAGCGTCCGCGGCACGATGGCGCGCGGACGGGAGCCTGCATGCGGCAGGGATGAGGCGTGAGAGGACGAGGGAAGGGGAGGCGAGGGTAATGACGAAGACCTCCCGTTCTCGTCTCTCCTGGCGGAGACACGGCTCGGGCGTTCGGGCGAACGCATGTTCGCCCGTGAGACGGGTTCGAAGCTCATGACGGGATCTCTCGGATCAGGGACCGGATGGGTCCGGTCAGGAAAGGAAACGGAATAGCGGAGGCAGACGAAGAACGGAGAACGAGGCTTGAGGACGGAGGGACGAGAGGACGATGGCGGAAGACGGCTCGATCCGCCGTTCCCGTCATCCCGTCATCAGGCCGCGACGCGTTCCTCGACGAGCTCGGCCCCGGGAACCTTCCTGCCCGCCAGAAGGTCGGTCTCCGCCATCTTCAGGAGAAGCTTCTGCACGGCTTCATCGGTGAAGAGACGCGCATCCTTCCTGTAATGGGCGATGAAGGCGTTCCTGTCCGCCACATGCACCCTCTTCGATCGCCGAAGCGAGATCCTGCGTCCCGAGCTGCCCGCCTTCACGCTCTCGGGCACGGAGCCGAAGCACGATGACCGTTCGAGCTTCTCGGTCTCGGCGATGAGCCAAGGCTCCAGGGCCTTCTTCATCGCGGTCTTGGCCGAAGAAGCCGACGACACGACGGGCTTCCATCGCGCGTCGATCGCGCGGCCCTCTTCCAGCACGGGACGCTTGTCCAGAGCCCGCGCCTCCTCGGCCTTCTTCTCCAACTCCGAAAAACGATCCGCGAAATTGGCGCAGCGGTCCGCCTGCACCTGCGTGCCCACCGCACCGATCTCCCCGAGCCACACCGAGGCCTCGGACCACAGCAAGGAAATCTCCGCCTCGATCAGCTCCACCGGATCCGCCGACAGCGCATTGTGTCCCCACTGCACCACCGGCACCTCGTCGGGCCAAGGCTCGCCCCGCTCGACCACGGCGCAATAATCCTCCCGCGACACCGGGTTCATGCAGACCCAGGTCCACACCGCACAAGGATCCACCGAAATCCCGTCCCGCACGGCCCGAAGCGATCCGTCCACGTCGACGAAGATCTCCACCGCCGCAGCACGCCGCTCCCGCGTCCCGCGCGTTCGATACCAACCGGGCTGTGGATCATTCTCGTGAACGGGACCGAACTTGCCAGAAAGGGCGTTGTGCCAGTAGGTGAGGGAGTCAGACATCTTCGGTTCCTTTATGATATCGGGAATGTAAAAAAAGATATCAAAGTCATCACAAGGTGTCAAGCCGTGCCCCTATCGGGAACTCAAATTCGTGCTGCACGAGCGATGTTGCGTTGGACTGCTCGCGAAGCTGCTGAGAAAGCTGGCATTAGCTTCCCGACCATTCAGAGGTTTGAGCAATTCGAAGGCATTCCTCCCAGCCGCTCTCAGACGCTTCTCGACCTGAAGCGGGCCTTTGAAGAGGCAGGCATCGAGTTTACTGGGACGCCGGACGAACCCGGTCTCCGGTTCAAAAGGCGCGCTGTCTGAAAGGGCCGTTCCAGCCAATTCTTGGGGGTATCCTCTTCAGCCGATGCCTGACCGATGCCGAAATCGCTTTCGGAGCCCGCGTCGTCGAGATAATCCTCCGAGCGGTGCGGACCTCGGGATTGATACAGGTTTTGCGTCTTCGTCCCGAGGCTCCGCACCGCCTCCCTTTTCGAACCTTGCAAATTCATCGTCCCGTTCCGTTTGATCCGCCCCTTTGCTGAGGCAGCTTCCGAGAAGCGTGAAGCGGCGGCACGGCGACACGGCTACATTGCGACACGGCTACATTGCGACACGGCTTCCTGATCCTCGATCCCGTCCTCGAGATCGGTCCCTTCGGCCGTGAGCTCATCAAACTTCGCGCACAAGATGCAGTCTGTGGTTGAAACGCGGCTCCTTCGCCCTTCGCCTCATCCCCCTCAAGATCCTGTACATGAATTCGATGTCCGACTTCGCCGTGGCGATCTCCTCCGGTTCCGTCGCGTTCGACAGCCTCTGCCTGAAGCTCTTCAGGTCTTCCCGCACCTCCTTTTCACGAGCGGCCTCCGCCCTCCACTCCCTCCGCGCGGCGTCGTCCAAGGGACCGAAATAGAGCAGAACGCCCGTCGTACTTTCTTGCCTGAATTTGCTTTTCCAGATGAGTTCTTCTCTCCCATCCGGCTTAGGCTTGTTGCGCGATCCGCGAGGCCTGCCCTTCGGATTTCCCGACGTCCCCTTCTTGAAGCGCGTCTGCACCGGCGGCCGACAGAAGCCCACCCGCTCTCCGCGCTCCGCACTTCCGCTACCTCCATCGGAAGGTTGCGGAGGAGATCGTCCGACGACTTCGCCGTCCAAGACCGCCGGATCGCCCAAGCGTCGGAAAATTCGGGTCGGATAAGCCCTTTGCGAGAGGCCCGTTTCGTACCCCCTTCCGCCGCCCGTCCCGCCGCCCGTCCCGCCGCCCCTCCCGACGCCCCTTCCGCCTGACGATTTCATGTCTTTTCGGTCATGCCCCATAGGCAATCCCCCTCTCGCTTCAGAGACAGGTCCGCAATCCGTGCGGACACGTTCATCGATGTCGGGTGATTGCCCGATCCTCCCCGGGGGACCGGCAAGCGTGGAAATCGAACTTTGCCTCCTGGGCCACGTCACAACGCGGACGAGATCGATTTCGGTGTCGAACCTAAACTCGTTTCCGAATTCCTCAAAGCATCGGAGGCACGATATCCACAGCATGCAAATAGGGGGCGCTCCTCCCGGAACTTCGTTCCTGGTTCCGGTCTAAGAGTCCCGCACGAGCACACATCGCGCGCGCGCGCGAATAGTGTGCGGAATTGTTCCCTGTTTTTCGATGATACGACCTGTTGCTTCCGCATGATCGAGTTGCTCGATAGGGCTTTCGCCCGAGTTGTCCGCTCGGTAGCCTGATCGCCCTGATTGGTCGCGAGACGAATGACCCATGATCGATTTCTGGTACGAGTTCGCTTCGACCTATTCGTTCCTCGCCGCCGAGCGGGTCGAGGCCGCCGCAGCGCGGTCCGGCGTCACGGTGCGGTGGCGTCCGTTCCTGTTGGGCGTCGTCTTCAGGAACAAGGGCCTTTCCACGTCGCCCTTCAATCTCGATCCCGCCAAGGGACGTTACATGTGGCGCGACATGGAGCGCGGCTGCGCGCGGCTGGGCGTGCCGTTGGTGAAGCCGGATCCGTTCCCGCAGAACGGCCTTGCGGCCGCCCGCGTGGCGCTCGCCTTGCCGGAGGAGGCGCGGCCCGCCTTCAGCAGGACGGTGTTCAGGCTCGAATTCTGCGAGGGCCGGCCGATCGACGATGAAGCCGTCCTGCGCGAAGCCGTGCTGGCGGCGGGGGCGGATTACGAGACGGCGCTCGTGACCGCGAAGACGGATCTCGTGAAGGACGCGCTCCGCAAGCAGACCGCGGAAGCCGAGCGGCTGGGCGTTTTCGGTGCGCCGACCTTCGTCACGCCGGACGGCGAGCTTTTCTGGGGCAACGACCGCATGGAAGAGGCCTTCGACTGGGCCCGGGGACGCCGATGAGCCTCTCCGCCGACGAACTGGAACGCTATGCGCGCCATATCGTGCTGCGCGAGATCGGCGGACCGGGCCAGCAGCGGCTCAAGGCCGCGCGCGTGCTCGTGATCGGTGCGGGCGGGCTCGGCGCGCCCTTGCTGCAATATCTGGCCGCCGCCGGCGTCGGAACGCTGGGCATCGCCGACGACGACGCGGTCTCGCTCTCGAATCTGCAGCGGCAGGTGCTGCACGGAACGCCCGACATCGGCCGACCGAAGACCGACAGCGCCCGCGACGCGATCGCCCGGTTGAACCCGCATGTTCTGGTGGAGGCGATCCCCGAGCGCGTCTCCTCCGCCTCGCTGCCGGCCCTCGTCGCCCGCTTCGACGTGGTCGCCGACGGGTCCGACAATTTCGAGACCCGTTATGCGGTGGCCGACGCCTGCGAGCGTGCGGGACGGCCGCTCGTCACGGCGGCGCTCGGCGTCTTCGACGCCACGCTGACCACGCTTCGCCCGCACGAAGCAGGGCCCGACGGCCGACCGAACCCGTCCTATCGTTGCCTCTTCCCGTCCCCGCCGCCGCCCGGTGCGGTGCCGACCTGTTCGGAAGCGGGCGTTCTGGGCGCGCTTGCGGGCGTCATGGGGAGCCTCATGGCGCTCGAAGTCGTCCGTGCGATCGTTCCCTTCGGCGAACCTCTCGTCGGTCGCCTGTTGATGGTCGACGCCCGCTCCATGCGGTTCGAGACCATCGCCTATGATCGGGCCGAAGCCTGAGCCGCGCCGGCATCAATCCGGGCGTGACCTCGGCGTCCGACTTCGCATAGGATCCGCGACCTCGACGGCGGGCCGTTCCGCCGGAATCAAGAACGTTCGGCGAAAGAGCCGGGGAGAGAGACGCATGACGGGCAAGGGCAAGATCGCGCTGGTGACGGGTGCCGGATCCGGAATCGGCCGTTCGGTCGCGATCGCGATGATGAAGGAAGGCTACGCCACGGTGCTCACCGGCCGCCGCAAGGACGCGCTGGAGGAGACCGCGAAGGTCGCGAAGGACGCGGGCGCTTCGGGCGAAGCCTTCGTGCAGCCGGCCGACGTCGCGAACCCCGCCGAGGTCGACGCGCTCTTCTCCGCGATCAAGGCGAAACACGGCCGCCTCGATGTCGTCTTCAACAATGCGGGCGTCAATGCGCCGGGCGTGCTGCTCGAAGATCTCCAATTCGCCGATTGGCAGAACGTCGTGAACGTCAATCTGACGGGCGTCTTCCTCTGCACGCAGGCGGCCTTCCGCATCATGAAGGAGCAGTCTCCCCAGGGCGGCCGCATCATCAACAACGGCTCCATCTCCGCCCAGGCTCCGCGCCCGAATTCGATCGCCTATGCGGCGACCAAGCATGCGGTGACGGGCGTGACCAAGGCGGCTTCGCTCGACGGGCGCAAATACAACATCGCCGTCGGCCAGATCGATATCGGCAATGCCGCGAGCAACATGACGGCCGCGATGCTGAAGGGCGTCCCGCAGGCCAACGGCACGCTCGCGCCGGAACCCGTCATGGACGTGCAGAACGTCGCGAACGCCGTCGTCTACATGGCGAGCCTGCCGCCGGAGGCGAACGTGCTCACGATGACCGTAATGGCGACCACCATGCCGCTGGTCGGCCGGGGCTGAGCTTTCTCCGCCTTCGCCGAAGGCCGCAAAACGTCATGGCCGGGCTCGTCCCGGCCATTCTCGTCTTTCAGGTCGCGCGAAGGAAGACGTGGATGCCCGCAGGTGCGGGCATGACGGGGAGGGGAATCCCTCAGCTCCGCGCATCCTCCAGCACCATGGCCGCGCCTTTTTCGGCGATCATGATGGTCGGTGAATTCGTGTTGCCCGACGTGATGCGCGGCATGGCCGAAGCGTCGATCACCCGCAGGCCCGCGACCCCCCGCACGCGCAGCCGCGCGTCGAGCACCGCCATGGGATCGGCGTCGATTCCCATCTTCGCCGTGCCGACGGGATGGAAGATCGTGGATGCGACCTGACCCGCGCCTAGCGCCAAGTCCTCGTCGGAGACGAGATGCGCGCCGGGCTTGTATTCCTCCGGCTTGTAGGGCGCGAGCGCGGGCCGGCTCACCACCTGCCGTACGATCCTGAGCGCGTCCGCCGCGACCCGACGGTCTTCCTCCGCCGAGAGATAATTCGGCGCGATCGCGGGCTGAATCGACGCATCCGGGCTCGCGATGCGGATCGAGCCGCGGCTGGCGGGCCGCAGATTGCACACGCTCGCGGTGAAGGCCGGGAAGTCGTGCATCGGCTCGCCGAACTTGTCGAGCGACAGGGGCTGGATGTGGAACTGCAGGTTCGGCGTCGCATAGTCCGGAGACGAGCGCGTGAAGGCCCCGAGCTGCGACGGCGCCATGGTGAGCGGCCCGCGGCGGAACAGGGCGTATTCCAGCCCCATCATCGCGCGTTTGAGGAGCGACCTGTATTCCATGTTGAGCGTCTTCACGCCCTGCACCTTGTAGATCGGGCGGATCTGCAGATGGTCCTGCAGGTTCTCGCCGACCCCCGGCAGGTCCGCGACGACGTCGATGCCGTGCGTCCGCAGAAGCTCCGCGGGCCCGATGCCCGAAAGCTGGAGAAGGTGAGGGGAGCCGACCGCTCCCGCCGCGAGGACCACCTCGCCCGCGGCCCGCGCCCTCTTCTCGATGCCGCCTTGCGTGTAGGCGACGCCCGTCGCGCGCCCGTTCTCGACGATCACCCGATCGACCCGCACGCCCGTTTCGAGCCGGAGGTTCGGCCGTCCCAGCACGGGCTTCAGGAAGCCGCGCGCGGCGCTCCAGCGCCGCCCGTTCTTCTGGTTCACCTGAAAATAGGAGGAGCCTTCGTTGTTCCCGGTGTTGAAGTCGTCCACCTTCGGAATGCCGTATTGCTCGGCCGCGTCGCGGAACCGGTCGAGGATATCCCAGCGCATGCGCGGATATTCGACCCGCCATTCCCCGCCCGAGCGATGAAGCGCGTTCGGCGGGGAAATGTGGTCCTCGTGCTTCATGAAATAGGGCAGCACGTCGTCCCAGCCCCAGCCGTCGAGGCCCTGCTGCCGCCAGCCGTCGTAATCGGCGGCCTGCCCGCGCATGTAGATCATGGCGTTGATGGCGGACGAGCCGCCGATCACCTTGCCGCGCGGATAGGCGATGACGCGCCCCCCGAGCCCCGCCTCGGCCTCGGTCTTGAACATCCAGTCCGCGCGCGGATTGCCGATGGCGAAGAGATATCCGACCGGGATGTGGAACCAGATCCAGTCGTCCTTGCCGCCCGCTTCGAGCAGAAGGACGCGGTTCTTCGGATCGGCGGAGAGTCTGTTGGCGAGAACGCAACCCGCCGACCCCGCGCCCACGACGATGTAGTCGTAGGTTCCCTCGTCCCGCGCGGCCTCGGCCATGGCGTCGCTCCCGTATTCGCACGCAGTCTTTCGACGAGAAGTAGCCGCGGGCGGCGGGGAGGGCAATTGGCGGAGGAACCAATTTAGTATATATGTTTGCCGTATACCGGAGGGCGTCGCCATGGACGGAATCGCCAAGCTTTTCTGGACCGGACGGTCGCAGGCCGTACGCTTGCCCAAGGACTTCCGCTTCGAAGGCGGCGAGGTGCGCATTCGCCGACGCGGGGCTGCCGTCATTCTGGAGCCCGTCGCGAAGGATTGGGCGTGGCTCGATGCCCTCATCGGGACCGCGAGCCCCGATTTCATGGAGAGCGGCCGCGATCAACCTTCGGCGCAGGAGCGTCCCGGCCTTGATGGGGCCTTCGACTGAATGCGTTATCTGCTGGACACGAATGCCCTGGTGGATCTCCTGCGCGGGCGCGCGGGGAGGTTGGCGGACCGCATTCGCGCCCGCAGTCCCGATGAGATAGGGCTGTCCTCGATCGTGCTGCACGAACTGCATTACGGCGTGCATCGAAGCCTTCAGCCGGAGCGAAACGCCGCGCGCGTCGACGCGCTTCGGTTCGAGGTCGTGCCGTTCGACAAGGAGGATGCCGTCGCGTCGGGCGAGATCCGTGCAGCGTTGTCCAAGGCGGGCGTGACGATCGGCGCCATGGACGTCCTGATCGCCGGCCAAGCCGTTTCGCGCGGGCTCGTTCTGGTCACGAACAATCTTCGCGAGTTCCGACGCGTGCCCGGGCTCGCCGTCGAGGATTGGACGGCGGCGGGCTGAGTTCCCCCCGTTGCAATCCCGCCTTTTTCCCTTTATAGCCCACGGCTTCGAACCGCCCGGCTCATCAGGGCTGCCGTGGCGGGTCTTTGTCGCTCATGACGAGACGAAACGGTCGGCGACGACCGGCACGAAGACACTGCGGACGGTTCGCGCCGTCCATTCGGAGAGCAAAATGCCCAAGATCAAGACCAAGGCGGCCGCCAAGAAGCGGTTCAAGATCACGGGCACCGGAAAGGTGCTCTATGCCCAGGCCGGAAAGCGGCACGGCATGATCAAGCGTACGAACAAGCAGATCCGCAATCACCGCGGCACGAACGTCCTCTTCGAGGGCGATGCGGCCAACGTGAAGAAGTATTTCCTGCCCAACGGCTGATCGCCCGGGCTCAAGCGAACACAGGAGAGATCAGCCATGGCACGCGTGAAGCGGGGCGTTACGTCCCACGCCAAGCACAAGAAGACCCTCAAGGCCGCCAAGGGCTTTTACGGTCGCCGCAAGAATACGATCCGCGCCGCGAAGGCGGCCGTCGATCGCGCGATGCAGTATGCGACGCGCGACCGCCGCGTGAAGAAGCGCACGATCCG
>JAIXTT010000071.1 GCA_027483795.1 Hyphomicrobiales bacterium
CAGGAAGCACGCCAACGACAACCACCGCTGGGTCTATCTCGACATCGGCAAGTTCGGCGGCCTCGCCGAGACGATGGACGAGTCGATCCGCTACCCGATCCGCTCGGATCGGGAGGGGGACGACACGGCGCCCTGCGTGCTCGCCGGCCCGACCTGCGACTCCGCGGACGTTCTCTACGAGAAGGTTCCGTATCTTCTCCCGGTCAGCATCGAGATCGGCGACAAGCTGCTGATCGAGGGCACGGGCGCTTATACGACGACCTATTCCGCGGTCGCCTTCAACGGCTTCCCGCCTCTCAAGTCCTACGTGATCTGAGCCTTCGGGCCCGATCCGGAAGGGACTCTCGGATCCGACGCGTCGCGCCGGATCCGGCTTCCACGAACAAAGAAGCGTTCGAAACCGCCCGCATCCATGCGCGGCGGGGAAGGAGACTGCGATGATCACGATCAGGCAAGAGACCACGGGCGACGTCGGCGCGCGCGAAGCGCTGCTCGATCGCGCCTTCGGCCCCGCGCGTTTCGAGAAGACCTGCGAGCGCGTCCGCGAGGGCCGCATGCCCGCGAAGGGCCTCGCCTTCGTCGCCCTCCGCGGCCGCAAGGTCGTCGGTACCGTGCGGCTGTGGAACGTCGCGGCGGGCCCCGGCCGACCCGCGCTCGTGCTCGGGCCTCTCGCGGTGGACGCCGACCTCCGCTCGCTCGGAATCGGAGCGATGCTGATGAAGCATGCGCTCGCCGCGGCCGCCGCAATCGGCCATGGCGCGGTGCTGCTCGTCGGCGACGCGGCCTATTACGAGCGTTTCGGCTTCCGCCGCGATCTGACGGAAGGGCTGTGGATGCCCGGCCCCGTCGAGCGCGAGCGCTTCCTCGGTCTCGAACTGGTGCGCGGTTCGCTCTCCGACGCGTTCGGTCTCGTGCAGCCCACGGGCGAGCGGATGCCGCGTCCGGACATCGCGACCCTCGTCGCCGCGTTCTCCTCCGAAAGCGCGATGCGGAAGGCCGCCTGACGGCGGCCGAACGCCCGACGAACTTGACCCCGACGGCACGACCTGTTTTCAGGGCGTGCCGTTTTCATGCCCGGCGGCCTCGCGGCCGGGCCCGACATTCGAGGCGAAGCCCATGACCGACAAGCATCCCGTCTACGCGAAGATCGACGGGCCGATCGTGATGATCGGCTACGGTTCGATCGGCAAGGGCACGCTGCCGCTGATCGAGCGTCATTTCACCGTCGACCGTTCGAAGATCACGGTGATCGATCCGAGCGAGGCGGGGCGGGACATGCTGGAGCGTGAGGGCATCCGCTTCATCCACCAGCCCGTCACGCGCGACAATTACAAGCATCTGCTCGGCCCGCTGCTGACGGCGGGGCCGGGGCAGGGCTTCTGCGTGAACCTGTCGGTCGACACGTCCTCGCTCGACATCATGGAATACTGCCGCGAGATCGGCGCGCTTTACGTCGACACGGTCGTCGAGCCTTGGGCGGGCTTCTATTTCGACTCGTCGAAGGGCCCCGAGGCGCGTTCGAATTACGCGCTGCGCGAGACGGTGCTCGCCGCACGCCGCCGCAATCCCGGCGGCACGACGGCGGTGTCCTGCTGCGGGGCGAACCCCGGCATGGTCTCCTGGTTCGTGAAGCAGGCGCTCGTCAATCTGAAGAAGGATCTCGGCGTGCCGGGCGACGAGCCCGTGACGCGCGAAGGCTGGGCGGAGCTCGCGCGGACGCTCGGCGTGAAGGGCATCCACATCGCCGAACGCGACACGCAGCGCGCCAAGAAGCCGAAGCCGCGGCAGGTCTTCGTCAACACCTGGTCGGTCGAAGGCTTCGTGTCCGAAGGGCTGCAGCCCGCCGAACTCGGCTGGGGCACGCATGAGCGCTGGATGCCGGAAAACGGCCGGACGCATGCCGAAGGCTGCGGGTCGGCGATCTATCTGCTCCAGCCCGGCGCGGACACGCGCGTGCGCTCCTGGACGCCGACGGCGCAGGCGCAGTTCGGCTTCCTCGTGACGCACAACGAATCCATTTCCATCGCGGATTATCTGACGGTGCGCGATGCGGCCGGGACGGCGGTCTATCGCCCGACCTGCCATTACGCCTACCACCCCTGCGACGACGCCGTGCTGTCGCTGCACGAGATGTTCGGGCAGGCGGGCGCACGGCAGCCCGAGCATCACATCCTCGACGAAAACGAGATCGTGGACGGCATCGACGAGCTCGGCGTGCTGCTCTTCGGCCACGGCAAGAACGCCTATTGGTACGGCTCGCAGCTCTCGATCGAAGAGACGCGGATGCTCGCGCCCTATCAGAACGCCACGGGCATGCAGGTATCCTCGGCCGTGCTCGCGGGCATGGTCTGGGCGATCGAGAACCCGACCGCGGGCATCGTCGAGGCCGACGACATGGACTACAAGCGCTGCCTCGAAGTGCAGATGCCCTATCTCGGCCCGGTCGTGGGCGTCTATACCGACTGGACCCCGCTCGACGGCCGTCCGGGCTTCTTCCCGGAGGACATCGACACGGCCGATCCCTGGCAGTTCCGGAATATTCTGGTGCGGTGAGGCCGTCGCCTCTTCCCTGTTGACGCCGACGGACCCTCCGATAGCCTCGGGGGGTCTTTTTTATCGAATGCCTGCGTATGGAACCGGGGCGGCATGGCCGGACCCGGATCCTGAAGATTTATTCCCCGGCTCCGCGTCCGTCACGGTCGGCACGATGCCGAAGACGAGGCTTTGCGCATGAATGATTCCGTTTCGGAGGAAGGCACGGGCCGCCGGGTTCGCGGCACCGGGACGCCGGGGCTTTTCTCCCTGTTCGTCCGCCTCGTCCTCCTGCCCGTCAAGGCCTTTCCGAAGACGTTCTTCACGGCGCTGTCGATCGCGCTGCTGATGGATACGGGCTTGCCCGATCCGGCGCAGGAGCCCGGCCGGGCGGCGCTCTTCCTCGCGGGGTCGCTCGTCCCGACGATCCTGCTCGCGGTCATGCCGGCCGGTCCCGTCGGGTCGGTCCTGCTCGCGGATGTCGGTCGCCCGCCGACGTCCTTCCTTGCACTGCTGAAGGCCGCGCTGCGCGGCACGTTCCTGCAGTTGCTCGTGATGCTGCTCGCGCTGTTTCTCTGGGCGCTCGCGGTCGGTTATGCGGGCGTCTATGCGGTCGAGCGCTTCGATGCCGATTTCGAGGAGACGGCGGAGACGATCGAGACCTCGGTGCATCTCTTCGGCGGCATGACCTTCGTGGTCTTCGTCGCCGCCTCGGCCCTGACCATGATCGACGTGCAGTTCGGCGGTCCGCCCACGCTGACGCGGTCCTTCCTGCTGCTGCGGCGCGCGCCGCTGCTCGGCATTCTCGCGGGCCTTTTCGGTTTTCTGCCGGGCGCGGCGGCGGGCGCGGCCACGCACGGCGCGGGTCTGCTGCTGGGGGTCGGGCCGGAGCCTCTGGAGATCGCCGCGATGACGGTCGGCCTGTCGGTCGGCGGCTGGACCGTGACGGCCGCGATGTTCGCGCATTACCGCCTGCTGTTCGGGCCGTGGGGCGCGGATGTTCCCGATGCGAAGCCGGAAAGACGGGCGGGGCGATAGCGGCGCATCGCCGGGCCGCGGACCTTCCCTTCTCCCGCAAGGGGAGAAGGGGAATCTGCGCGGCCGCCGAGGCTTATCCCTTGAGCGCCTTCTCCACCGTCGGCCGGGTCTGCACCACCGCCGCACCGGGTGATTTGCAGCTTCGTGCCGGAGAGCCTTCCCGCAGGATCAGGATCACCGTCTCCCGCCCGGGACAGGCCGGGTCGGCGCAGTCGATCTCGTTCACGGACACCGTATCCGCCTCGCCGAGGCCCAGCGCCGTGCGGACCCAGCGCTTGATGCGCTCGACCGCGTCGGGGTCGGCCCGGTCGCGCCGAAAGGGTCCGTGGTCGAGCGTCACGGCAGCGTCAGTACGCCGGCATCCCCCTCGGAGGTGCCGAAGAGCATGCGCTTGCCCTGCTTGTCCCAAGCCAGCGCCGTGATCGCTCCGCGTCCCTTCACCGGCGCGCGGACGAGGAGTTCGGCGGCGTCGGTCAGTCGGCAGAGCAGGATGCAATTGTCCTCGTAGCCCACCGCGAGCACGAGCGCGCCGGGATGGAAGGCCACGCGGGTGACCTTGGCCGGCCGCACGCCGCATTCGCGGGGAGCCTTGCCCATCGGGCCGTCCTTGTCCTTGAACGGCCAGACGATGGCGGCCTCCGCCCCCGAGGTCGCGAGCCATTCGCCGTCATGCGACCAATGCAGGCTGCGCGGCTTCGCCGGATAGCCGGACATGCGCATGTCCTTCTTGTCCGCGAGCCGCCAGCCGTGGAGCATGTTGTCCTGCATGGAGGTGACGACGTATTTCCCGTCCGGCGACCATACTACGTCGAGATGCGAGCCCTTCCAGTTCAGCACTTCGGCCGCGCCCTCGACGTTCGGGAACCAGAGGCTCGCGCCGTTGTAATGGGCGATCGCGAGCCGATGGCCCTTCGGCGCGAAGACGAGGCCCTGCGGGGTCGAGGGGGCGTCGAAACTCTTCACCCGGCCCTTGTCGTCGCGCGCCGAGACGCGCTTGCCCGCCGACCACGCGACCGCGCCGGACGGCGACAGAGCCACGGCGTCGATCCAGCGGCCCTTTTCCTCGCCCAGAAGTTCGGTCGTGCCGTCCTTGCGGATGCGGAGGATCCGCCCGTCGTCGCCGGCCGTGACCGCGCAATCGAAATCCATCGCGGCGGACAGGATGCCCGCGTCGGGATGCGCCGCGATCTCCTGCGATGCGCCCTCGACGATGCGGAAAACCGCGCCCGTCGCCAGCGCGAGGGTGGGCACGCCGCCGGGGAAACCCGCGGCGACGACATGGCCGTCGGCCTCGATCGGGACGACGTTCGAGGTGAGGGACGTCGGAGCGTTCACGCGCGGCAGGCCTCCACGGCCTTCTCGATCTTCGCGCGGTCGAGTTCGCGGCCGATGAAGACCATCTTCGACCGCCGCGTCTCGTCCGGCCGCCAATCGCGCTGGAGATCGCCGTCGAGGATCATGTGCACGCCTTGGAAGACGAAGCGCTTGGGTTCGTCCTTGAAGGACAGGATGCCCTTGCAGCGCAGCAGGTTCGGTCCCTCGACCTGCGTGAATTCGTTGATCCACGGCATGAACTTCTCGGGGTCGAGATCGCCCGGCACGGTCACGGCGACGGAGCGGACGTCGTCGGCATGGTGATGGTGATGGCCGGGCTCGAGAAAGTCGGGCTCGACGTCGAGAATGCGGTCGAGATCGAAGGCGTTCTTGCCGAGCACCGCGTCGAGCGCGACGGCGGAGCGCTGCGTGCGATGGAGTTTCGCATAGGGGTTGATCGCGCGGATCTTCGCCTCGACCTCGGCCAGTTCCGCCTCGGTGACGAGATCGGTCTTGTTGAGCACGATGACGTCGGCGAAGGCGATCTGGTTCTTGGCCTCCGGCGCGTCCTTGAGCCGCTCGCCGAGCCATTTGGCGTCGACCACGGTCACGACGGCGTCGAGCTTGGTGCGGGCGGAGACGTCCTCGTCCACGAAGAAGGTCTGCGCGACGGGGGCGGGGTCGGCGAGGCCCGTGGTCTCGACGATGATCGCGTCGAACTTGCCCTTGCGCTTCATCAGCCCGTCGATGATGCGGATCAGGTCGCCGCGCACGGTGCAGCAGATGCAGCCGTTGTTCATCTCGAACACTTCCTCGTCGGC